>NZ_JCASIE010000003.1:0-503181 GCF_059685865.1 Telluria sp. ZB4P36
CTGGAAGGCGTCAACAATCGCATCAAGGTCATCAAGCGCATGGCCTACGGATTTCAAGACGCATCCTACTTCTTCCTGAAAATCAAGGATGCGTTCCCCGGGAAAGTGCGATGAACCTTTTTTTTGGTTCATCGCGCTTTGGTTCTCGTTTGATTACTGTCACGGCATGGTCACAATCAGCCCATATACTTTGAATCACTGCGATACACGCAACCGATATGCGTGATGGCAGCAGGTGTGCTGCACCGGGGTGCAACACACCAACCCGATTACGTCTCTTGTCCCGATCTTGGGTTGTGCCCGTCAGTTCCTGACGGGCATTTTTTTCTTCGTATTGGCAACACACCAATAAAAATCTTCCGGCAGAGCTTGAAGCTGCCCGGGATTTGGCTATGATGAAGCTCCCGCCCTGCACTTTTCTCATCCGCAGGGTTGCGGAGACATTACGATACAAGGGAGCCTGTCCTATGAATCTACGTGCATCCGAGACCTACGCAGATCCGCTCGAATCGGCCGCTTGCCGCCGCCATCAGCATCAGGTGGGCGATGACCTCGTGCTGAGCGAACTGAATCCCTTGGCCGTCATCGACCACCTCGACGACGAGAGCGTTCCGCTGAACCTGTTGACCTTCGGCAGCGTGCGCGAAATCTGTCCCAAGTGCCGGCACACCCACCTGAAACTCGTGCTGCGGCAAAACAGCGTGCGCATGGCCCACCTCTTCTGCGCCGATTGCGAAAGCTGCTTCGACGCCCACTATACGAACGGCGCTTCCGCGCTGTCGATCTGAGCCGTCGGCCGCCGGGTCACCGGCAGGTGTGACCGGAAAATTCCTGGCATGGTATCGTTGGCATTTGCCCGACGTACTTCCGCCATGCCTGCTTTCCTGTCGCTCCTGTTGCTCGATCCCCGCCTGCGTTTCGCCCGCATCACGACCGCCCTGCTGCTGTATGCGGGCGTGGTCGTCGTCGGCTCGATCCCCGGGGCCCGTGCCGAGGTGGGCGAATTCGCGCCCGGCGTGGTGCTGCATGGCCTGACCTACGCTTTCCTGTCCATGCTGTGGTTCCTCGGCAGCGCGGGAAGCGGCCCGGCGCGCGCCGCCAAGGCCGTGCTGGCGATCGCGCTGTTGGGCGCCGGCGACGAGCTGGTGCAGAGCTTCCTGCCCTACCGCACGGGCGCCGTGGGCGACTGGATGATCGACGTCAGCGCGGCGCTGCTGGCCAGCACCCTGCTGGCGGTGTTGGTGCCTCGGCAAGAGGTCGTGCGCCCGCTCTGACCCTTCTTGCCGCGGAAAAATCCGCCGGACCAATAACCACCTTGATTCAGCTCAGGCCGAACCCGAGTCAGCTGGAACGCTGACGCACTTCCCGCCTCTCACTCCAGTGGCATGACATCGTCACGCATTCGAACAAACATCCACCATAAGGAGTTGATCATGAAGCACACACACCAGAGCATGCTCCTGGCGGGCTTGCTGGCTGTATCGCTGGGCCTGGCCGGGTGCGCCGGCATGCGCGGCGGCGAGTCACCGAACGGCGCCACCTCGGGCGGTTCGAGCGGCACCAGCGGCGCAACCGGCACCGGCGGCTCCACCAGCTACGGCTCCGGCAGCGCCACCGATGCGTCCGGCAACCCCACCGGCAGCAGCGGCAGCTCGAGCAGCACGGGCACCATGGGCACCGGCACCTCGGGCAGCTCTGGCACCAGCGGCACCAGCGGATCGACCGGCTGGGACCAGTCCGGCAGCTCGACAGCGGCCAGCTCCCCGCCGAACAGCACGGTCCTTGCGATCGAGGTCATCCCGCGCGCGAGCTCGGGCAGCTCCGGCGCCACCGGCAGCACGGGCTCGAGCGGCGCGACCGCCAGCACGAACAGCTACCGGGTCACGGTACGCATGGATGACGGCAGCTCCCAGGTCATTACCCAGGACACCACGCCGGATTTCCGCAGCGGCGACCGCGTGAACGTCACCAGCGGCGTCATCCAGCGCTAGGCAGGCCTCACAATCAAAAACGCGCACCATCGCTGGTGCGCGTCGTTCGTCAGCCCTGCACGCGATCAAGGCATGCCCGTTCCGCCAGGCAAGCCATCTCCTTCTGCTTCGATCTCCTTACGCTGCAGCGTGACGTTGCGCGTGGCGGCACTGATCACCTCCAGCGGCAGCTTCGGCGTACGGTCGGCGTTGAGCAGGCCGTTCGCTTCCTGGAAAGTGTCGGTGAACTGCGTATAGCAGAAGCCGCTGAACATGAAGGTCTCGTTCACCACCCTCAGGAGGTCGCGGTACAGCGACAAATAGCTCTCGGACGAGTGCGCCCGCGAATAGCCCCAGGTGGTCTTGTCGGCATCCGGATTCTGCTTCGGATCGTAGGCGATGCCGCCGAACTCGGTCAGCACGATCGGCTGGCCGCGGTGCGGGAAGCCGTCCAGGGTCAGGATGCGGCCGCCCGGACGCCGCTGATCGAACAGGGTCCGCACCGGGTCGGTGACGGCATAGCGCGCCTGCAGCTTTTCCGGATCGCAGTCGTAGTCGTGGATGCCGAGGATGTCGGTGGCCGAGGCTTCCCAGCCGTCGTTACCGATCACCGGCCGGGTCGAGTCGAGCGTGCGCGTCAGGTGGTACAGCGCCTCGACCGCGTTGCGGTGCGCCTGGGTCAGGGTCAGGTTCGGCACGCCCCAGGATTCGTTGAAGGCCACCCACACGATGATGCAGGGGTGGCTGTAGTCGCGCTGGATCGCTTCGGTCCATTCGCGCACCATGCGCGTGATGGCGCGCGAGCTGAAGCGGTAGGCCGAAGGCATCTCTTCCCACACCAGCAGGCCGAGCTTGTCGGCCCAGTAGAGGAAGCGCGGGTCTTCGATCTTCTGGTGCTTGCGCACGCCGTTGAAGCCCATCAGCTTGACCAGTTCGACGTCGCGCTTCAGGTGCTGGTCGGACGGCGCCGTCATGAAGGATTCGGGCCAGTAACCCTGGTCGAGGACCAGGCGCAGCTGGTAGGGACGGCCGTTGAGCATGAAGCGGTCGCGGTTGATCGAGACCGAGCGCAGCGCCGTGTACGAGCGGATGCGGTCGAGCACCCGGTCGCCGCAGCGCAGGGTCACCTCGGCATCCAGCAGGGTCGGGCGTTCCGGGCTCCAGAGGATCTCGTTGCGCGAATCGTCGATGCCGGGGTCGGACAGCGCGATCTTGCGGTTCGCCTCGCCCTGCAGCAGCTTGTAGTAGTCGTCCGCCAGCAGCTGGTCGCCGTGCCAGATCTTGACCTCGACGAACAGCTCCTGCTGGGTGTGGCCGGCCGCGAACACCTCGCAGCCGATCTCGTAGGTCTCGAAGATCGGCGTCCAGCGCAGCGAGGCGATGTAGGTGTCTTCCACCTGCTCGACCCACACGGTCTGCCAGATGCCGGTGGTGCGCGGATACCAGATCGAGTGCGGTTCGAGCAGCCAGTCCTGCTTGCCGCGCGGCTTGGCCAGGTCGGCCGGATCGTCTTCGACGAACACGGTCACCACCTGCTTGCCGTCGGCGTTCATGGAGCCGGTGATGTCGGCCTGGAAAGGAGTGTGGCCACCCTCGTGCTCGGCCACCAGGCGGCCGTTGACCCAGACCCGCGCGGCATAGTCGACTGCGCCGAAATGCAGGATGGTGCGCTTGTGGTTCGGCATGATCTCGAACTCGCGCTGGTACCACACCGCGCGGTGGAAACCGGTGTCCTGGATGCCGCTCAGCTCGGTCTCGACGGCGAAGGGCACATTGATTTCATGGGTCCACTCGGCGACGTCTTCCGGCTGTGCATAGCGCAGCTCGTCGTCGAAGGTGAAGCGCCATTTGCCGTTGAGGTTGATCCAGTTGTCGCGTACCAATTGGGGACGGGGGTATTCAAACTGATTCATTGTTGTCCTTTCTGTTCAGTCGGAACCGGAACCAGGATCCGGCCCTGTCGTCCGTTCTTGTT
The DNA here is from genome assembly GCF_059685865.1 of Telluria sp. ZB4P36. NCBI lineage: Bacteria > Pseudomonadati > Pseudomonadota > Betaproteobacteria > Burkholderiales > Oxalobacteraceae > Telluria > Telluria sp. ZB4P36. The sequence continues at coordinate 3,946 of NZ_JCASIE010000003.1, forward strand.
GTAGGCCGCCAACGCGGCGGCGGCAGCTTCCTGCGCCTGCCCGGCACGGCACAAGGCCACGCAGGCCCCGCCGAAGCCGGCGCCGGTCAGGCGCGCTCCAAGTACGCCGGGAGCGGCGCGCAGTGCCTCGCACAAGGCATCCAGCTCGGGGATCGAGACTTCATAGTCGTCGCGCAGGCTGAAGTGCGAGGCATTCATCAGTTCGCCGAAGCGTTCGGCGCTCACGCCCTGCGCCGCTTCCAGCACACGCAGGTTTTCGAGGACCACGTGGCGGGCGCGCTCGCGCATCGGCGAGGGCAGGCGTTCCACCGAGGCCGGGTCCTGCACGTCGCGCAGCGCCTGTACGCCCAGCTTGCGCGAGGCCTCTTCGCACTCGGCGCGGCGCTCGTTGTACTTGCTGGCCGCAAGCTTGCGCGCCACGCCCGAGTCGACCACGATCAGCTCGGTGCCAGGGGGCATCTTGACCAGGCGGTGCTCCAGCGTGCGTGCGTCGATGAACAGCATGTTGTCCTCGTCGCACAGGCTGGACGCCATCTGGTCCATGATCCCGCAGTTCACGTGCGCGTACTCGATCTCGGCGCGCTGCGCGATGCGCGCCAGCTTGACGTCGTCCAGTTCGAAGCCGAGCAGCGCGCGCATGGCGCGCAGGGTCGCCACCTCGAGCGCCGCCGAGGACGACAGGCCCGAGCCGACCGGCAGGTCGGTGGTGATGTAGACGCGCAGCGGCGGCACCTCCATGCCCTCGGCCTGGACCAGCCGGATGCAGCCCTCGATGTAGCTGCCGTAGCCCTGCGGCGCGTTGCCGTCCTGGGCAAAGGTGACGGTGTTGTCGAAAGTAGGCGAGTAGAAGTGGAAATGCTCGTCGCCGCTGCGGCTCATCGCCACCAGCGTGCGCTGCGGGGTTGCCACCGGCAGCATGAAGCCGTCGTTGTAGTCGGTATGCTCGCCGAGCAGGTTGACGCGCCCGGGGGCCGACGCGTTCACTTCAGGCGCGCCGCCGAAGAAGGTGTCGGTGTTCATCATGATGATGCTTGCGCCTCCAGCCAAAGGGGCCGCTTGCGGCCATGTACGTCCGCCGCCGGCCAGCCGGGGTCGAACGTGAGGTTCTCGAGCCCGTCGGGGCCGAGCAGGAAAGTGTCTTCGATCTTGACGCCCGCGAAGCTCGGATTGAACGCAAAGGCCATGCCCTCTTCCAGCAGCGTCGCGGTGCTGGGGCCGGCGACGATCTCGCGCGCCCGATAGCCGGTGATGCCGCCCTGGTGGTGCTCGCGGATCGCCGCTTCGCGGTCGGCATGCTTGTAGGCCGCTTCGAGCGCGTGGTACACGGCCGACAGCGACTTGCCCGGCTGGATCGCCGCCAGGCCGGTGGCTTCGACGTCCATCAGCGCGCGCTGCTCATCGATGGGTGCCGGACCAAAGCTCACGAAGCGGGTCAGGTTGGCGTACAGGCCGTGGCGGCGCGCGCAGAACACCAGCATGGCGCGTGCGCCGATCGGCTCGTTGGTCGGGGTCGGATGGCGGTAGGCCGGCAGGCGCCGTTCGCCGGCGGCCAGCACCAGTGCCGGATGGATGCCGCGCCGCCACAAGGCTTCCGCGCCGGCGCCCGCCAGCTGGTATTCGGTCCAGTCGGGGCGCGCGCGGCGCAGCACCTCGCTCATCGCCTCGGCCGCCTCGCGTCCCAGCACGCGGTAGCGTGCACCTTCGTCGGGGCCGAGCACCATGCGGCGCTGGCGCAGCGCATTCGGCAGCGGCAGTTCGCCGGAGGCGGCGCCGTTCCCGTTTCCGGGGCGGTCGGACAGGATGCTCCGGCCGGCCGCGGCGTTCTGCACGTAGCGTTCGCGCAGCTCCGGCTCGGCCCAGGGCTCGATGTGGAAGGTGAAGCCCGCGGGCAGCTCCTCGGTGCGCAGGCGCTCGGCTTCGATGGCGTCGGTCAGGATGCAGGCTTCTTCCGGCGTGACCAGGACCTCGGCCACGCCGCCGTCGGTGGTCTGCAGCACGGCGCTCGAGCCGCCTGCCGTCACCCAGGCGAACCAGTCGACGCCGCGCAGGCGGATCGCCCCCGCGCCCGCCGCGGCCAGCTGGGAGCGCAGCAGCGCCAGCTTGTCCGCGACTTCGGCGCTGCGTTGCAATTGGCCGTTCATGCGTGCACCCCGGCGCCTTCGGCGAGGATGACCTCCACCTGCTGCAGTTCGTAGGCGGTGGTCTCGGGCAGCACGTCCATCGCGAACATGCCGGCCGCCAGCTCGGTGCCGGCCAGGTACTTCAGGCGGTCCCTGGTCCGGTAGGGCGGATAGAACTGGGCATGCAGCTGGGTCTCCGGATGGCCGGCGCCGTCGGTGGGCGCCTGGTACCAGGCCATCAGGTAGGGGAAGGGGCGGTTCCACAAGGCTTCGTACTTGAGCAGCACGGTCTTGAGCGCGCGCGCCAGGCTTGCACGCTGCGGCGGCGTGAGCGCCGCGAAATCCTTGCACGGCCGGCTCGGCATCACCCACACCTCGTAGGGGTAGCGCGCGCAGGCCGGCACGAAGGCGATCGCCTCGTCGTCCTGGTACAGCACACGCTTGCCGTCCGCGGCTTCGTCGCGCGCCATGTCGCACAGCAGGCTGGTGCCGTGCTGCAGGAAGTACTCGCGCTCCTGCGCCAGCATGCGCGCCGGCACCGCCGGCACGAAGGGATAGGCATAGATCTGGCCGTGCGGATGGTGCAGGGTCACGCCGACCTCGGCGCCGCGGTTTTCAAATGGCAGCACGTAATGGATGTGCTGCCGGCTGCCGATACGCGCGGTCCGGTCGCCCCATACCGACAGCAGCAGTTCGATGCGCGACAGCGGCAGCGAGGCCAGCGCGGCTTGCGGGTCCTGGGTGAACACCACCACTTCGCAGTGGCCGTTGGCGGGCGCGGTCGGCACCGTCACGCTGGGCGGGTCGTGCGACTCCAGCGCCAGCGAAGGAAAGCGGTTGTCGAACACGGCGATTTCGTAGTCACCGGCCGGCATCTCGGTGGGGTGCTGCGGATCGCTCATCGGCGCCAGCGGGTTGTACTGGGGCGGCGGCTGGTAGGTGCGGTTCTGGCGGAAGGCGGCGAAGGTCACCCACTCGCCGCGCAGCGGATGCCAGCGCAGGTGGGGATTGGCATGCTGGGGATCGGCGAAGGGGCTGGGCGCAAGGATCCCGTCCGGGATCGGCTGCTGGCTGTACAAGGTGATGTTGCGTCCGTCCGGCTTCTTGAGATCTTTGCTGTGCATGGCATCCAAAAAATGTCGGGCTTAGGGTAAGCAACGAGCGCAAGCAGGCACCGGGTGCCCCGGTCTGCTCGCGGTTCGTAGCGACGATCCTATCATGCTGTTTTCGCCACATTTTCCCTCTAGAACTGGTGCATTTTCCGGCTGTCAACGCAATGCCGTCCGGGGGATGCGGCACAGGCCGCAGCCTGCCCTGTCGCCTCTAGGGGAAGCGGTTTTCGCCCCCCCAAGGGCAGGGCTGCCTTGTAAGTCCAGTCCTACAGCATGATTAGAATTATTTACACATTTCGGCGCGTCAAACACCTACGAGCCCAACAGGATGGAGCGGGCGAAAAAAACCCCGGACGGTGCCGGGGCTGGATGCTGCGGTGCTGCCTTGCTGGTGGTCTTACTTTGCGAGTTCGACCAGCACCGCCGTGTACATCTGCAGGTTCAGCAGCAACTGCTTCTCGGTGATGAACTCGTGCTCCGAATGGCCGGTATAGACCTTGCCCGGCATGGTCGGGCCGAAGCTCACCGCGCCCGGGAACAGGCGCGAATTGGTGCCGCCGCCGACCGCCACCGGTTGCGGGTTCTTCATGCCGGTGAAGTAGGAAAACACGTTCATCAAGGTCGGCAGGTGGGGCGCATTCTTCTGCACCCACGGGTCGCCGATGCGCACGCCGACATTCGCCAGCGGCAGCTGGCGCGCCTGCCATTGCGCCAGCGCGGCACTGACCTCGGCTGTCAGCTGTTCGCTGGTCTTGCCCTGCGGGCGGCGCATGTTGATCGAGACCTCGATGCCATCGTCACGCTGCTTGATCACGGTCGGGGCGAAGGTCATCGGGCCCATGAAGCTGTCGCGGTAGGCGATGCTGCCGAACTTCTCGCCATAGATGCCGGTGCCGACCATCTCGTTGAGGAAGTTGACCACGCCGCCGGCGGTCGTGTTGGCCCATGGGCGCACGGCCAGCGCGTCGGCCAGCATGCTGACCGCGTTGACGCCGTCTTCCGGCTTGGACGAATGGGCCGACACCCCCTTGGCCTTGATGGCGAGACTGCTGCCCTGCCAGCTGAAGCTGTACTGCATGCCTTCCTGCTTTGCGCCGCGGGCCCGCACCGCCTTTTCGATGTCCGGGGTGGCGTTGGCGATCACCGCATTGGCGTCCTCGGGGATCTGGCTGCCGAAGAAGCCGCCGCCGAATTCGGCCATGTAGGGCTGGCCTTCCGGCGCCGCCACAGCGCCGGCCTTCGGCACCGTCACGGCGACCGTGCCATAGCCCTTCTCGGCCGTCACCGCCGGGTATTCGGCGTCGAGCGTGATGTTGACCTGGGGCGGCTGGCGGGTCTTCAGGAACTCGACCAGCGGCGCCCAGTCGGACTCTTCACCCATGTACACGTACAGCTCGATGCGCCTGGACAGCGGCACACCCTTGTCGCGGATCGACTTCATCGCATACAGCGCTGTGGCGATCGGGCCCTTGTCGTCCTCGGCGCCGCGCGCCAGCAGCTTGCCCGGCTCGCTCGTGCGGTCCAGCACGAAGGGCGACTTCTTCCACTTGCCCGGATCGACCGGCTGGACGTCGCCGTGGGTGACCACGCCGACCCGTTCCGTGCCTTGTCCCAGGCCGATGATCACGGTCCAGCCGTGGTCGGCGTAGTCCAGGCCCAGGCGCTCGGCTTCGGACTTCAGCGCTTCCTTGAAGGCGATGTGGACCGGGTCCTTGTCGGACGGGACGTCCTTGTCGGCCACCGTGTTGTAGCTCACCAGCCTGGCCAGGGTGTCGACGATGTCCTTGCGGTAGGTGGTCACCGCATACTTGGCGGTCTTGACCGCAACCTCGCTCGGGGGTTTGTTCGCCGCGCTAGCCGGCATCGCGAAGGAAGCCAGCAGCAGGCTGGCAAGCAGTGTTTGTCGAATCATGGTGAGCCGTCTCCAGTGCAAAAACTTGACTTGCTTAAACGCAAAGAGTCTAGCACAGCATCTTTCGTGTATCGTGATGCCCACAAACCTCTGGAGCTTTCCGCCATGACCGCTCGAGCCGTCCACCGCCTGCACCCTGCGATGCGCGACGATATCGGCGACCTGATCACGCAGCGCCCGCTGCCCGGCCGCCTCGTCGACCAGATCGATCCCTTTCTCTTCCTCAACCACCACGGCCCGCAGACCTATCCGCCGCATAACCGCGGCCTGCCCTTCGGCCCGCACCCGCACCGCGGCTTCGAGACCGTCACCTTCATCCTCGAAGGCAGCCTGGCCCACCGCGACAATGCCGGCCACGAAAGCGTGATCCATGCCGGCGGCGTGCAATGGATGACGGCCGGGCGCGGCATCGTGCATGCGGAAGTCTCGCCGCGCGAATTCCTCGAGCGCGGCGGCCCGATCGAGATCCTGCAGCTATGGGTCAACCTGCCCTCGCGCCTGAAGATGAGCGAACCCGCCTACACCGGCCTGCAGCGCGCGGATATCCCGGCCCTGCCGGCGGACGGCGGACGGGTGACGCTGAACCTGATTGCGGGGGCATGGGAAGGCCACGCGGGACCGGTGCGCTCGCTCACCGGAGTCTTCATGAGCACGCTGGAGATGCGGGCCGGCGGCAGCATCCGTTTCGGCGGACTGAATGGGCGCAACGTCTTCCTCTACGTCGCGCGCGGAGTGGTCCAGGTAGGCAACCACGCCGACCTGGTCAGCCCGATGCACCTGGTGGAGCTGGACGAGACCGGCGACACGGTCGAGATCCGCGCCATCCATGACGCGGTCCTGGTGTTCGGCCATGCCGACCCGATCGGGGAACCGGTGGTGTCGCACGGCCCCTTCGTGATGACCACGCGCGAGGAGATCGCGCAGGCCATCAGCGATTACCAGGCCGGGCGCTTCGGCTCAGCGCTGGGCTAGTGCGACCTGGCGGCCGGCCAGGGTGCTGATGCGCACGGTGTCCGGCAGGCGGCGGCTGTCCGGACGCTCGAAGGCCAGGCGCATGTCCTTGTTCATGGCGACGAAGCGATTCTTGCCGATGTGGACGATCTCGACCGGGCCGTCGCCGAGGTCGGCGTACAGGGTACGGTTGCGGCCGTCGACCTTGCCGGTGACGGTCAGCATGCGGCCATCCTCGAGGTCGTAGCGGCCCTGCACGTTGTCGAACATGAAAGGCGCCATCTGGGTCTGTTTCGGCTGGGCGCCGACGACGGTGACGCGCCCGGCATCGGCTTGCGGTGCGGCGCTGACGCTCAGGGTGACGAAGGTGGCGGCGGCTGCCAGCAGGAGTTTGGTGCGCATGATGGGTACTTCCTTTCAGGTCGAATTGATTGTCGGACCTGTGCGGCTTCGATGCACGCGCCGCGCGGTCCACGTTGTTCAGATTCGCCAGCGTTTATCTGTGTTTGTCTGGCGATGAGGGAAGTGTAGCGATGCGCCGCGGCCGCTCAAGCGACATGTGCTGGAACGCCGAAAACGCGTGACGAAATGCGTAAAATCGAGACCAGACGGGAGATGCATATGCGTGCCTGCGGTCGACGTCTGCACGCCGTACAGATGTCTCATACAGCCTGAATTGACGGGCGAAAACTGCTGTGACGGAACGTGCGTCTGCATGCCGCGCAATACCTTAAAGTAAGGCTGTTTTCACTCGCCAAGACATTCCATGCAAGCGATCCCCCTCGTCGCCACCACACGCGGCTACCCCGATACCGGTAATGTGATCGAGAACGTGCACCTTGGTTCGATCGCGGTCGTCGACGTCCACGGCCGTCTGCTGTATGCGGCGGGCGACCCGCACTACCCGACCTTCACGCGCTCGGCGCTCAAGCCCTTCCAGGCCCTGCCCTTCATCCTGTCCGACGGCCCTGCCCGCTTCGGCCTGAGCCGCGACGAGATGGCGCTGCTGTGCGCCAGCCACTCGGGCGAAGAGATGCACCTCGCGGGCGTGCGCGCTATCCTCGACAAGATCGGCCTCGATCCCGGCCACCTGGAATGCGGCTGCGCCACGCCGCTGTTCTACGAGTTCACCGGCCAGCAGGCGCCGACCGACCGCGACTGGACGCCGCTGCACCACAACTGCTCGGGCAAGCACAGCGGCTTCCTGGCATGGTGCCGCCTGCATGGCGCGCCAACGCGCGGCTACGTCGAGCGCAGCCATCCGCTGCAGCAGGCGATCCGCGCCGCGCTGGCGCAGGCCGTGGGGATCCCGGCCGAGCGCATGCCGGTCGGGCTCGACGGCTGCTCGGCGCCGAACTACGCGCTGCCGCTGTCCAGCCTCGCCCACCTGTATGCGCGGCTCGCGCAGGGATGCGCCGACCCGCAACTGGGCGGCGCCATGGGCCTGCTGTTCGATGCGATGACGGCGCGGCCGGACATGGTCTCGGGCATGGGGCGCACCGACCTGGCGTGGATGCGCGCCGGCGGCGGCGACTGGGTGGCGAAGATCGGCGCCGACGCGGTGCAGGCGATCGGCATCCGCTCGGCGGGCCTGGGCATCGCGGTCAAGATCGCGGACGGCAACAGCCGCGCCCTGCACCCGGCGGTGTACGCCGTGCTCGACCAGCTCGGCCTGCTCGACGAAGCAGGGCGCGCCCGGCTCGAGCCCTACCGCCAGCCGCCGATCATGAATGCGCGCAGCATGGTGGCGGGCGACATCCGCACCCTGTTCAGGCTGGCGCCGGCGAACTGATTCAGCCGACCAGGCGGCGCAGCATGGCCGCGATGCCCTCGACCACCGTGGCGTCGTCCCAGTAGCTGTTGTGGGCGAGCGGGTTCCAGCTGCGCAGCAGCAGGCTGGCGACGCCGCCGCTGGCGTTGACGACGCGGTCTTCCGCCAGCGCGTGGTAGCCCGGCAGCGGCTGCAGCGGCCAGCCCAGCACGTCGTCCGGGTCGTAGTAATTGACCCACCTGAAATGCGGGGTCGGCCGGTCGATCGGGACGATATGCATGATCTTGTGCGCGGCCACGAAGACCGGAATGTTGCAGCCGGTCGTGACCAGGGCGGCGCAGGTGCCGGCGCCGAGGAAGGTCTTTTCGCTCTCGGTCAGCGGGCGGTCCAGCGTGCTGCTCGCCCAGGCATCGATGTTGCGCCAGATGCCGGCGCTGACCGGCTGCCGTTTCGCCGCCTTCTGGGCGTCGTAGATATAGCTCGACAGGACCTGGCAGCCGAGCGACTGCGCCACGAACACCACCGGTACGCCCGGCCGCGCGGCGTGCGCCGACAGCATGGTCTTGGCGATCTCGCCCTGGGCCAGCTCGTAGACCGAGCCGGGAATCTCCTTGCGGTTCTCCAGGCCGGCCGCGTCGCCGAAGCCGTACAGCACGAACTTGCGCAGGTCGGCGTAGCGCACGGTGCTGTGCTCGCGGGTGCGCTCCCAGATATAGTTCTGGTTGTCCTGCAAAATCTTCTGGTAATACACGGAACGCATCACCACCCGTCCCGCCAGCGCCCCCAACTGCCCGCGCAGGCCTGCCATCAGGCCGTCGGCATAGGTGGGCGGGGTTTCCCCCATTCCGTGCACCGCGATCAGCGCCACGTCGGCCATGGCATCCTCCCCTTCCCGCGCTCCTTGTATTGATGGGAATAGCCTACCAGTTTTCGACTACCATGGGGCTTTCGGGATGCGCTGACCGGGCCCGCCCGCGCGTTCAGCTAAACCTTGAATAGTTGCGCGGCTATTCGCTGGCTGGTTGAACGCGCGGACGGTATCTACGCGATGGACAATGCAAACTCGGTCACTCCATCGACACCACCCCGCACCCGGTCGCCCGGCTCGAGCGCCCCGACGCCGGCCGGCGTGCCGGTATAGATCAGGTCCCCCGGCGCCAGCCTGACGAGGCGCGACAGGAGGCTGATCACGTCGGCGATCGGCCAGATCATCTCGTTCAGATTGCCCTGCTGGCGCAGTTCACCGTTCACTTCGAGCCAGATGCGGGCATCCCGCGGGTGGCCGAGAGTCGTGGCCGGAATCAGCGGGCTGCAGGGCGCCGAGGCATCGAAGCCCTTGGCCATGTCCCATGGCCGGCCGGCGTCCTTGGCCACGGCCTGCAGGTCGCGCCGCGTCAGGTCCAGGCCCACGCCATAGCCCCACACCAGCGCCATCGCGTCGGCCGGATCGATGTCGGCGCCGCCGGCGCCCAGCGCCACCACCAGCTCGACCTCGTGGTGCAGGTCCTGGGTGGCGGGCGGGTAAGGCAGCGTGCCGCTGGCCGGCACCACGGCGTCGGCCGGCTTGGTGAAGAAGAACGGCGGCTCGCGGTTCGGGTCGCTGCCCATCTCGCGCGCATGGGCGCCGTAGTTACGGCCGACGCAGAACACGCGGCGGACCGGGAAGCGTTCGCTGCTTCCGGCGACGGCCAGCGAAGGCTGGGCCGGTGCGGGGATGACGTAACTGGACATGCTGATCCTTTCATGGACGGGACGCCCATGATAACCGTGTCCGCGCGCGGCGTCAGGCGGTAGCGGCAGGCGCCTGGGCACGCGCCGCGGCGGCGCCCACCGACTCGAGGATGCGTACCAGCGCCGTCATGTCGACCGGCTTGACCAGGTGGTGGGCGAAGCCGGCCTCGATGGCGCGCTCGCGGTCCCTGGCCTGGCCATAGCCGGTGATCGCCACCAGCACCGTGTCGCGCATCTCCGGCATCGCGCGCAGCTGCTCGGCCAGGTGGTAGCCGTCGATGTCGGGCAGGCCGATGTCGACCAGCATGGCGTCCGGCCGTTCGGCGCGGGCGCGGCGCAGGGCCGAACGCGCGTCGTATTCGACCGCCGTGCTGTAGCCCTGCACGCCCAGCAGCGTGGACAGGCTGTCGGCGGCGTCGGCATTGTCGTCGACCAGGACCAGGCGCAGCGGACGCTCCAGGCGCAGGCCCTGTTCCTGCAGCGGCGCGCCGCCACTGCCGGTGTCGGGTGCCGCCTCGACGCAGGGCAGCGAGAGCGTGAAGCTGCTGCCCCTGCCGACGCCCTCGCTGTGCGCGCCGACTTCGCCCTGGTGCAGTTCGACCAGGCGCTTGACCAGGGTCAGGCCGAGTCCCAGTCCGCCCTGCGAACGTGCCAGCGTGCGCGCGCCCTGCGTGAACAGGTCGAACACGTTCGGCAGCAGCTCGGGCGGCATGCCGGAACCGTTGTCGCTGACCGTGAGGCGCATCCGTTCCTCGCCCGCGTCGAGCGCCAGTGCGATGCGTCCCGCCTTGGGCGTGTACTTGGCCGCATTGTTGAGGATGTTGGCCACGCTCTGCACCAGGCGGGTCTGGTCGCCGCGCACGTACACCGGGCCGGGGGGCAGCGCCAGTTCCACCGCGTGGCCCTTCTCGGCGATCAGGGGGCGCGCCTGGTCGAGCGCGCCGGAGACGATGTCGCGGAAATCGACCACGCCCAGCTTGAGCTTGACGAGGCCGCGCGTGACGCGCGAGACGTCGAGCAGGTCGTCGATCAGGCGGCTCATGTGGCGCACCTGGCGGCTGATGATGGTGCTGGTCTGGCAGATGCGCGGCTCGTCCTTGAACTGCATCGACAGGAGGCTGGCCGAACTGCTGATCGGGGCCAGTGGGTTACGCAGCTCGTGCGCCAGCATCGCCAGGAATTCATCCTTGGTGTGGCTCAGGCGCTCGGCCTGCACGCGCGCCGCGCGCTCGCTCTGCAGCAGCGCGTCGCGTTCCTGCGCGGATTTCTGCGCCACGTCGTACAGGCGCGCGTTGTCCATCGCGATGGCCGCCTGCGCCGCCACGCCGGCGATGATGCGCTCGGTGCGTTCGGTGAACATGGCGGGCTCCGGGTGGCCGAAGAACAGCCCGCCCAGCACTTCGCCGGAGCGCGAGACCACCGGCACCGCGAGGTAGCTGCGCACCGCCAGGTGGCCGGACGGCATGCCCTCGCCCATCGCCGCGTAACGAAGGTCGCGCGTGATGTCGTCGCTGCGCACCGGCGCTTCGCCATTGAAGGTCGGACGCAGGATGTCGGTGGCGCGCGGCTGGCCCAGCTGCTCCATGTCCTCGCGCGAGGCGCCCGACAGCGTGTACAGCTGCAGCCGCTCCCCGTGCTCGTCGTGGGCGCTGTAGAAGAAGGCGCCGAAGCGCGCGCCCGCCAGCTCGGTGCCGGCGTCGGTGATCGCCTGCAGCAGCGTGCCCAGGTCGAGCGTCGAGGCCAGCGCCTGGCCGGTGCGGTTGACCATCTCGAGGACGCGCTTTTCGTCGCGCAGCGATTCCTCGACGCGCGCGCGCCGCACCACTTCGCGGGTATGGCGCGCCACGTCCTCGGCCAGCGCGACTTCCTGCTCGCTCCAGTGGCGCGGGCGCTGCTCGTGCAGGTAGAAGATCGCCGCCAGGCGCCCTTCCTCGATCAGCGGCACGATCACCATCGAACGCGCGCCGATGCCGGCATAGGCGGCCGCATACGGCGCCGCGCGCGCGTCGAGGGCGATGTCGTCGAGGACCAGCGTGCATCCGGTGCGCAGCGGCCCGATGATGGCGGGCCCGAAGCTGTCGAGTTCGCGCGATTCGCCGGCCAGGCTGGCGATGCTGCCGTCGGTCCAGTCGCGCTCCACGCTGACCATCCGCCCCGCCGCATCGATCTCGCCGTAGCCGACCCGGCCCACGCCGAGGTATTCGCCGGTCAGGCGGCTGGCCGCTTCCATCACGTGCACGGCATCCACCAGGCCGCGCAGCGTATCGCTCAGCTTCAGGTGGAAGGCGTGGCGGTGCTCGGCCAGCACCCGCGAGGTGCAGTCGGACAGGACGAAGTACACGCCGATCACCGCGCCGTCATGGCGCACCGGCGTGATCGAGGCCGAAAAATAGCGCCGCTCCAGCTTGCCGTTGCGCTGGAAATCGGTCAGCGCATTCTCGAAATACGCCGGCCGACCGGCCAGCGCGTCCATGACATGGGGCTGCAACCGCGGCCACAGCTCCGGGCGCACCAGCGGGAAAGGCTGGCCCATGGCCGCCGGGTGCCGGTCGCCGAGAAGCTCGGCATACGCGTCGTTATAGAACAGCCGCAGTTCCGGGCCCCAGGCGATGGCCATCGGAAAATGCGACGCGAGGATCAGGTCGGCGATGGCTTGCATGCCTTCGGGCCAACTGTCGGGTTTCACGGTAGGGAAGACTGGCCAAGGACGCTCGATGGCCTGGCCGGGCAGCGTCGCGCCGCCTTCCGGAAAAAGGGAGAGACTGCTTTCGTTGCTCATCAGGATAGCCCCAGTTCGATTCCGCGGCGTCCGGTCGCAGGGATGGGAACCCTGTCGCCGTGTTTGTTGTGTCGCCGTCAATTAATCGGCGAATTATAGCGAGCTATCCGGACGAGCCGCGCCCGATACGTTTCCTTAATACATTGTCAATAAGCCTCAGGCGAAGCGTGCCTGGTACTCGCTCGGCAGGACGCCCAGCTGGGCGCTGAAGGCGCGGCGCAGGTTGTATTCGGTGCCGTAGCCGCTGTCGCGCGCGGCCCGCTTGACCGTCATGCCCGGCATCTCGAGCAGGCGGCAGGCGGCTTCCATCCGCAGGCGCGCCAGCAGCTGCGCGGGCGTGGTGCCGGCTTCCCGGCGCAGCCGCCGGTGCAGGGTCCGCACCGACAGCGCGCAGGCGGCGGCCATGGCCTCGATGCCGGTCTCGTGCTGCAGGCGCGGACGCAGCCAGTCCGTGAGCATGGCGCAGATCCCGCCCTCCTGCGCAGGATTCTGGGCACCTGAGCTGAACTGGCGCTGGCCGCCGGGGCGCTTGCGAAACAGCACCAGCCGCCGTGCCGCCGCCAGGGCCGCCGCACGGCCCAGGTCTTCCTCGACCAGGTCCAGCGCCAGGTCCATGCCCGCGCTGATGCCGGCGGAGGTGTGGAATTTGCCGTCCCTGACGGTGATCGCATCGTCCTGGACCAGCAGGTCCGGATGCTGTTCCCGCAGGTCGGGCACTTCCTGCCAGTGGGTGGCGACACGGCGGCCTTCGACCAGGCCCGCGCGCGCCAGCACGAAGGCGCCGGTGCACACCCCGCAGGTGCGCGCGGTCGACGCGTCGGCCTGCCTGACCCAGTCCAGTGCGGCGCTCCCGGGGGCCGGCAGGTCGGCGAGCCTGCCGCCCGCGACGATGACGGTGCCCCCGGGCGGCGGCGCGGCGGGCAAGGGCTCGCACACGACGCTGACACCGGACGACGAGGCCACCTGGCCGCCGCCGGCGGCCAGCAGGTGGATGCGGTAAGGCGGCGCGCGTCCGGCATCGCGGGCTTCGTCGTTGGCCGTGGAAAAGACCTGGATCGGACCGGTCGCATCCAGCAGCATGAAGTTCGGGAATACCAGCAGCCAGATGTCGACGGCGCCGGCATGCGGATCGGGTGGAATGTTCATCGTGGCAGATATTCCACGAGGATTGGCAGGAATGTCAACGAACCGGCACTTACAATGCGGGCCGCTTTCAACCATTCGGAGGTTTCACGATGCGCTTTTCGATTCCGCTCGCCCTGCTGGCGGGCCTGTTCGCCGGCACCGTCCGCGCCGATGCCCTCGACGATGCTATCCGGCGCGAGATGCAGCGGCGCGGGGTGCCGGGCCTGGCGCTGGTGGTGGTCAAGGACGGCAGGATCGTGCGCGAGGGAAGCTATGGCCTGGCCAGCGTGGAGCACGGCGTGCCGGTGACGCCGGATACCGTGTTCCAGTCGGCCTCGGTGGGCAAGACCTTCACCGCGGCCCTGGTGCTGCTGCTCGAGAAGGAGGGCAAGCTGAAGCTCGACGACCCGGTCTCGCGCTACCTGGACAACACGCCGCCCGCATGGGCCGGCATCACGATCCGCCACCTGCTCACCCACACCTCCGGCCTGGGCGATCCCTACACCAGGATCGACCTGCGCAAGGATTACACGGACGAAGAGCTGGTCGCGCTGGAAGCATCGATGCCGCTGCTGTTCGCGCCCGGCGAGCGCTTCGCCTACAGCAACGCGGGCTATCACCTGCTCGGCTTCATCTGCACTCGGGTCGGCGGCAAGTTCTTCGGCGAGCAGCTGAAAGAGCGCATCTTCGCGCCGCTGGGCATGAAGGCGGGCGTGATCAGCGAAGCGGATATCGTTCCCGGACGCGCCGCGGGCTACGAGCGCATCGACGGCAAGCTGCAGAACCAGCGCTGGGTGGCGCCCAGCCTGAACCGGACCGCCGACGGCACCATCCACCTGAGCGCGCGCGACCTGGCGCGCTGGGACATGGCGCTCGAGGGCGACACGATCCTCGACGCCCGCATGAAACAGGCCAGCTGGACGCCGCCGCGGCTTGCAGATGGCAGCAAGGGACCGTACGGCTACGGATGGTACCTGGGCACCCAAGCCGGCCACCGCACGGTGATGCACGGCGGCGCCTGGCAAGGATTCAAGTCCGTCATGACGCGCTACCCCGACGACCGCCTCAGCGTGATCGTCCTGGCGAATTCGGCCGCCGCGCGCCAGGGAAAGATCGCCGACCTGGTGGCGGCGCACTACCTCCCCGCGCTGGCGCCGGTGCGGCCGCCGGCCATCGCCGACCGCGATCCGGCCAGCACCGCCCGTGCCCGCGCGGCGGTCGGCCAGCTCCTTGCCGGCCAGGTACCCACGGGCCTGTCGGACGCCGAACGCGGGCGCTTCACACAACGCTGGGTGACCCAGCTCGCCGCCGAGTTCCGCGACTTCGGCGCCTTGCGTTCGGTCGAGCTGCTGGCCCGCGGCAGCGAGGGAGGCGGCAAGCAGGCGCGCTACCGCTTCCTGTTCGAGAACGAAACCTTGCTGGTGGCGCTGCACCAGGGCAGCGACGGCCTGATCGAGCGGCTGGGGATCTCGCTCGAGTAAACGGGCATCAGGCCTGGCGGTCGGTCGAGAAGCGGAAGCGCGATTCGGTCTGGTACACCTCGCCCGGGCGCAGGATCACGTTCGGGAACTGCAGCTGGTTGGGCGAATCCGGGAAGTGCTGCGGCTCCAGGCAGAAGCCGCTGCGGTGGGCAAAGGCCTGGCCCTTGCCCGCCAGCGTACCGTCGAGGAAGTTCCCGCTGTAGAACTGCACGCCCGGCTCTTCGGTGAACAATTCCAGCACCCTGCCCGAGCGCGGTTCCAGCACGTGGGCGGCGCGCGTCATGGCCTTCCCCTGCGGCTTGTTGAGCGCGAAGCAGTGG
The DNA here is from genome assembly GCF_059685865.1 of Telluria sp. ZB4P36. Classification (NCBI taxonomy): domain Bacteria; kingdom Pseudomonadati; phylum Pseudomonadota; class Betaproteobacteria; order Burkholderiales; family Oxalobacteraceae; genus Telluria; species Telluria sp. ZB4P36. The sequence goes on from NZ_JCASIE010000003.1 coordinate 19,248, forward strand.
TCATAGCCCTGGCCGTTGCGCAGCTGGGTGTCGTCCTCGCCGATGCGCGCGCCGATCGGGCGCGGAGCACGGAAGTCGAAGGGCGTGCCCTCCACCGGCGCCAGCGCCCCGGTCGGGATCGAGGCGGCGTCGATGGCGACGAAGGCATCGGCATCGATCGTCAACAGGTGCCCGAGGATGTCGCCGCTGCCGGCCAGGTTGAAGTAGCTGTGCTGGGTCAGGTTCACCGGGGTGGCCTGGTCGGTCACGGCATGGAAGCGCACCACCAGCTCGTTGTCGTCGGTGAGCGCGTAGATGACGGTCACCTCCAGATTGCCCGGGTAGCCCTGCTCGCCGTCGCGGCTGGCGTAGGACAGGAGCAGGCTGTCGCCTTCCACCGTGGCGCTCCACTTCACTTTGTCGAAGCCGGGCGCGCCGCCGTGCAGGTGGTTGTTGCCGTTGTTGACCGGCAGGCTGAACTCCTGGCCGTCGAGCGTGAACCTGCCCTCGGCGATGCGGTTGCCGTAGCGCCCGATCAGGGCGCCGAAATACGGGCTGTCCCCTGCGTAGGGTGCGAGCGTGTCGAAGCCCAGCACGACGTCGGCCAGCCGGCCTTCGCGGTCCGGCGCATGCAGCTCGGTGATGATGCCGCCGAAGTCGATGATCCTGGCCACCATGCCGTTCGCATTGGTGAGGGTGAACTGGGTGATGGTCTGGCCGTCCGGGCCGTGGCCGAAGGGCGCTTGCGTGATACCGGTGCGCACGTTGTCGTCGTCTCCGTATTGGGTGAATGGGCCGATCCTAACATGCGTGCCGGCGGGACCGCCCCGGCGAATCCGTTACCTATTTACAACACATGACTAAGTAGAACCACTTAGTTTGCGTTGGCTCGTGCGGCTTTTTGGCCACGCAGACATGCTTCTCGGAAACCGAATAAGCAAAGAGCTAAGGAATCGTGGCATGATTTTGATTGCACTGGTAACTTAAGCTTTTATGCAACTGTGCGTTTCTGTCTACTGACAACGAGAACGGCGTTCGGAAACCCCATTCAACCACCGGAGATCACCCCAATGAAAAAGAAGAGCTTGGCCATCGCCCTTTTATCCCTCCTGCCGCTGGCAGCCGCCCATGCGCAGACCAGCGTCCAGATCTACGGCATTGCCGATGCATCGGTCGGCATCGAAGACACCGACGCTCCGGGCGAGGACAGCCGCACCGTGATCAGCTCGGGCACCCAGTCCACCAGCCGCATCGGTTTTCGCGGCACCGAAGACCTGGGCAACGGCCTGAAAGCACTGTTCAACATCGAAGCCGGTGTCGCGCTCGACAGCGGTGCCCAGGATGCCGCCGGCACCTTCCAGCGCCGCGCCGTCGTCGGCCTGCAGGGCGCCTTCGGTACCATCACCATCGGCCGCGAATACGGTCCGATCGCCGCGGTGGCCCAGTCGGCCGACCCGCTCGGCCACGGCTTCTACGGTTCGACCCTCACCAGCTTCGGCACCAACCGCCTGACCCGCCGCCTGTCGAACTCGGTCAACTACAAGAGCGACCCGATCAGCGGCTTCACCGTGCTGGCCGCCTACAGCGCCGGCGAGCGCCAGACCGACAACCCGTCGGGCGACCTGGTCGGCGTCGCAGCCGAATACAAGAACGGCCCGCTGTACCTGGGCGCCGGCTACCAGCAGACCGAGGCCCTGGCCACCGGCGACAACAAGGAGTACGCACTGGGTGCCGGCTTCACCGTGGGCGCCTTCGACCTGCGCGCGGCCTACCTGGAAGCCGATCCGACCGGCAACAACAACGAGTACAAGTACACCACCGTCGGTGGCGTGTACACCGTCGGCCCGAACAAGTTCTACGCCTCGGTGCACCAGCAGAAGCTGGAATCCGGCGCCAAGGGCAACGGCTTCTCGCTGGCCTACAGCTACACCCTGTCCAAGCGCACCAACCTGTACAGCAGCTACGCACGCCTGCGCAACAACCGTCTCGGCGTGTTCGGCGTGGCTTCCGCTGGCGGCACCTTCGCCCCGCCGGTCACCGCGCTCGGCGCCGATCCGTCGGTGTTCAACGTGGGTGTGCGTCACTCGTTCTAAGAACGACGCCCCAGAAGCAAAACGGCAAGCCCTCTGGGCTTGCCGTTTTTTTTCGCGCCTTGAAAACGTCAGGCCGCCAGTGCCCTGAACGCCGGCTGCGGCGCGCGCACCGCTTCCGGCGCTGCCGCTTCGGCGGCGCCGATGCGGAATACCGCCATCGCCGCATTCAGCTTGGCCGCCTGTTCCTTCATCGCTTCCGCCGCAGCGGCCGCCTCTTCCACCAGCGCCGCGTTCTGCTGCGTCACGTGGTCCATCTCCACCACGGCCTGGTTGATCTGCTCGATGCCTGCCGTCTGCTCCTGGCTGGCCGAGGTAATCTCGCCCATGATGTCGGTCACGCGGCGCACGCTGTCGACGATCTCCTGCATGGTGGCGCCGGCTTCGGCCACCAGCTTGCTGCCGCTGGCGACCTTCTCGGACGAGTCGTGGATCAGGCCCTTGATTTCCTTGGCCGCCGCCGCCGATCGCTGGGCCAGGTTGCGCACCTCGCTCGCCACCACCGCGAAGCCGCGGCCCTGTTCGCCCGCCCGCGCCGCTTCCACGGCTGCATTCAGTGCGAGGATGTTGGTCTGGAAGGCGATGCCGTCGATGACGCCGATGATGTCGCTGATCTTGCCGGACGACGCATCGATGTCGGACATGGTGCCGACCACCTGGCCGATCACGGCGCCGCCGCGCTGCGCCACCTGCGAGGCCGCTTCCGCCAGCACGTTGGCCTGGCGGGCGTTGTCGGCGTTCTGCTTGACGGTCGAGGTCAGCTCTTCCATCGAGGAGGCGGTTTCTTCCAGCGAGCCGGCCTGCTGTTCGGTGCGCGCGGACAGGTCCTGGCTGCCGGCCGCCACTTCCGAGGCGGCCACGGCGATGGTGTCGGTGCCGCTGCGCACGGTGCCGACGGTGCGCGCCAGGTTCTCGTTCATGGTCTTGAGCGCCTGCAGCAGCCGACCGGCTTCGTCGCGGGTCGTGACTTCGATGCGGCTGGTCAGGTCGCCCGCGGCGACGGTGTTCGCCACTTCCAGCGCGCGCTGCACCGGGACCGTGATCGAACGGGTGATCCACCATGCCACGGCGGCCCCCAGCGCCAGGGCCGCCGCGCCCAGGGCCCACATCAGGCGAACGGTGTTGTCGTAGGTGCGCTGCGCCTCCCCGGCCTTTTCCATGGCGATCGTCTTCTGCAGCGCGGCCTGCTCGCGCACCGCCTTCTTCAGGTCCACCAGCAGCGGACGCAGGTCTTCGATCAGGTACTGGCGCGCTTCTTCGAGCAGGCCCTGGTTGACCAGACCGATGAGCTTTTCCTGGCCCTGCACATAGAGGCTGGCATGCTTCACCTTCTGCGCCAGCAGATCGCGTGCTTTCGGATGCTGCAGGGTCTTGTCCAGCTCGGCCAGGATGCGGTCGATTTCCTTGCGCGAGGCAAGGACCACCTCGACCTGCTTCTGGCGCTCTCCGCGCTCCTCGATGAGCATGATATTGCGCAGTGCGATGGCGACGCTGTCGATTTCGCCGAGCAGGCGGCCCGTCGTTTCGATGCGCGGCATGCGGTTGTTGACGATTTCGTCGGTGCCGCTGTTGATTCGGCCCAGCATCATATTGCTCGTGCCGATCATGCAGACGAGCATGAGGCAGATGGTGCCGAAGCCGAGGCCGAGGCGCTTGCCGATGTTCAAGTTAGCGAAGTTCATGGTGATTTTCCTTATATTGCCGACGTCCCGCCGGCCGTAGTTCATGGGTTTATGCGGCTTTCTGCACGCCGTTGATCAGACCGAGCTTCTCCGAGCTCATCAGCTGGTCGATGTCGAGCACGATCAGCATGCGCTCGCCCACGGTACCCAGGCCGGTGATGTAGTCGCCATCGGCGCTCGAGCCCATTTCGGGCGCAGGGCGCATCTGGTCTTCGCTCAGGGTGACGACGTCCGAGACACTGTCCACCACCATGCCGATCACGTGGTTCTTGATGTTCAGGACGATGACGACGGTGAACTGGTCGTAGACCGGCTCGCCGAGATCGAACAGGATGCGCATGTCGACGATCGGGACGATCGAGCCGCGCAGGTTCATGATGCCCTTGATGCAGGCCGGCGCGCTCGGCAGCAAGGTCGGCTCTTCATAGCCGCGGATTTCCTGCACCTTCAGGATGCTGATTGCATACTCTTCCTTCGCCAGCCGGAAAGAGAGCACTTCCTTGTCTTGGGTCGTGTTCTGAGAGTCCATCTTCTTGCTTTCTGTTCAATTAGTCCGACCGTAATTGCCGGAACGCAAGATACATTACGTCCATTCCAGTGCGAACTCGATAGAGGAATGACAAAACTGGGGATTTTTTTTCCAAAACGGTGCGCCGTATGGCATGCATGCAACGCTGCCGGGCCTGGCACGCTTTCTGCACTGCAGTGATGCATGACACCGCATTCGACAGGAAGGCCCGCATGATCATCCGACGACTCGACGCGCGCGCCATGCGCGAAGTGCGCACCCAGTTGGCAACCCTGCTGCTCGACGCGGTGGCCGATGGCTTTTCGCTTGGTTTCCTGGCCGGACTCGATGACGAACAGCTCGACGCCTACTGGAGCGGCGTCGAACGGGATGTCGCTGCCGGCAGCCGGGTGCTGCTGGTGGCCGAACGCAATGGCGTGCTGGTCGGCGCCGTGCAGCTCGAGCTGTGCCAGAAACCGAACGGCAGCAACCGCGCCGAGCTGCAAAAGATGCTGGTGCACTGCACGATGCGGCGGCGCGGCGTCGGCACCGCCCTGCTGCAGGCGGCCGAAGTGGAGGCGCTGGGCCTGCGCCGCGGCCTGCTGTTCCTGGATACCGAGGCCGGCTCCGGCGCCGAGCAGTTGTACGGCAAGGCGGGCTTCACGCGCGTCGGCGAGTTGCCGGATTACGCCTGCAGCCCGAACGGCCACTGGCGTCCTACCGCGATCTGGTACAAGACGCTGTTCCCGCGCGCACGCCGCTGACCCGGAACGCCATGCTGACCCTGACCAACCGCATCGACCACGCCACGCGCGTGCACGGCGTGCTGGCGCTGCCCTGGGAGCGGCGGGCGGGCGCGCGCCTGCAGGCGATGCTGGCCTCGGGCGAAGCCGTGGCGCTGAACATGTCTTGCGGGACTCCTCTGCACCACGGCGACCTGCTGCGCGACGAGGATGGCCGCGTGGTGCGCATCCTCGCCGCCCCCGAGCCGACCTATGCCCTGCGCTGTCGGGATGCGCCGACCCTGGCGCGCTGCGCACTCTACCTCGAGCAGTGCCGGATCCAGGCCCAGGTCTGCCGGTGGGGATTGCGGATCCGCGCCGTACCCGCCCTGCGCCCGGCCATCCATGGGCTGGGCGTGAGCGTCGACGACGAGCTGGCGCCCTTCGAACCGGATACTGCCCGCTGAGCGCGGCACACGCCCGAATCGCTGCGTTGCCGCAATGTCACGTAGAATCATGCCGTTCCCGTGACCACCACCCCAACGTGCCCGACAGCTCTTCCTCCATCGTCCGCCGGCCCCTGCGCGCCTACCTGTTCTGGCTGGTGCTGGCGACCCTGCTGCCCGGCGCCCTCGGCGCATCGATCCTGTTCGTCCACCAGTACCAGAAGGCGCGCACCCAGTTCGAGAAGAACACCCTGCAGACCGTGCGCGCGCTGGTGCAAAGCACCGACAACAAGCTGCGCCAGGCCCAGTCGATCGCCCAGACCCTGTCCACCATCGACGCGCTCGAGGCGGGCGACTTCGCACGCGTGCACCGCCAGGCGCGCGAAGCCCTGGCGCTCGCCGGCGGGCGCATGAACGTGGTGCTGCGCGACCGCAGCGGGCAGCAGCTCCTCAACACCGCGGCCGCCTACGGCGCGCCGCTGCCGCTCGATCCGTCGCCGCAGCTGGCGCGGGTGTTCGCCAGCGGCCGGCCATCGGTATCGGACGTGTTCCAGGGCGCGCTGAGCCGGCGCCCGACCACCAGCGTGGACGTGCCGGTGCGCGTGGGCGGCGAGATCCGCTACGTCCTGAGCGTCCGCATGCGGACCGAACATTTCGACGGTCTCCTGAGCCCGCAATTGGTGCCGGAGGGCGCGGTGGCTTCCCTGTTCGACCGCAACGGGATCATCTTCTACCGCAACATGAACCGCGACCGCTCGGTCGGCCAGCCGGTCAACCCGCTGCTGCGCGCCGCCGCCGCCAGCCGCCAGGAGGGCACCATCGATTCGCGCTCGCGCGAGGGCGTACCGCTGCTGACTTCCTTCGCGCGCTCTTCCCACAGCGGCTGGGGCGTCGCGATCGGCATCCCGCGCGCCAGCCTGCTCACGGAACTGATGGGACAGCTCGCCCTCATGGCGGGCGTCGCCGTGCTGCTGTTCGCGATCGGCCTGTGCCTGGCATGGCTGATCGGCGGGCGCCTGGCACGCTCGGTGCAGGCGCTGTCGGGCCAGGCGCTGGCGCTCGGCAGGGGAGAAACCCCGCCGCCCTTCACCGAAGTGCACGTGCGCGAGGCCGCCGACGTGGCGGCCGCCATCGGCGACGCCGCCGCCCTGCTGGCGGAGCGTGCGCGCCAGCTGGCGGCCAAGGAGTCGGCGCTGCGCGAGACCCACATCCTGGCGCGCTTCGGCACCTGGCACTGGAGCCTGGACAGCGAAGAAATCGAAGTTTCCGATTCGGTGCCGCACATCTTCGGGCGCACGCTGCCGCCTTTCGCGCAGCAGCGCGGCAGCGTGCTGCTCGACGAGTCGTGGCTGCAGGTGCAGCGTTTGACCTCGGAACTGGTGCGCGTGGGCGGCAGCGGCAAGCTGCAGCTGCACGCGGTCCACGCCGACGGCCACCGCATCTGGCTCGACTACCGCTGCGAGAGCGTGCATGGAGCGGATGGCCGTGTGGTGGCGCTGCGCGGCACGATGCAGGACATCAGCGAACGCGTGCGCGCCGAGGAAGCCCTGCGCCAGGCCGACCAGCGCAAGAACGAATTCCTGGCGATGCTGGCGCATGAGCTGCGCAACCCGCTGGCGCCGATCTCCTCCGGCGCCCAGCTCCTCGGCCAGGAGGGACTCGACCCGGCGCGCATCAGGCAGGTCAGCGCCATCATCACGCGCCAGGTGCGCCACATGGCCGGGCTGGTGGACGACCTGCTCGACGTCTCGCGCGTCACGCGCGGCCTGGTGGTCCTGAGCAAGGAACGCACCGACATCAATGGCGTCGTGCTGGAGGCCATCGAACAGGTGCAGGCACTGGTGCGCGACAAGGAACACCAGCTGGAAGTGGCTGTATTGCCGCAGCCCTGCTTCGTGCTGGGCGACCGCAAGCGCCTGGTGCAGGTGGTGGGCAACCTGCTGCACAACGCGGCCAAGTTCACCGGGCGCGGCGGCCGGATCGAGGTTTCCGTGACGGCCGCTGGTGAAGCGGTGCTGGTGGAGGTGCGCGACAACGGCATCGGCATGCTGGCGGACGAACTGGAACGGGCCTTCGACATGTTCGTGCAGGGACAACGTACGCCGGACCGCTCGCTCGGCGGCCTGGGCATCGGCCTGGCGCTGGTGCGCAGCCTGGTCGAGCTGCACGGCGGCAGCGTGCACGTGGCCAGCGGCGGCCAGGGCATGGGAACCACCTTCACGGTGCGCCTGCCGCGCTGCGTCGAACGCAGCACCGACGCCGGCGCTTCAGGCGACAAGGCCGCGGCGGGCGGGCACCTGAAAGTGCTGGTAGTGGATGACAACGTCGACGCGGCCCGGATGCTGGCCATGGTAGTGGCGGCGCAGGGCCACGAGGTGCGGGTGGAGCACGATTCGCACGAGGCGCTGGCGCAGGCGGCCGCTTTTGCCCCGGACCTCTGTCTGCTCGACATCGGGCTGCCGGAGATGGACGGCTACGAACTGGCACGCCGCCTGCGCCGCCATCCGGCCAGCGCCGGCGCGACCCTGGTCGCGGTGACCGGCTACGGCCAGGAACAGGACCGCCGCAACAGCGCCGCCGCCGGCTTCGACCACCACCTGGTCAAGCCGGTGGACATGGCGAGCCTGGACAAGATCGTGGCCGACGCGGCCGGCACATGCGCTAGCGCTTGACGCTGCCGAAGGGCTCGCCCTTCTTCCAGGCCGGCATGGCGGGCGCGTTGGCCACCGCGTAGCCCAGGTTCAGCGTGAACTGGGCCTGCTGCACCATGCCCGACAAGTCCCAGTCCGCGCGGTACTCGTCGCTCACCTGGTGGTAGTCCTTCTTGAAGCCCACCATCTTCCCGCTCGACGCCGTATGGTCGTGGGCGAACTCGAAATGGCCGTCGCCCGAGAACACGGCCGAACCCACGTTAAAGGCCGGCACGCCCGCCTTGGCGAAGTTGAAATGGTCGGCGCGGAAATAGGCGCCCGACAGGTCGGGTATGGTGGGCGCCAGCTTCAGGCCCATGCCCTTGGCCACCTGGGCGGCGGTGTCGTACAGGGTGCTGCGCTCGGCGCCCGGCACGCCGATATCCCTGGTCCGGCCGACGAAGTTCAGGCTGTCGAGATTCAGGTCGGCGGCGGTCTGCGCCAGCGGCACCACGGGATTCTTCACGTAGGCGGCGCTGCCCAGCAGGCCCTGCTCCTCGGCGGCCGGCCACAGGAAGACCTGGGTGCGGCGCGCCGGCTTCCTGACGGCTTCGGCCGCCATCGCCAGCAGCGCGGCGGTGCCGGAGGCATTGTCGATGGCGCCGTTGTAGATGCGGTCGGTCTTCCCCGGCTGCGCGGCTTCGTCGATGCCCATGTGGTCCCAGTGCGAGGAGTACACCACCGCCTGCGCCTTCAGCTTCGGGTCGGTGCCCGGCACGATGCCGACCACGTTGTACTGCTCGACGGTGCGGATGGCCGACTTCAGCTCGACCTTGGCCCCGATCTTCAGGTCCACCGGGCGGAAGTCGCGCCGCTCGGCCTGGGCGCGCAAGGCGTCGAGGTCGAAGCCGCCGGCCGCGAACAGTGCACGCGCGGTGTCCTCGTGCAGCCAGCCTTCGATCGGATTGCCGGGGCCTGCCAGGTGGAAGCGCTCGTGCGAGAAGCCGTTGGCCGGCACGCTCCATGGATACGAGGACGAAGGCAGCGTGTGGATCAGCAGCGCGCCGGCGGCGCCCTTGCGCACCGCTTCCTCGAACTTGTACAGCCAGCGCCCGTACCAGGTGTAGGCCTTGCCGGCGAAGCGCTGCGGTTCCTGCGCGGTGGGCTGGGGATCGTTGACCATCATGACCAGGATCTTGCCCTTCACGTCGACGCCCTTGTAGTCGTCCCATTGCTCCTCGGGCGCCACCACGCCGTAGCCGACGAACAGCAGCGGCGCATCGAAAGCGAGCTGGGTGCGCCCGCTGGCGGTGCCGAACACGATGCCCTTGCCGATTTCCGGGCTGAAGTGCTTGCCGCCGGCCTGGAAGCTGACCGCGCTGCCCGGCAGCAGTTTCGTGCCTTCGATCTCGACCTTCTGGCGGTAGCCGCCCTCCTTGTTCGCGGGATAGGCGGGCTTCAGGCCGATGATCGCGGCCTGGGTTTCGAGATAGCGCACCGCGAGGTCGCCGCCGCGCTGGCCGGTGCCGCGTCCCTCGAACAGGTCGTCGGCGAGGAAGGCCAGGTGGCCGCGCAGGACGGGTTCGGACACAGTGGGCGCCTGCTGGGCGGAGACGCTTGCCGGCAGGGTGAAGGCGGCGGCGAGGGCAAGGCGGGAAAGGCGCATCGGAATATCCATTGGGCTTGGCAAAGCGCCATCTTAACCCGGCATGGTTGGGCTGTGATACAGACACCGTGCGCTTCCCGTTGCAGCGGCCTGCCCCGTGCGCCTATACTTGTTTTCCATTTAACAGGGACCAGCCAATGACCATCACACGCCGCACCGCCGTCGCCGCACTGGCCGCCCTGCCCCTGGCCGTCCAGGCCGCCCCAGACAGGAAGGAAAGCACCCCCATGTACGGACTGATCGGAAAAATGCGCGCCCAGCCGGGCCAGCGCGACGCCCTCATCGCCATCCTGCTGGAAGGCACGGCGGCGATGCCGGGGTGCCTGAGCTACGGCATCGCCAAGGACAAGCTGGATGCCGACGCGCTCTGGATCACGGAAACCTGGATCGACCAGGCCAGCCACAGGGCCTCGCTGTCGCTGCCGTCGGTGCAGGCCGCCATCGCCAGGGGCCGGCCGCTGATCGCCGGCTTCGGCGAGCGCTTCGAGACCGAGCCGGTGGGCGGGCACGGCACGATGTCGAAGCGCTCGGCCTGAGCCTTCCTCAGGCGGCGGTGGGCGCCCCGGCAAAGGGCCGCGCATCGGTCGGCAGGTCGATCACGAATACGGTGCCGTCCTCGACGGAGCTGGACATCAGCACGCTGCCGCCGTGCGCCTCGGCCACGCGCCGCACGTAAGGCAGGCCCAGGCCCCAGCCCTCGCCCTGGCTGTCGCCAAGGCCCTGGCTGCCGGCGCGGCGGTAGAGCTGGAAGATGCTCTCGCTGTCTTCCGGGGCGATCGCCGGGCCCTGGTTATGCACCATCACCTGCACCCGCTCGACCGTGGTCGACACGGTCAGCCGGATCGCCGGTTCGCGTGCGCCGTACTTGATCGCATTGTTGACCAGGTTTTCGATGGCGCGCTGGACTGCCTCATGGCACCACCAGCCTTCCACGGGATCGGCTTCGAGCGCCAGTTCGATCGGATGCAGGACTTCGGCCGACCGGACGATGTCGCGCACCAATGCCGCCAGGTCGATGCGTTCGATCTGGAGCCGCACCGGCCCGGTCTTGCTGAAGGCGATACGGTCGAGCAGTTCGCGTGTCATGCCGTCGATGCGCTGGGTGCTGGCCACGATCTTCTCGGCGAAGCGGCGCGCATTCGGATCGTTCGAGGTGTGGTTGATCATCTCGGCCGCCATCTGGGCGGTGGACAAGGGAGTACGCAGGTCGTGCGCCATCGTGGCGACGTACTGCTCGCGCAAGGCCGCCTGCACTACGGTGAAGGCATTCGCACTTTCGCGGATGGTCGCGTCCACATGGGCATACACGGTGGCGCGCTGGGCTTCTTCGAGCGTGACGCCATGGCGTGCCAGTTCGCGCAGCAGCACGTCGCGGAAGATCTGCAGTTCGTGGATGACGGCGGTGGCATCGTACAGCGTCATGCGGGCGCGCTCGCCGCCATGCTCGCTGGCCACGGCGCCGAGGTCGGTGACGAGGCGCGCCGAATAGCCCGGCGTCAGCAGCGCCGCCAGGGTGTCGAAATAGGCCGGCACCGTGTTTTCGAGGATGGGCACAGGGAGTTCCCTTGCCTGCGCCACGGTGCTGCGCACCTCGGCCATCCAGGCCTCCACGATCGGCCCGCGCAGGGCCACCATCGACCGCGTGACGGGCGACAGCCCGGGATCATCCGGGGACAAGTGTCCGGTCAGGTTTGCGCTCATGCTCGGCCCAGTGCTTCAGAAACTGCGGTCGCGTTGTCAAATAAGTACGTGATTGCAGTCTACACGACCGTGTTTACAGGCGGCGCAAGAATGGATTTCGCGGCCTCTCGCTACTGGCCGAGCCAGAGGCGGTAGCCCACGCCGGTCTCGGTCAGCAGGTAACGCGGCTGGGCCGGGTCGTCTTCCAGCTTGTGGCGCAGGTGCCCCATGTAGATGCGCAGGTAATGGCCGCTTTCCGCATGGCCCGGCCCCCAGACGGCGCGCAGCAGCTGCGGGTTGGTCACGACCCGGCCGGCATTGCCGACCAGGACCGACAGCAGCCGGTATTCGGTCGGGGTCAGGTGCACATGCTGACCGTCGCGGGTGACGCTGCGGTCATGGGGATAGACGGCGACGCTGCCGAAGCGCACGCTGCCGTCCTCGCGCGTGGCGGGCTGGCGCTGGCGCCGCAGCGTGGCGCGCACCCGTGCCAGCAGTTCGCCGGTGCCGAAAGGCTTGGTAAGATAGTCGTCGGCCCCGGCGTCGAGCGCGCGGATCTTTTCGCTTTCCATCGAACGGGCCGAGAGCACGATGACCGGCACCGCCGACCATTTGCGCAGGTCGTGGATGAAGTCGATGCCGTCGCCGTCCGGCAGACCAAGGTCGAGCACCACCATGTCGGGACGGCGGGTGCCGGCGTCGATCAGGCCGCGCGCCATGCTGTTTGCCTCGTGCACCTGCCAGCCCTCCTGCTCCAGCGCGGCACGCACGAAACGGCGGATCTGGGGTTCGTCCTCGATCAGCAGCGCGTTGGGTTTGTCGTTCATTCCTCGCTTCCATCAGGGCCTTCGGCCAACTCGGGTTCGGGCGTGTCGGGCGGACTTCCTGCCGGCAGCGAGAACACGAAGCCGGCGCCGCCCAGCGGCGAAGCGCAGGCGCGGATACTGCCGCCGTGCGCTTCGACGATGGCGCGGCAGATGGCCAGTCCCAGGCCCGCGCCGGGAAGCGCCGATTCGCGCTCGCCGCGCATGAACTTGTCGAAGACCCGTTCTTCGCTGCCGGGTTTCAGGCCCGGGCCGTTGTCATGGACCATGACGTCCACCATGTCGCCACGCATCGCGGCCGACACCTCGATGCGCGCGCCTGCCGGCGTGTATTTTGCGGCATTCTCGAGAAGGTTGCACAGTACGCGTTCGACCAGCACGGCGTCGAAACGCAGCAGCGGCAGCACGTGCGGCAGGCGTACCGACACATGGTGGCGGCGCAGTGCCGCGCCGCTGGCACGCAGCGCGGCGCCGACCACGTCTTCCAGTGCCTGCCAGTCGAGGTTGAAATGCACCTGGCCGCTCTCGATGCGCGCCATGTCGAGCAGGTTGGTCACCAGGGTGCTCATGCGCAGCGCTTCTTCATGCAGGGCCTGGGCCAGCCCGTATGGCTGGTCCGCCAGCGGCGGATCGCCGCGCAGCAGCGATTCGGACAGCCCCACCAGCGACGTCAGGGGCGTGCGCAGGTCGTGCGACAGCGCCGACAACAGCGAATTGCGCAAGCGCTCCGATTCCATGCTGACCAATGCCGACTGGGCGACCTCGACGTAGTGGACGCGTTCGAGCGCGATCGCCGCCAGCGCGGCCAGGGCATCGAGCTGGCGGCGCTGTTCGGGGACGAGGATCCAGCGCCCGGCGTCCGGTTCGATCGCGAGCACGCCGCGCGTGCGCATCGGCGCGACCAGCGGCAGGTAGAACACCGGGCTGGCCGGCAGCGTGTCGGTGCCGAGACCCGCGCTTTGCGCATGGTCGAAGGACCATTGGGCGATGCCGGCGTCGAGGCCGGGCAGCGCCGTCTCGGGCACGGCCAGCCTGTCCCGGGCATCCGGCGCGAGCAGGACGGAGCGGGCGCCGAACGAGCTGCGGATGAGCTCCTGGGTGGCCTCGACCACCTGGTCCGCGACCAGTACGCCGGAGAGGTCGCGCGCGAACTCGTACAGTGCGCGCACGCGCTGCTCGCGCTGGGCGGCAACCCGCGCCTGGAAACGCAGGCCGGCGGTGAGATGGCCCGTGATCAGGCCCACCGCCAGCATGACGGCGAACGTGATCAGGTACTGGAAGTCGGACACCGCAAAGGCGAAGCGCGGCGGCACGAAGAAGAAATCGAAGCAGGCGACGCCGACGCAGGTCGCGGTGACGGCGGGCGCGCGGCCGAAGCGCACCGCCACCAGCACCACCACCAGCAGGAACAGCATCGCGATGTTGGCCAGGTCGAGCCGCGCCAGCAGTGGTGCGGCAAGCGCCGCCGTGAGCAGGCTTGCGCCGGCCGCGATCAGGTGCGGCAGCGGATGCAGCTTGCCTGACGGGCCGTCTTGCGCGGCCGCCATCCGGTGCGGCGGGACAGGCAGCTGGACCGCGGGAGCGCCGACCTCGATCAGGTCGACCCCGGGCGCCAGCCGTGCCAGGCGGCGCGCCAGGCGGCGCTGCCAGGGCCAGCGCGCGCGCGAACGGCCGAGCGCGAGCTTCGACAGGTTATGGCTGTGGGCGTAACGGATCGCGGCCTGCGCCACGTCGGCATCCGCCACGGTCGAGGTCTCGGCACCGAGGTCCTGCGCCAGCTTGAGCGCGGCCAGCATGCGCTCGCGCGCCGCTGCGGGCATGCGAGCGAGCGCCGGCGTCTCGACATACAGGGCGTGCCAGGCGGTGCCAAGCTGCGAGGCCATGCGCGCGCCGCTGCGCACCAGGTGCTCGGCCCCGGCATCCGGCCCGACGCATACCAGGAGCCCGGCCCCGGTCTTCCAGATGGTATCGACCGACTGCTCGACGCGCCAGGCACGCACGTCGTCCTCGACCCGGTCGGCGGTGCGCCGCAGGGCCAGCTCGCGCAGCGCGATCAGATTGCCCTTCCTGAAGAAGTTGCCTGCGGCCCGCTCGGCCTGGGCCGGCTGGTAGACCTTGCCCGCCTTGAGGCGCGCCAGCAGCGCGTCGGCCGGCAGGTCGACCATCACCACCTCGGCTGCTTCGTCGAATACGCTGTCCGGCACGGTTTCCGCCACCCGGACGCCTGCGATGCCGCCGACCACGTCGTTCAGGCTTTCCAGGTGCTGCACGTTGACGGTGGTGAGCACGTCGATGCCGGCGTCCAGCAGTTCCACGACGTCCTGCCAGCGCTTGGGGTGGCGCGAGCCCGGTGCGTTCGAGTGCGCCAGTTCGTCGACCAGGATGACCGAGGGTTTCCTGGCCAGGGCCGCATCGAGGTCGAACTCGCCGATCCGCACCCCGCGGTGCTCGACCTGGCGGCGCGGCAGCATCTCGAGGCCATCGAGGAGGCGCGCAGTCTCCTCGCGCCCATGGGTCTCGACCACGCCCACCAGCGGACTTCTCCCCTCGTCCTGCAGGCGGCGCGCCTCTTGCAGCATGGCATAGGTCTTGCCCACGCCGGCCGAGGCGCCGAAATAGATGCGCAGCCTGCCGCGCGCGGCATTGCGCTCCTGCGCGCGCAACTGCGCCAGCAGGGCATCGGGGTCGCGGCGGGGGGAGTCGTTCTGGGGCATCGTTCAGCGAGTATGCATGGATTGCGCGTCCAGTGCCAGGTTCAGCGCCAGCACGTTCACGCGCGGCTCGCCGAACAAGCCCAGCACGCTGCCCTCGGCATGCGCATCGATCAGCTCCTCGACCCGGCGCGGCGCGAGACCGCGCGCCTTTGCGACGCGCCCCGCCTGCCAGCGGGCGCCGGCCAGGCTGATCTCGGGATCGAGGCCGCTGGCCGAGGCGCCGACCAGGTCGGCCGGCACAGGAGTCCGGTTGCCTGGGTCGGCGGCGCGCAGCGCCTGGGCGCGCGCCTTGACGGCATCATGCAGGGCCGGATTGAGCGGCCCCTGGTTCGAGCCGGACGAACCGCCGCCGTTGTTCGGCATCGGGCCGGTGGCCGAGGGCCTTCCCCAGAAGTATTGCGGGGCGCTGAAATGCTGGCCGATCAGGCGCGAGCCGACTACCCGCTCGCCCTGCTTCACCAGGCTGCCGTTGGCCTGCTCCGGAAAAGCGGCCTGGGCGATGCCCGTGACAAGGAGCGGATAGGCGAGGCCGCAGACCAGGGTAAGCGCGGCGAACAGCACCAGCGCGGGTCGGAGAATGGATTGCATGATGGTTCCTCAAACAAGATTCAGCGCGGACAGCGCCATGTCGATCAGCTTGATGCCGGCGAACGGCAGCAGGATGCCGCCCAGGCCATACACCAGCATGTTCCGGCGCAGCAGGCTGGCCGCCCCGATCGCACGGTAGCGCACGCCCTTCAGGGCCAGCGGGATCAGGAACACGATGATCAGGGCGTTGAAGATCAGCGCCGACATGATCGCCGAGGCCGGGCTGGCCAGACGCATGATGTCGAGCGCTTCCAGGGCCGGATAGGTATCGACAAAGGCGGCCGGCACGATCGCGAAATACTTGGCGATGTCGTTGGCGATCGAGAAGGTGGTGAGCGCCCCTCGGGTCATCAGCATCTGCTTGCCGATCTCGACGATCTCGAGCAGCTTGGTCGGGTTCGAATCCAGGTCGACCATGTTGCCGGCTTCCTTGGCGGCCTGGGTGCCCGAGGCCATCGCCACCGCGACGTCGGCCTGGGCCAGCGCCGGGGCGTCGTTGGTGCCGTCGCCGGTCATCGCGACCAGCTTGCCCTCGGCCTGGTAGCGCCGGATCAGATCCAGCTTGTCTTCCGGCGTTGCCTCGGCCACGAAGTCGTCCACGCCGGCCTCTGCCGCGATGGCGGCGGCGGTCAGCTTGTTGTCGCCGGTGATCATGACCGTCTTGACGCCCATGCTGCGCAGCTCGGCGAAGCGCTCGCGGATGCCGCCCTTGACCACGTCCTTGAGCTCGACCACTCCCATCACGCGGGCGCCGTCGGCCACCACCAGCGGGGTGCTGCCGCGGCGCGCCGCCGCCTCGGCGATCGCCCCCACCTCAGCCGGATACGGCTGGCCGAGCGTTTCGACGTGGGCGCGAATCGCGCTGGCCGCGCCCTTGCGGAGCTGGCGCCCGCCGATGTCGGCGCCGCTCATGCGGGTCTGGGCGCTGAACGGCACGAAGCTGGCGTGCAAGCTTTCCATCGCGCGTTCGCGGATGTTGAAGCGGCTCTTGGCCAGTACCGCGATGCTGCGCCCTTCCGGGGTCTCGTCGGCCAGCGAAGCCAGTTGCGCCACGTCGGCCAGTTCCTGTTCCGTAACGCCAGGCGCCGGCAGGAAGGCCGCGGCCTGGCGGTTGCCGAAGGTGATGGTGCCGGTCTTGTCCATCAGGAGCACGTCGACGTCGCCCGCCGCCTCGACCGCACGGCCGGAGGTGGCGATGACCTTGGCCCCCATCATGCGGCTCATGCCGGCCACGCCGATGGCCGACAGCAGGCCGCCGATGGTGGTCGGGATCAGGCATACCAGCAGCGCCACCAGGGCGGTGATCGTTACCGGCCGGCCGCCGCCCGCGGCTTCCACCGAGAACAGCGAGAACGGCAGCAGCGTGACGGTCACCACCAGGAACACGATGGTCAGCGCCACCAGCAGGATGGTGAGCGCGATTTCGTTCGGGGTCTTCTTGCGCGAGGCGCCTTCGACCATGCCGATCATACGGTCAAGGAAGGTTTCACCCGGGTCGGCGGTGACGCGCACCACCAGCCAGTCGCTCAGCACCCGAGTGCCGCCGGTGACGGCGCTGAAGTCGCCGCCCGACTCGCGGATCACCGGCGCGGATTCGCCGGTGATGGCGCTTTCGTCGACCGAGGCCACACCTTCCAGCACTTCGCCGTCCATGGGAACCACGTCGCCCGCCTCGACCAGGAAGTGCATGCCCTTGCGCAGCTCTTCCGACCTGACCGGATACCAGGAAACGCCGTGATGTGGCGACGGCAGCTTCTTCGCCATGACGGTCTGCTTCAGGCTGCGCAGCGAGGCCGCCTGGGCCTTGCTGCGGCCTTCGGCCAGGGCTTCGGCGAAGTTGGCGAACAGTACCGTGAACCACAGCCAGGCGGCGGTGGCGGCGATGAAGCCGACCGGTGCTTCGCCTTCCGCGCCCAAGGCCTGGAACGCGAGCAGCGTGGTCAGGATGCTGCCGGCGTAGACGACGAACATGACCGGGCTGCGCAGCTGCGTCCGCGGATGCAGCTTGCGGAAGGAGTCGGCGATGGCCGGACCGAGCAAGTTCGAATCGAACAGGGTCAGGGCCCGGCCTGCGGGCAGGCCCTGGGGAAGGCTATTTTCCATGACAGGTGTATCCATGATCACTTCGCAAACAATTGAAGATGCTCGACCACCGGGCCCAGGGCGAGCGCCGGCACATAATTGAGGACGCCCACCAGCAGGACCACGCCTGCCAGGAGCCCGACGAACATCGGTCCGTGGGTCGGCATGGTGCCGGCGTTGGCGGCCAGGCGCTGGCGCGCGGCGAGCGAGCCGGCGATCGCCAGTACCGGGACGATCACGCCGAAGCGGCCGAACCACATCGCCACCGCCAGCAAACCGTTGTAGAACGGCGTGTTGGCGGACAGGCCGGCGAAGGCGCTGCCGTTGTTGTTGGCGGCCGAGCTCAGGGCGTACAGGATCTCGGAGAAACCGTGCGCGCCCGGGTTGGCGATACCGGCCTTGCCGGCGTCCGCGACAACGGCGATGGCGGTCCCCAGCAGGACCAGGCAGGGCGTGACCAGGATGACCAGCGAGGCCATCTTCATCTCGTAGGCGCCGATCTTCTTGCCCAGGTATTCCGGCGTGCGTCCGATCATCAGGCCGGCGATGAACACGGCCAGGATCGCGAATACCAGCATGCCGTACAGGCCCGAGCCGACGCCGCCGAAGATCACTTCGCCCAGCTGCATCAACACCATCGGCACCATGCCTCCAAGGGGCATGAAGGAATCGTGCATGGCGTTCACCGCGCCGCAGGAGGCCGCGGTGGTGACGGCCGCGAACAGGCTCGAGGCGGCGATGCCGAAGCGGGTCTCCTTGCCTTCCATATTGCCCGCGGATGCGTCGACGCCGAGGCTGGCCAGAAGCGGGCCGGCCTGCTGCTCGGCCGCAAAGGCGAGCGTGGCGGCGGCGACGAAGATCACGCTCATGGTCGCCAGCACCGTCCAGCCCTGGCGCATGTCGCCGACCATGCGCCCGAAGGTGAAGCACAGGCCTGACGGGATCAGGAAGATGGCCAGCATCTGCACGAAGTTCGACAGCGCGTTGGGGTTCTCGAAGGGATGCGCCGAGTTGGCGTTGAAGTAGCCGCCGCCATTGGTGCCCAGCAGCTTGATGGCTTCCTGCGAGGCGACCGGTCCCATCGGAATCGTCTGGGTGACGGCGACGGCCGCCTGTTGGCTGCCAGGCAGCGCGTAGCCGGCCGGATCCAGCACCTGGGCGTCGACGTGGGAGGAGAAATTCTGCACCACGCCCTGGCTGGCGAAGAAGACCGCGAACACGATGGACAGCGGCAGCAGCACGTACAGGGTGGCGCGGGTCATGTCGATCCAGAAGTTGCCGATCGACTCACTCGAGCGCGCAGCGAAACCGCGGATCAGGGCGAAGGCGACGGCAATGCCGGTGGCGGCCGAGAAGAAGTTCTGGCCGGCCAGCGCCACCATCTGGGTCAGGATGCTCATGGTCTGCTCGCCACTGTAGCCCTGCCAGTTGGTGTTGCTGACGAAGCTGACGGCGGTGTTGAAGGACGAGTCGGCGCTGACATTCGACATGCCCTCGGGATTGAGCGGCAACCATGCCTGTATGCGCTGCAGGAAATAGACTGCAATCGCACCGACGGCATTGAAGGCGAGCAGGGACAAGGCATAGATTTTCCAGCCCTGTGCTCCGGTGCAGCCATCGCCGGCGGCCCGGTAGAACAGCGATTCGACCTTGCTCATCCAGCGCATGCCGGGAACGGCAGCGCTGTCGGCGACGCGCGCCATGTACAGGCCCAGTGGATAGCCGAGCAGCAGCAGGACCAGCAGGAAGGCCGCCAGGAGCGGCAGGAAGTCGGAGAACATCTACAGGTCCTCCGCCTTGAACAGGGCCACCAGCAGGTAGACCAGCAATCCGGCGGCAAGGGCGCCGCCTACCAGGTAAAAGGTGTTCATTGCTTGCGTCCCAGGCGGTGGCAACCGGCAAGCAGCAGCCAGGTCAGCGCGAAGAACAGCGCGAAGGCGCCGATGAAAAGGAAGTCCATACATACTCGCTTTCAGCCTTGTTGTTGTGGATAGAGCGTAGCGGCGCCGCGCGAAACAGGGGATAAAAACCCTGCGGCGCCGCGTAAACGCGGTGTAAACGGGCAGGCGTCAGAAAGTGGCGCCGACGCTCAGTTGCAGCGCCGTCTTGCCGAGGAACTTGCCGTTGGCGGGAGAGGCGTACGCGCTCCTGCTCGCATTGGTGCCGATCACGGCCAGCGTCACGGTGGACGCGCCGAACGGGCGGCCGGCGCCGATCTTCCAGTCGGTGTAGCTGGCGGCGCCGTTGTTCTCGACACGCTGGCGGCCGGCGTGCAGCTGCACCGTCACGCCTTTGCCGGCGTCGATGTTGGCGCCGACGTCGAGGTAGCCGCTGTTCCCGCTGTCGACGAAGCCGAACAGGTTGGTGGTCGCGTGCGAGTACTTGATGTAGGCAGGGCCGTAGCCGATCTGGCCGTAGATCTCGGTGGTGTTGGCGTTGGCGAAGCCGCTCATCCTGCCGAGCTCGTTGCCGGCATAGACGTAACGCAGGACGCCGACGTCATAAGTGATGCCCGGTGCAATGTCGCCGCGCTTGCCGCCGTAGATATCCAGCTCCACCTTGCCGTCGCCGCCGGCGTCATCGAGCCATTTGATGGTCGACGCCCATGCGCCGGCGTACCAGCCGGAGGCGTGGACGACATCGGCGCCGCCCTGCAGCGCGGGCTGCAGGCGGGTCTGGGAGATGCCGCGGTAGCGGTAGTCGGAGGTTGCGCCGACGTTGAAGGTGGCGGTGCTTTCCGGGGCGCCGGCCTGTGCGAACGCGCCCGGGGCAAGGATGACGGACGAGAGTAGCGTGGCGTGGATCAGTGCTTTCATGATTCCTGCTTCTTTTTGGGAGCCATGCCAGGGAATGCGGCAACCGTTGCCGGGCATTTACCGCTGACATGATGCAGGTGAAAGACTAGGTCCTCGCGTGTAAAAACGGCCTAAAAGCTTGGTGCCGTGGTGTAAACGCGATGTATAGGGTTCGCGGAATAATTGGGCCCCGGCCTGCGCCGGGGCGGCGGATCAGCTTGCGGTGCTGCGCTTCAGGTAGTCCATGTACTTCGCGACACCGCTGGCCACGTCGGTAAAGGGCTCGGTGTAGCCTGCGGCGCGCAGCGCCCTGATATCGGCCTGGGTGAAGCTCTGGTACTTGCCCTTCAGCTTGTCCGGGAATGGCAGGTATTCCAGCAGGCCCTGCCCGACGATCTGCTCCAGCGTGAGCGGCGCCTTGCCCTCGTTGGCCAGCGCATTGACCGTGGCCACCGCCAGGTCGTTGAAGGGCTGGGCGCGGCCGGTGCCGAGGTTGAAGATGCCGCGCTTGTCTGGGTGATCGAGGAAGAACAGGTTCACCTTCACCACGTCGTCGACGTAGATGAAGTCGCGCATCTGGGTGCCGGCATCAAAGCCCTCGTTGGCGCCGAACAGCTTGACCTTGCCGTCTTTCTGGAACTGGTGGAACTGGTGGAAGGGGACCGAGGCCATGGTGCCCTTGTGCCCTTCCAGCGGGCCGTACACGTTGAAGTAGCGCAGGCCGACCACCTGGCTGCCTTCCCGGATGCCGTGGTGCAGCCAATGGCGGCGCATGTACTGGTCGAACAGGAATTTCGAATAGCCGTAGACGTTCAGCGGGCGCTCGTGCCGGCGCTCTTCCTTGAACACGCTGCCGCCGCCGTACACCGCGGCGGACGAGGCGTAGATGAAGGGAATACGCTCGCGCCGGCAGTGTTCGAACAGCGCGATGGTGTATTCGTAGTTATTCTTCATCATGTAGCGGCCATCGGTCTCCATGGTGTTGGAGCAGGCGCCCTGGTGCAGCACCGCCGAGAACTTGCCGTCGAACTCGCCCGCCTTCAGGCGCACCAGGAAGTCTTCCTTGTCGGCGAAATCGGCCACCTCGGCGTCGACGATGTTGTGGAACTTCTCGGGCCGCGCCATGTTATCGACCGCGAACACGCTGAAGGGCTTGCGCTTCGACAGCGCGTGGACCAGGTTGGCTCCGATGAAGCCTGCTGCGCCGGTGACCAGTATCATCTTGTACCTCTTTCTTCGTTCAGGCTGCGGCCAACATGGGCTGCAGCGGTTGCCAGACGTCGTTCGGCAGGATCTGTTTCATGCAGTTCTGGTGGCCCAGCGGACACTCGCGCTGCTGGCAGGGCGAGCACTCGATGTGCAGCCACAGCACCTTGGCCAGCTGCGACAGCGGCGGCGTGTGGCGCGGGTCGGTGGGACCGTAGATCGCCACCACCGGGCGGCCCAGCGCGGCGCCGATGTGCATCAGGCCGGAATCATTGGTCACCACCACGGCCGCGCGCGAGATCAGCGCGATCGCCTCGCTCAGCGAGGTGGAACCGGCAAGATTGTGCGCCTCCGGCACGATGGCCGTGATCTCGTCGCAGACCGCGCGATCCTTCGGTGAACCGAGCAGCAGGATCTGCGCGTCCGGCCGCCTGGCGCGGATGGTCTGCGCCAGCTCGGCGAAGTAAGACGCCGGCCAGCGCTTGGCCGGGCCGAACTCGGCGCCGGGCGCGAAGGCCACGTAGGTCCCGGCCGGCAGCTGCAGGCGGGCGATGGCGGCATCGGCCTGTTCCGGCGCGACCGACATCGCCGGCTCCGGCAGCCGGTCCGGGCGCGGCAAATGGCGCACCGGTGCGTCGGCCAGCGCGGCGTAGAACTGCGCCATCGGGCGCGGCGCGGCCTTGTCGTCGTGGTGCATTACGTTGACCAGGCCGTAGCGCATCTCGCCCTTGTAGCCGACCCGGCGCTTGATCCCGGCCAGCCAGGGGATCAGGGCGAACTTGAGCGTGTTCGGCAGCACGTAGGCGTCGGCATAGCCGCGCGCCTTCAGCATCCGGGCGAATTCCTTGCGCTCCTTCCACTGCAGCGCGCCATGCTTGAAAGGCGATTCGATCACCGTGTCGACCTCGCGCATCGCGCGCCAGACCGGGGCGACCCAGGTCGGCGCCAGCACGTCGATCGGGCGCTCCGGATGCTGTTCCTTCAGGCGGCGCAGCAGCGGCTGCGCCATGACGGCGTCGCCGATCCAGTTGGGGGAGATGACAAGCGTGCGCAGCATTTCGTTCGTTTCGGTCGGCCCGGGGCCCTGTCATTGGTAACCAGTGATTATAGCAATCCCGCCATCATCCGCGCTTTGACAAGACATATGCATGTTGCATTAAGTTAATTATCTTTTAGCTATTTAAACAAGCAACTTGTAGAATCCCCCGGGGCCCCGCGTTACCACATTTGAATTTGCATGAACTATTTCCTTAGGCTTTATACGTCAGGCAGGAATTTCGCATTGGGCGCCTGGCACGATCCCAGGCGGGTCGCCGCGGGCACCTGCATCGGCGATGCGCTGCTGCCACGGCTGGCGCGCAAGGAGTGGCGGGCCAGGGCGTGGCGGCTGGCGTGCATGTTGTCCGTGCTTGCCACGGCAGCGTTCACGATGCTCTTCCTGGGCGACAAGCTCGATGCCAGCGGCATGGTCATGACCCGCTTCATGGCGACTGCCCAGGCCCCCCTGAGCTCGGCAGCGTATCCGGATGCCGCGCGCGAGCAGATTACCGTGCTGACCTATGATCGCGAATTCCTTGCGGCGAACGACAGCGCCTGGCCGCTCAGCTACGGCGACCATGCGGCATGGCTGCTGCGGCTGGCGGCTGATCCCCAGGCCCGGCCCAAGGCCATCCTGCTGGACATCAGCTTCGGCCAGGAACGCGCCGACCCCAGCCTGCCTGCCTTGCAGGAAGCGCTGTGCACGATCCAGAACAGCTACAAGGTGCCGGTCTTCCTGGCAGCGCTGACCTCGCCCGACACCGGACGGCTGGCACTGCGGCGTGGCCTGCAGGAAGTGCCCGCCGGCGGCGGGCCGCCTTGTTTTACGCTGGTCGGTGTCGACTATCTCCCGGATCCCCTCGACGGCTATGCCTGGTCCTATCCGCTGAGCCGCCATCTCGGCGCCGACGGCTGGCAGGCGGGCCCGGCATCCGGTCCCGGCCAGCCCGCTCACCGCAGCGCCGCAATGGCGATCGCGCAGGACGTCGCCAAGATCGATCTCGGCACCGAGACGGTACCGATGGCGCTGGTCTGGGGTCTGCGCTCCGCGCAGCAGCCGCACCGTCCCGAGATGCTCGACAATTGTGAGCCGGGCGGCTTCAACTGGCGCATGCTCATGCCCGGCGTGATCCGCGAAATATTCGGGATTGGCTTCCCTACACCTTGCCCTTACCACCGCTCTCTCTCGATGGCGCAGTTGGGCGAACTCTCGCAAGAAGAACTTTCTCCCTACCTGGCCGGCCGTTACGTGCTGGTAGGCGCGAACGTCCCCGGCTACAACGACTACGCCAACTCGCCGATTCACCGGCTGATCCCGGGCGTGCACCTGCATGCCATGGCGCTGGATAACCTCCTGACCTATGGCGGCGATTACAAGCTGAGCGCGGAATGGACGATGCCGCCCTCACTCGCGCTGTTCGTGCCGGGATTGATCACGCTGGCGATCGTCCTGCTGGCACGCTTTGCCATCGAATGGCGGTTCGGTGCTTCCTTGTACGACGACGGCAGGGCGGACAAGCCGCTGGCCACCTTCGGCCAGCGCTTGCGCCACGTCACCGCTGGGGCACTATTCTGGCTGGGGCGCCTGGTCTTGCAAACCGTGCTGGCCATGCTCGCGATTACCGTGCTCCAGATCTGGTTCCGCATCGGCATGCTGCCGGTGATCGAGTTGGTGACGATGGCATTGTTCGCCGAAGGCATCAACTACATCGGCAGGATACGCTGGTTCTTCTATGGTCCGCTTCTCTCCTCCGAGGCCGCACAGGAAGCTCAACCATCACCCACGGATTTGGAAAGGGCGTCATGAACTTATCGAAGATTTTCCCCTCCCTCCTGCTTCTGGTATCGGCTACGACGTCGGCGCAGGGCATGGTGGTCGGACCGGCCGTAGCCGAGGCAAGCACCATCAACCTGTATGAAGCGCCGAACGCGGCGGCCCCCTTGCGCCAGGTGGCGCTGCGCGAAGCGGAGCTTCCGCTCGCGGTCGAAGACAAGCAGACCGGCTTCCTCCGGGTATCGCTCGGCGGCAGGCAATACTGGGTCCGCAGTGTGGAAGTGCGAACCGTCCGCGGCGTTACCGCCAAGTGCGGCGCCATTGTCCAGTCCTCGAGTACCCAAAGCGCCGCCACGCCAGGAGCCGGAAACCGTGCCTGTCACTAAGTCATTGTCCTGGCAACCTGCCGCGGCACTCGCCATCGGCCTGCTGGTGCTTCCGGGTTGTGAAACCGTGCCGACACGCGCCCCGGACGCGGGCCTGGCCGGTCCGGCACGATCGCCGGTCCTGCATCCGACCGGCGAACTTCCGCCTCCCTCGGCACGCAGCTGGCCCGGCGTGGAGCAGGACGTTCTGAACGAGCGGGCCAAGGGTTTCGGCCTTGTCCATGCGCCCGAGGCCCAGGCTTACATGAACAAGCTGTATGCGCGCATTAAGGACAAGGCCGGCGTGCCCGCATGGCCAGGTGCGGTGTATTTGCTGGCGGACCAGTCGCTCAATGCCTATGCGACCGGTGCCGGAAACATCTATGTGTCGCTTCCCTGGTTCACCTCCGTGGAGAGCGAGGATGAACTGGTTGCCCTGTTGAGCCACGAGTTCGCGCACATTTACCTGCACTACCATTTGCTCGACACCGCGATCCAGGATGCCGACACGGTCATGGGCCTGTCGGGCGCCGCCTATGCGCTGGTGAAGAAGACGGCGGATGCAAAAGGCTGGAACAAGTTGGACAGCATGGTGGCCGCCTACGTGCTGGGCCGCGGCGCCGCCACGACCCAATACGGCCGGAGCCAGGAAAGCGCGGCCGACATGCTTGGCCTGAACCTGTCGCTGAAGCTGGGTTACGCATACGAGCATGGCATGAAGGCCTTTCTCGAGCGCCTGGCCACGTGGGAAGAAACCAACGCCGCCCTGGAAAAACAGCGCCAGGAGGCCCTGGTGGAAGAAGTACGCAAGCAGGCCTTGGCCGAAACGATGCGCGACAGCGCCAAGCGTGGCGGCAACGTCCTCCTGGCCAAGGGGGCCGGCGAGATCAATGCGGGCATCAATGGCTTCTTCAAGCAAATCGGTTTGGGGGTCGAGAACATCGGCAACAAGCTGGCCAGCCGCCATCCCGACACCACGGAACGGATCTCCACGCTGGCCAAGGCCGTGGCCCCGGTCCCGGCTTTGCTGGCGCCGTCAGACCCGATGACGGCCCCGCTGGACAAAGCACGCCAGGACAAGCGGACCGCCGCCCTGCTTGTCAACTACGAGCTGGCCTTCAAGGCCATCGCGGCACCGGCGGACCCGGGCTCCGTTTCCGCCGCCCAGAACGCGGCCGCCGGCAGTACGGCCACGCATGCGGTGCCACTCTACGCGCTGTACACGGTGCTCGAGGCGCAACCCGCGGCAATGGGCAAGAAGCGCTTCGATCCCGCGCAACTGCTCGACAAGAACCTGGATTCCGCGCCTGACCGCGCCTGGAAGATCTACATGGTACGCAGCGAACGGCTGAAAGGCAGCCGGCGTGCGGACGCGAGGAAGATCCTGGACGCCGGCCTGCAGTACTTCCAGAATGCGGAGGAAGCCTGGCCCGATGCGATCCGCTTCCACGGCGAGACCCAGGGATGGGAGGAGGCGAAAAAGCTGGCAGCCAGTTGCGGCCAGCGCTTCCGCCGCGTATCGCAGCGCTGCACGAGCGCCGCATCCAGCCCGGCGGAGCGGGCGGCCCAGGAAAAGCAGACCGAGCAGAAGGCAAACAGCATGGTCGAAAAGCTGTTCAAGAAGAAGTAAAGCCGCGTCCGGGCGCGATCATGACAATCGCAGCCGCCAGCCGGCGGGGCTGGCTTCCAGGCGGTGGGTCAGCCCGATGCGCTCCAAAAAGACCTCGTCGTGCGACACCACCACCAGGGCACCGGCGTACTGCCCCAGCATCGCTTCCAGCGCCGCGAGCGAGGCCAGGTCGAGGTGGTTGCCCGGCTCGTCCAGCAGGAGCAGGCGCGCCGGCGGATCGGCGTAC
The DNA here is from genome assembly GCF_059685865.1 of Telluria sp. ZB4P36. Classification (NCBI taxonomy): domain Bacteria; kingdom Pseudomonadati; phylum Pseudomonadota; class Betaproteobacteria; order Burkholderiales; family Oxalobacteraceae; genus Telluria; species Telluria sp. ZB4P36. The sequence goes on from NZ_JCASIE010000003.1 coordinate 45,893, forward strand.
AGGGCGCAGGCCAGCGCAGCCTTCAGGCGCTCGCCGCCGCTCAGCCGGCTGCTGGGCTGCGCTACCTGCTGCGCGTCCAGGCCGAGCTGGGCCAGATAAGTCCGCAGGCGGTCTTGGCCAGTGCTGCGGTTCCGTTCCAGGAGTTGATCGATGGTGCTGCGCTCCGGGTCGAGCGTGCCCAGGCGCTGGTCGAGCCAGGCGCAGGCCGGGTCGCGCGTGACGCGGCCGGCGAGCGGCGCCAGTTCACCGGCGATCACCTTCAGCAGCGTCGACTTGCCGCTGCCGTTCGCCCCCGTGATGCCGATGCGCTGGCGGCCGCCGACGGCCAGGCTGATGCGGCGCAAGGCCGGCACGGTGAAGGGCAGCTCCACCTCATCCAGCTCGGCGACGCGGCGCTGCGCGGCGCCGTCGACGACAGCGGCGTGCAGGCGCACGGTGCTGTCTTCGCCCAGCGCCTGCGCCGCTTCACGCACGCGCGCGCGCTGCTGCCGGCGGGCCTCTTCGTGCTGCAGCGTGAGGCGGCCGGCGCTGGTTTCGCTGCGCTCCTTCTGGCGTCCCAGCAGGATCTTCGCCTGGTTGGCGGCCTTGCCCTCGCGCGCGCCCTGCGCCTGGCGGCGCTGCTGGCGCTCACGCTGCTCGCGCATGGCGCGCTCCTCGCGCTGCATGCTCTGGCGCGCATGCTCGAACTCGCGCAAGGCGCTTTCCTGTTCGGCGGCGCGGGCTTCGGCATAGAAGTCATAGTTGCCCCCGTAGCTGCGCAGGCCCTGCGGCGACAGCTCGACGATGCGTTCCATCTGCCCCAGCAGGGCGCGGTCGTGGCTGACGACGATGAGTCCCCGCTTCCATCCGCGCAGCTGCGCCGCCAGCGCCGTGCGGCTGGCGCCGTCGAGGTGATTGGTGGGCTCGTCGAGGATCAGGAAGTCGGCATCGGAGAGCATGGCGCCCAGCAGCGCCACCCGCATCGCCTCGCCGCCGCTCAGCCTGTGGACGGGCGTGGCGGCATCGAGGTGGCCGAGGCCGGCCTGCGCGAGTGCCTGCCGCAAGCGTGCCGGCAGGTCCCAGCGTTCGCCGGCCAGCTCGAAGTCCGCTTCCGCAATGCTGCCGGCGTCGATGCGCGCCAGGGCGTCGAGCATGTCCTGCACGCCGGCCAGTTGAGCGACCGTGCCGTGTGCCGCCTGGTCAACTTGCTGCGACAGGTAGTGCGCACTGCCGCTGCGGATGCAGCGGCCGTTCGATGGCGCAAGCTCGCCGGCCAGCAGCCGCGCCAGCACGCTTTTGCCGACGCCATTGCGGCCGACCAGGCCCGTGTGGCGTGTGTCGAACTGTTCGGTGAGGCCGGACAGCAGGGTCCTGCCGTCGGGGAGAATGAAAGATGCGCTGTCGAGCGCGAGGTGTACGTTCGTCATGAGACCTCCATGGATGCCGGAACTCCCCTGCTGGTTGCGGGAAGGTGGGAGAACTGGCCGTCAAGCAGACGGCGGCATCAATGGCGCATTGGACGAACCCTCGCAAAAATGAATGTGGCGGAATGATAGCAAAGTTTTGCTACAGGACCTTCCGCCCCTGCTCCACGGCGCACCATGCCGGCTACGACAGGCTGGCGCTGGACTCCGGTATCGGTATGCCGTGCAGCGCGTTGCGCCAGCTGTTGCCGATATTCCCGCACACGAGGCGGCAGAAGGATGCCGCCTGCTGCTGCAGCAGGCCCTGGTGGTTCGTCTGCAGGAACTTCCCGAGCACTTCGTAGAGGTCCCACATCACCTCGTCGGTATCGTGGGCGCCGAGCTTCATCGGGATCAGCGTGTCGGGATCGAGCATGGCTGCGCGCAGGGCCTCGATCATCTCCGGCACCGGCATCCGGCGCCAGGTCGCCGCCAGCCGCGGCACGTGGTGGAAGATGTGGCGGAAGTAGATGCGGTTCTGCGAGTAGGCTTCCCAGTAGGCCCTGCCACGCTCGGTCTCGCCGAGGAAGGCTTCGAAGCGGCCGAGCAGGGTTTCGGTGGCCGGGCGCACCGGATCGCTGGCGGTAAGGACGCTCACGCCCAGGGCGCCCGTGATCCTGTCAATGGGCGTGGCGACCCCGATCCGGTTCACGCCCGGCGCCTTGCCCCACAGGAGCCCGACCACCAGGTTATGGTCTTCATGTTCCCGGTGGACGATCGCGGAACCCGAATCGCCATGGTCGACGAATTCATCGCCCCTGCCATCGATGAACAGCATGTCCTGGAACAGCTCGAGGTTGGCGGCCAGGCCGCTGTAGTGGATCGCGACGACGCTGCCATGGGTCAGGCCGGTGGACGCGCCGCGCTTGGCGACCGGGAACGGCAGTGCATCCTTGCCGATGTCGCAGGTGCCGGTGACGGCGCCGATTTCGCGGATGTAGGCCAGGCCGGCGTCGTAGTAATAGTCGAGGCTCGCGATGCCGGCATCCATCTGCGAGCATTCCTGCACCTCGACCGTCGTGCCGATCTCGTCGCACTTGACCTTGGCCGGCTGGTAGACGGTGCTGCCGATCTCGCCCAGCACGTGGGCGGCGGACAGCGCGTAACAGCTGCCGTCGGGCTTCCTGACGATGCAGCCGAGGGTGCCGAAGGAATAGCCGGCGCTGAGCTTGGTGCCGCCGACCAGCGGGCGGTACTTGCTGTTGTCCTCGTACATGGCGCGCCGTTCGGACTTGGCTTCGCAGCGGATGATGGGCGCATGCTCGATGACGTCGGTCGGGAAACCGTCGACGTCGAGTGGGATCCTTTCGTCGGGAGGGATCGCGGACGGCGCTCGTTTTCGGGTGAGATGGACGCAGATCGCCAGCTGGCCGGTCGGCCGGCCCCTGACGCGTTTTACGCCGATGCTGGTGCCGTGCACACCCGGAATCGTCATCACGGTGGCGTGGAAGTACTCCTTCGCCTGCTTCATCTGCTCGAATGTTGCCTCGTCCATCGTTGCTCTCCCCCTAGAAAGTAACGCTGAGTAAATGGCCTTCTTGCCAAGAAGGTATCAATCTAGCACTTACTTATGGTTGAGTCACCGTATATTTACGCGGATGGCATAACGGGGTGGTGAAGTTCCGACAGCTGGTGCTTGGGGTGGGCGTCAATCGCCGGCGCCAGTAGCCCGGCTGGGAATGCGGGGGGGGGGGGAAATGCGGGGGATGTAAATGTGCCGGCCCCGCGATGTTGAAGGTCGGTGCCGGCAAGGCTGGGCGCGATAGCTGCGCCCATCAGCAACGATTACAGGTAGCGCGAGCCCTTGACCAGGTAGGCTTCGCCGGACAGTTCGATGGTGCGACGCAGTTTGGTCAGGAAACGAGCAGCCAGCAGGCGGAAAGCGATCGAGAAGTCGGGATTGGTTGGGATGGCGATGGCGGCGTTCATGTGATGTCCTTGAATTGGGAAGCGTTGAGCAATGGAGACAGTTTAGGACATTGCGAGACATTAATCCAATCGCGATTTCGGATTTCAGCGATAATAAAAACGAATATCTTGGCACTGAAGGCGATGAGCGGTTATCCGTGTTTTGTATGACGGAAATAGAACGGCCGCTGAGTGTGGTCATTGGTTTCTGCTCTGATAAGGCTGATCAAGCAGGGATTCGCCCACGTACCGCGGGCCGCCCTTGCGCGAGTACGCGCAAGGCTTCGAATCCCCCACACAAGGCGCGCAGGCGCCTTGCTTCTCTCCGCCAGGAAACAAAAAAAGGCCACCCGATGGGTGGCCTTTCTTTTGTTTCCTGGCGGAGAGAGGGGGATTCGAACCCCCGGTAGGCTATGAACCTACACACGCTTTCCAGGCGTGCGACTTAAACCACTCATCCATCTCTCCTGATGGGTCTCGTGTATCCACGAAGCCGCCTATTATAACAAGGATTCTCTTCTATACAAGACTGTTCCGACAACACTCACGGCGCTGCTTCGGCCGGCCAGCGCCGGCGCCAGGGCCGCAGCACCTGTCGCACCGGGTTCACCTGCGTGCCGACCTCATCCTCCCCGACCAGCCCGCGCCGCTTCAGGTGACGCAGCGCTACCTGCACCGCCGACTTCGACAGCCCCGTCTTGACCGCGATCGTCTGCAGACTTGCCGGCACCTGGTCGCGGCCGAGCGCCTCCGCGCTGGTGAGCAGGTAGAGATAGACCACAAAAGCGGCGGGACGGCGGTCGTGGCCGACCAGGTCGGGCATCAGGACCTCGAACACATAGGCATCGAGCGAACAACGGCGGGTAGTCATGGATACTATAGTAATGAAAATTACATGCGGCCGCGAGTCTGCCACGATAATGTCTTCCACGACAACCTCCAAGAACCACCATGATCACCCAACTGAAATTCGTCAGCATCCCGGTCTCGGACCAGGACCGCGCCCTCGCCTTCTATACCGAACAACTCGGCTTCGACATCGCCACCGACCAGCCGATGGGCCCGGGCAAGCGCTGGATCGAGCTGCGCATCGGCTCGTCCGGCACCCGCGTCGTGCTGTTCACGCCGGACGGCCAGGAAGACCGTATCGGCAGCTTCTTCAACGGTTCCTTTGCCTGCGATAACGTGGAAGCGACTTACCGCCAGCTGAGCCAGCGCGGCGTCGAGTTCGTCGAGCCGCCGACCGTGCAGCCATGGGGCTCGTTCGCGAAGTTCAAGGACCCGGACGGCAATACCTTCGTGCTGTCGTCCTCCTGATACAAAAAAGCCCGCCCCCCTTGCGAGGAAGCGGGCACGCGCAACAGACGTGAACTCGTCTTAAGCGGTTTCTTTCAGCTGCTCCAGGATGGCCGGGTTTTCCAGGGTCGACACGTCCTGGGTGATGGTCTCGCCCTTGGCCAGCACGCGCAGCAGGCGGCGCATGATCTTGCCGGAGCGGGTCTTCGGCAGGTTGTCGCCGAAGCGGATTTCCTTCGGCTTGGCGATCGGGCCGATTTCCTTCGCCACCCAGTTGCGCAGCTCGGTTGCCAGCTTCTTGGCGTCCTCGCCGCTCGGGCGGGCCTGCTTCAGCACCACGAAGGCGCAAATCGATTCGCCGGTGGTCTCGTCCGGCTTGCCCACCACCGCCGCTTCGGCGACGATCGGGTGCGCCACCAGGGCCGATTCGATTTCCATCGTGCCCATGCGGTGCCCCGAGACGTTCAGCACGTCGTCGATGCGCCCCGTGATCGTGAAGTAGCCGGTGTCCTTGTTGCGCACCGCGCCGTCACCGGCCAGGTAGTACTTGCCGCCCAGTTCTTCCGGGAAGTAGCTGGTGCGGAAGCGGTCCGGGTTGTTCCAGATGGTGCGGATCATCGACGGCCACGGACGCTTGACGACCAGGATGCCGCCCTGCCCGTTCGGCACGTCGTTGCCGGCTTCGTCCACGATCGCGGTCATGATGCCCGGCAGCGGCAGCGTGCACGAGCCCGGCACCAGCGGGGTCGCGCCCGGCAGCGGGGTGATCATGTGGCCGCCGGTCTCGGTCTGCCAGAAGGTGTCGACGATCGGGCAGCGTTCCTGGCCGACGTTCTTGTAGTACCACATCCAGGCTTCCGGATTGATCGGCTCGCCGACCGAACCCAGCAGACGCAGGCTCGACAGGTCGAAGTTCTTCGGGTGCACCTTTTCGTCGACGTCGGAGGCTTTGATGAGCGAACGGATCGCGGTCGGCGCCGTGTAGAAGATCGAGACCTTGTGCTTGGCGATGGTTTCCCAGAAGCGGCCGGCGTGCGGATAGGTCGGCACGCCTTCGAACACGACCTGGGTGGCGCCGACAGCCAGCGGCCCGTAGGCGATGTAGCTGTGGCCGGTAACCCAGCCGATGTCGGCCGTGCACCAGTAGACGTCGTCCGGCTTGATGTCGAAGGTCCACTTCATGGTCAGCGCGGCCCACAGCAGGAAGCCGCCGGTCGAGTGCTGCACGCCCTTCGGCGTGCCGGTCGAGCCCGAGGTGTAGAGGATGAACAGCGGGTGTTCCGCATCCACCCATTCCGGCTCGCACTCGGTCGGCTGCTGGTCGATCAGGTCGTGCAGCCAGAGGTCGCGCCCGTCCTGGAAGTTGATGTTGCCGCCGGTGCGCTTGTAGACGATGACGTCGCGGATGGTGGTGCAACCGCCCATTGCCAGCGCCTCGTCGACGATGGCCTTCAGGGGCAGCGACTTACCGCCGCGCAGCTGCTCGTCGGCAGTGATGACGGCCACGGCGCCGGCGTCGATGATGCGCTCCTGCAGCGACTTGGCCGAGAAGCCGCCGAACACCACCGAGTGGGTGGCGCCGATGCGGGCGCAGGCCTGCATCGCGGCGACGCCTTCGATCGACATCGACATGTAGATGATGACGCGATCGCCCTTCTGGATGCCGCGCGACTTCAGGCCGTTGGCGAACTGGCAGACGCGGGCATGCAGCTCGCGGTAGGTGGCGCGGGTGACGGTGCCGTCGTCCGCCTCGAAGATGATGGCGGTCTTGTCGGCATTGCCGTTCGCGAGGTTGCGGTCGAGGCTGTTGTACGAGGCGTTCAGCTGGCCGTCGGCGAACCATTGGTAGAACGGCGCATTGGATTCGTCGAGGGTGGTGGTGAACGGCTTGTGCCAGTCGATGTTTTCACGCGCCAGGCGCGCCCAGAAGCCCTCGTAGTCGCTGGCGGCCTCGGCGCACAGCTTTTCGTAGGCTTCCATGCCGGAGATCGCGGCCTTGCCGGCGAACGCCGCCGGCGGTGGGAACACGCGGTTCTCCTGCAGGGTGAATTCTTCCTGATTGCTCTCTTTCTCGGCCATCATTGTCTCCATAGTAGTAAGGTTTTTAATAAACACCTTATGGGCGCTCGCTTACTGAGCCCTTACAGCGGACTTCTCATCGAATGCCATTCTACCAACCTTGCCGTCAAGAGGCGAAGTAAGCCGCAAGGACGCGTGGACGGGTGTAAAATGCTCGGCTGTATTTGTCCAGCATCCAGGAGTCCGCATCCCGATGGCGCAGTTAATTCCCCCAACCGAAGCAAAAAAGCTTACTCCACTCAATAGCCTGATCTTTGCAAGCCGCTGGCTCCAGCTGCCGCTGTACCTCGGCCTGATCCTGGCGCAGTGCGTCTACGTGTTCCACTTCTGGGTCGAGCTGAAGGACCTGATCGGTGCGGCAATGGGCAATGTGGCCTCGCTCCAGCACATCCTTGACGTGGTGACCGTACCGGGTGCAACGCGCCCGACCAAGCTGACCGAAACCACCATCATGCTGGTCGTGCTCGGCCTGATCGACGTGGTCATGATCTCGAACCTGTTAATCATGGTCATCGTCGGCGGCTACGAGACCTTCGTCTCGCGCATGCACCTCGAAGGTCACCCGGACCAGCCCGAATGGCTGTCCCACGTGAACGCCTCGGTACTCAAAACCAAGCTGGCGATGGCGATCATCGGCATCTCGTCGATCCACCTGTTGAAGACCTTCATCAACGCGGCCGCGTACACCGAGAAGACCCTGCTGTTCCAGACCGTCATCCACTGCGCTTTCCTGCTGTCGGCCATGGCCATCGCCTACACCGACCGCATCGTCATGACCACGCATTCGAAACATTAATATTCCTCCTGATCGAGAACTTCCATGGCAACCGTTATCACCCAGAGCGACCTCATCGAATCGGTCGCGGCAGCCCTCCAGTACATCAGCTACTACCACCCGGCCGACTATATCCAGCACCTGGCGCGCGCGTATGAGACCGAGCAAAGCCCGGCCGCGAAGGACGCCATCGCCCAGATCCTGACCAACTCGCGCATGTGCGCCGAAGGCAAGCGCCCGATCTGCCAGGACACCGGCATCGTCAACGTGTTCCTGAAGATCGGCATGGGCGTGCGCTTCGAAGGCTTCACCGGCTCCGTCACCGACGCCGTCAACGAAGGCGTGCGCCGTGCCTACGCCTTCGAGGACAACAAGCTGCGCGCCTCGATCGTGGCCGACCCGCATTTCGAACGCAAGAACACCAAGGACAACACCCCGGCCGTGGTCCACATGGAACTGGTCGAAGGCGATACCGTCGACGTCAAAGTGGCGGCCAAGGGCGGCGGCTCGGAAAACAAGACCAAGTTCGTCATGCTGAACCCGTCCGACTCGCTGGTCGACTGGGTCATCAAGACCGTGCCCCTGATGGGCGCCGGCTGGTGCCCGCCGGGCATGCTGGGCATCGGCATCGGCGGCACCGCCGAGAAGGCGATGCTGATGGCGAAAGAGTCGCTGATGGAAGACATCGACATGTACGAGCTGAAGCAGCGCGGCCCCTCGACGAAGCTGGAAGAACTGCGTATCGAACTGTGCGACAAGATCAATGCGCTGGGCATCGGCGCCCAGGGCCTGGGCGGCCTGACCACCGTGCTGGACGTGAAGATCAACATGTACCCGACCCACGCGGCCTCGAAGCCGGTGGCGATGATCCCGAACTGCGCCGCCACCCGCCACGCCCACTTCGTGCTGGACGGCTCGGGCCCGGCCTACATCGAACCGCCTGCGCTGTCGACCTGGCCGGACGTGCAGTGGACCCCGGACACCGAGAAATCGAAGCGCGTCGACCTGAACACGCTGACGAAGGAAGAAGTCGCGTCGTGGAAGCCGGGCCAGACCCTGCTCCTGAACGGCAAGATGCTGACCGGCCGCGACGCCGCGCACAAGCGCATCCAGGACATGCTGTCCAAGGGCGAGCCGCTGCCGGTGGACTTCAGCAACCGCGTGATCTACTACGTCGGCCCGGTCGACCCGGTGGGCGATGAAGTCGTCGGCCCGGCAGGCCCGACCACCGCGACCCGCATGGACAAGTTCACCGACATGATGCTGGAGAAGACGGGCCTGATCTCGATGATCGGCAAGGCCGAGCGCGGCCCGGCGGCGATCGAGTCGATCCAGAAGCACAAGTCGGCCTACCTGATGGCGGTCGGCGGCTCGGCCTACCTGGTCTCTAAAGCGATCAAGTCGGCCAAGGTGGTCGGCTTCGAAGACCTGGGCATGGAAGCGATCTACGAGTTCGACGTGACCGACATGCCGGTCACCGTGGCCGTCGATTCGACCGGCACCTCGGTGCACAACACCGGCCCGAAGGAATGGTCGGCCAAGATCGAGTCGCTCAAGGGCATCCCGGTCACCGCCGCGTGATGATGCGTGGGCGGATCATTCGATGAAACGCCTGCGCTTGCAACCATGAGCACATCTCCCCCCTCCCCTGGCGCCCCGGTCGGCATCTTCGACTCGGGCGTCGGCGGCCTCTCGGTGCTGCGCCACATCCAGGCGCAGCTGCCGCACGAACACCTCCTGTATTTCGCCGACACCGCATTCGCCCCCTATGGCGACAAGCCGGAACACGTCCTCATCGAACGTGTGCTGGGGATTGGCGCCTTTCTGGTGGCGCGCGGCGCCAAGGCGCTGGTCGTGGCCTGCAATACCGCCACCGTCGCCGCCGTGCGCGTCCTGCGCGAGCGCTATCCCGACATGCCGATCGTCGGCGTCGAACCGGGCCTGAAACCCGGCGCGGCAAGCACCCGCAAGGGCACCGTCGGCGTGCTGGCCACCGAGCGCACCCTCTCCGGCGAAAAGTTCCTGCTGCTGCGCGACCAGATCGTGGAAGCGACCAGCGCCCGCTTCCTGCTGCAGCCCTGCGTGGGCCTGGCCGACCAGATCGAGTTCGGCGAACCCGGTTCTCCGGCGCTCGAGGCGATGCTGGAACGCTACATCGCGCCGCTGCTGGCCCAGGGTGCCGACACCCTGGTACTCGGTTGCACCCACTATCCGCTGGTGCAGGCCTCGATCGAGCGCGTGATCCGCCGGCATACCGATGGCGAGGTCACGCTGATCGACACGGGCGAGGCCGTGGCGCGCCAGCTGGCCCGCCTGCTGGAAGCCGCGGGGCTGCTGCGCAATGCCGGCGGCGACGCAGCGCAGCTGACCGGTTTCACCAGCGCCAGCGGCACCGCCTTGGGCGCCGCTTTCGCCAGCCTGCTGGGCCAGGAGCCGCCCGTGCACGAGGTGGCCATCGGGGCGACGCTGTCGAACCCGACAGGGACGCACATTTAAATTTGCCAGTTCGGGAAGACCTTTGTATAATCTTGTTCTGTCTCGGAAACAGCGAGGCAGATAAGAAGCAGCAAGACAATGGTGGCTGTAGCTCAGTTGGTAGAGTCCAGGATTGTGATTCCTGTTGTCGTGGGTTCGAGTCCCATCAGCCACCCCAAGAATTCAAGCACTTAGCCCAGCCTCCGGACTGGGCTTTTTGCTTTCTGGCGTCCTGCTCGACTTTTCCATGCACCATGGATATGCTCAAGGTTCCGGCAACCCTGTCACGTACGTGGCGCCCCTGATGACCCAACAGCATGCCGCTCCAACGCCCGTCAGCCGCCTGACGGCAGAGAAACGCCCGGCGGTCAGGTACGCGATCCGCGTGCTGGTCCTGTTTTGCGTGCTGCTGATCGCGGCCCAGGCCTGGAGCGCCTGGACCGCACGCCAGAGCCGGCTGGCCGAGAACGCGGCCGCGACCTCGAACATGGCCAGCGCCCTGGCGGCCCAGGCCGAAAGCACCATCAGGATCGTCGATACCGTGCTGGCCGGCGTGGTCGAACGCGTCGAGCACGACGGCACCACACCGGCGGCGTCCGACCGCCTGCGCGGCCACATGCGGAACATGGTCAAGGAAGTGAAGGAATTGCACGGGCTGTTCGTCTACGGCGCGGACGGCAGCTGGCTGGTCTCCTCGCTGGATCGCCCGATCGCCGGCAACAACGCCGACCGCGAGTATTTCCAGTACCACCTCAAGAACCGCAGCCGCGCCGTCCACATCGGCAAGCCGGTCCGCAGCCGCTCCACCGGTGTCTGGATCCTGCCGGTGTCGCGCCGGCTCGAGAAGCCCGACGGCAGCTTTGCCGGGGTGGCGCTCGGCACGGTCCAGATCGCGTTCTTTGCCGATCTCTACGAACGCTTCGACGTGGGCAGGCAGGGTGTGGTCTTCCTGGCGCTCGACGACGGTACCCTGATCTACCGCCGCCCCTTCAGCGAGGCACTGATCGGCACCAATATTGCGGACGGCCCCGTGTTCCGGACCTACCGGGCGACGGGTCCGGTCGGCACCGCGATGCTGCGTTCCAGAATCGACGGCGTCGTGCGCCTGTACAGCTTCCGCCACCTGGACCAGCTGCCCCTGATCGTCGCGACCGCACAGTCCAAGGAGGAAATCCTGGCCGAATGGCAGCAGGCCTCGCTGCTGCTGTCGGGCGCCACCCTGCTCGTCGTGCTCCTGCTGGTCGGCGTCGGGGCTCGCCTGGTGCGCCAGATCATGATCCGCGACCAGCTCGAGGCCGAACTGCGCATCGCCGAGGAACATCTGCAGGGGCGCAACCAGGAGCTGACCTTGCTGGCCACCAGGGACGGGCTGACCGGTCTCGCCAACCGCCGCCATTTCGAAGACAGCCTGCGCCTCGAACTCAAGCGCGCCAGGCGCACCGGCGCGCCGCTGTCGCTGGTGCTGCTCGACGTCGATTTCTTCAAGAAGTACAACGACCGCTACGGCCACGTGGCCGGCGACGACTGCCTGCGCCAGGTGGCGCGCGCCCTGCGCGGCGGGCTGGCGCGCCCCACCGACCTGGCGGCGCGCTATGGCGGCGAGGAATTCGCGGTAATCCTGCCCTCGACCGGCCGGGTCGGCGCCCGCTACGTGGCCGAACGCCTGCGCCTGGCCATCATGGAGCTCGGTATCGGCCATGCCGACAATCCGTCCGGCGTGGCCACCATCAGCGCCGGCGCCTGCACCTTCCATCCCACGCCCGGCGTGGAGCTGGAGGCGGAAGCCTTCCTCATGCAGGCCGACACCCTGCTGTACCGTGCCAAGGCAAACGGCCGCAACCGCGTCTGCAGCGACCTCGACAATACTGACGCGGCGCCGCCGCCCACCATGTAAAAACCGCCTGCGATGCAGGCGGTTCGTGGTGGCTTAGTAGCGGGTCGGATTGTTCGGACGGTCGTCATGGCGGTTCGGGACACCGTCGCCGTCGCGATCGCGGTCGTGGCTGTTGCGGACGCCGTCGCCGTCACGGTCGCGGCGCGCCATGCGGTGGTCGCGGTCGCGGATCCAGCCGCCGCGGTCCAGGTACCAGCCGTTACGGTCCTGGCGCCACACCGGCTGCTGGTAGACGTAGCCGGCACGCACCCGCTCGTAGTGGCCGCGTTCCCACACGTAGCGGCGGCCGTTCCAGCTCCAATAGCCCGGCACCCACTCGTGGCCGCGGCGGACGGCAGGGATCGCTTCCCTGCGCAGCGGCGGCGGCGCCTCGCGCACCACGATCACCTCGGTGCGGCCCTGGGCTTGCGCCTGGACCGGCGCGAAGGCGGCGGTACTGATCAGGACAGCTGCGGTAGCGGCAAGAATCGCTTTCATGGTACTTCTCCTTTCGGTTGTGTTGAAACCACTATAGCCAGCCTCAACAGCACACGGGAGAAATGAAATGAGTTCTTACATTCGAAACATGCCGCTACGAAAATGTAACTAATGCATGAACTACCAAAAAAAACAGCCGGCTGATGCCGGCTGCTTTGACTCGGAGAAACGGGGATTAGTCCAGCTTCCAGGCGTAGTCGACCTTGGTCCAGGTCGCTGCCGGTGCGCCGTCCTTGGTGCCCGGCTTGAACTTGCACGACGACAGGCCTTTCAGGGCTGCCTTGTCCAGGTTCTTGAAACCGCTCGACTTTTCCAGCTTCGATTCGGTCACGGTGCCGTCGGCGCTGACGTGGAACGATGCCGAGGTCGTGCCCTGCTCTTCATTCATCAGCGACGCCTTCGGGTACTCGACCGCGCACTTCTTCGGGTCGAACGACGCCGGCACTTCAGCGGCGAAGGTAGCGCCAGCGGCGGTGGCGAGGGTCATTGCAGCGATCAGTTTCACGGTCAGGTTTTTCATGGTTTCCCCAATAAGGTTTTGTTTAAGGTTGGCAGTCTCACTGCGTGCCGGCCCGCAGGCCGGCGTTCTTCTCTCTTAGAATTCTTCCCACTCGTCGCTGGCGACGGCGGCTGCTTTCCTGGCCTTCGGCGCCGGTGGGGCCGCTGCATCATCCTGCGCAGCCGCGGCCTTGCCTGGTACCGGTTTCTTCACCGCCGGCTTCTTGAGGGCCGGGGCCGGACGCTTGACGGCGGCCGGGCGCACCACGACGGCGGTGCCCGTTGCTGCCGGGGCCGAGACCTCGGCCTGGTACTGCTCGCCCTCGCTCAGCTTGAAGATGCTGACGACGCGGGCCAGTTCGCCTGCCTGGTCTTGCAGGCTCTGCGCGGCGGCAGCGGCCTCTTCCACGAGGGCAGCGTTCTGCTGGGTCATGCTGTCCATCTCGATGATCGACAGGTTGACCTGTTCGATACCGGCGCTCTGCTCGGCGCTGGCGTTGGCGATTTCGCTCATGATGTCGGTCACGCGCTTCACGCTCGTCACCACTTCATCCATCGTCACGCCGGCCTGGCCGACCAGCTTGCTGCCGCGCTCGACCTTCTCGACGGAGTCGCCGATCAGGGTCTTGATCTCTTTCGCCGCCGCAGCCGAACGCTGGGCCAGGTTGCGCACTTCCGATGCCACGACCGCGAAGCCGCGGCCCTGCTCGCCGGCACGGGCGGCTTCCACCGCGGCGTTCAGCGCCAGGATGTTGGTCTGGAAGGCGATGCCGTCGATCACGCCGATGATGTCGGAGATCTTGCTGGCCGAGCTGTTGATCTCGCCCATCGTGCCGACCACCTGCGACACCACTTCACCACCCTTGCGGGCCACGTCCGACGCAGTTGCGGCGAGGGCGTTGGCCTGGCGGGCGTTGTCGGCGTTCTGCTTGACGGTCGAGGTCAGTTCTTCCATGGCCGATGCGGTCTTCTCCAGCGAGCTGGCCTGCAGTTCGGTACGCGAGGACAGGTCGATGTTGCCGGCGGCGATTTCACGCGACGCGGTGCCGATGGTCTCGGTGCCGCGGCGCACCTGTTCGACGATGCCGACCAGGCTGTTGCGCATTTCTTTCATTTCCACCAGCAGGCTGCCGCGGTCCGACTCTTCGGTTTCGATCGCGATCGACAGGTCGCCGTGGGCGATGCTGCCTGCAATCTTGGCGGTGTAGGCCGGCTCGCCGCCGAGCTGCTTGCGCAGGCTGCGCGAGATCAGCCAGGCTGCGACCACACCCATGGCGACGGCTGCCAGCAGCAGGACGATCATGAAGTTACGGGCGTTTTCGAATTCCGACTGGGCGTCGGCCTTGCTCTGGGCGTTCTGCTTCTCTTCCAGCACGGCCAGCTGGTCCAGTGCCTCGGTCCATTTCTTCTGCACCGGACGCACTTCGCGGATCATGACGCGGGTGGCGTCCATCGCGTTGTTGGCCAGGTACAGTTCCGATGCCTTGGCAATGGCCGGCATGGCGGCGCCTTCGAATTCCTTGACCTGGGCCAGCAATGCCTTTTCCTTGTCGGTGGCATGGGCGGCGAACAGCGAAGACAGTTTCTTCTGGGCTTCGTCGTACTTGCGGGTCTGTTCCTTGAACTTGACCATTTCCGGCTCCATGTCGGCCGGGTCGGTCATCAGGGTCAGGACGCGCAACGAGGCGACGCGATCGCCGACGTTGTTACGCATGTCGGTCACGAGGGCGGTCGAGACATTGCTGACGCTCACTACCTTGTCGAGGCGGTCCTGGATCTGCGCCATGCGCAGGATGCCGACCACGGTCACGACCACCAGCAACACCAGCACCAGTGCAAAACCGAGTGCGAGGCGGGTACCGACCTTCAAGTTATTCAAAAAAGCCATTCCTGTTCATCCCTGTATCTTATTGATCGAATTCGCCCGGATCCTGGCGCCGTGCGACGCGTTTTTCATAGATCGTCATGAGCTATGAGTATTTCCGACAGGATAAATCAAAATTCCGACCGGAAAGTCGAAATCGACCGCCGCGGTTGAACTGTTTCAGCTCAACAACAGTGTTGATGCGTTTCAATGTGTGAGGTAGCGGGAGAAATTATGCGTGCAGACTTGCCGTCCGGCAAGCATTACAGAAGATGACTATACAATTCCGACAAGAAAATGTATCAATTTGCCGACAAGAAACTAAAATGGCGTACCGAAGTACGCCTTTAGAGGGAGAACGACGCGGGGCGCCGTTCAGGCAGCGGCAGGCATGCGCCCGGCCGCCTCCAGCAACAGCATGGGATCGGCACCGGCCAGCTTTTTCGGGTCGGACAGCATCTGACGGAAGGCGCGCGCCCCCGGTAAACCGGTCATGATGCCCAGCATGTGGCGGGTGATGCTGTTCAGCTTGAGTCCGTGCTGGCCGTACAGGCGCAGCTGTTCGGCGATATACGGAAGCATCGCTTCCAGGACCTGTGTCCGGGTCTTCATGGGCGTGCTCGTATCGCCGTAGAACAGGCGGTCCCAGGTCGCCATGATCCAGGGGTTGTGGTATGCCTCGCGGCCCAGCATGACGCCGTCCACGTGCTGCAGGTGCAGGGCGATCTCTTCATCCGTCTTGATGCCGCCGTTGATGATGATTTCCAGCGCCGGGAACTCGCGCTTGAGCTGGTAGGCCACTTCATAGCGCAGCGGCGGGATCTCGCGGTTTTCCTTCGGCGAGAGCCCCTTGAGCACGGCATTACGGGCGTGAACAATGAAGGTCTGGCACCCGGCGTCGGCTATCGTGCCGATGAAGTCACGCACGAAGCCGTATTCCTCGTTGTAGTCGATGCCGATCCGGTGCTTGACCGTGACGTCGATCGACACCGCGTCGCGCATCGCCTTGACGCAGTCTGCCACCAGCTGGGGTTCCTGCATCAGGCAAGCGCCGAAGGCCCCCTTCTGCACGCGCTCGGACGGGCAACCGCAGTTCAGGTTGATCTCGTCATAGCCCCACTGCTCGCCCAGCTTGGCGCTTTTCGCCAGGTCGGCCGGGTCGCTGCCGCCCAGCTGCAGCGCAATGGGATGCTCTGCCTCGTCGTAGCGCAGGTGGCGCTCGACGTCGCCGTAGACCAGCGCGCCGGTGGTGACCATCTCGGTATACAGCCAGGTGTGACGGGTGATCTGGCGGTGGAAGACGCGGCAGTGGCGATCGGTCCAGTCCATCATGGGGGCAACCGACAGGCGGCGGGACGGCAGGGAGACGGCGGCGGGAGACGTGGTGGAAGGCGACATGTGAAATGTGAAGTGCGCGTGCGGATGCGCGGGAAGCCCGACATGATAAGCGAAAACCGCCCTCGGCGAAGCCGGCGGCGCCGCACAACTGCTGGCGCTTTGCCAATACAGCGAAATTTTCGGCGTCGTCTACAACAAAACCTGCTTACGGCCAAGCATCTGGCGCTAAAATCCAAGCTATTATTCCCACGCAGAAATATTCCGTCGCGCCCCTGCGCCAGACTTTCACTTCATGCCCATCCTTTCCGATATCAAGCCTCGCACTACTGCCGGCGCCACCTACGAGGTGAACACATGAACACCAAGACCTTCCCCGCCGCATCGGGCGCCTTGGACGAGAAACGGCTTGCTGTGCGCCGCAACCCGAACGACGCCACGGCGCACGCCCTGCTGGGCTTGGCACTGCTCCGGCAGCAGCAACTCGAGGAAGGCGTCGCCAGCCTGCAACGCGCCCTGCGCCTGAACCGCGGCATCCGCGACTTGCATGCGGTGCTGGCGCCGGCGCTGCTGGACCTGGGGCGCCACGAGGAATCGGCCGAGGCCTACCGTGCCGCCCTGAGCCACCAGGACAGTCCGGATCTGCACCACGACCTGAGCATCGCCCTCCTGCGTGCCGGCCACAAGGAAGAGGCGGAAGCGAGCGCCCGCCGCGCGGTCGAGCTGGCCCCCGACACGCCGCGTTTCGTGCTCAGCCTGGCCTCGGCATTGCACGCCCAGGACAAGCTCGAGGACGCCGCTGCAGTGCTGGACCAGGCGCTTGTCCTGGAGCCGCGGCGGCCGGATACGCACCTGGACCTGGGCGTGCTGCTGGAGCGCCTGAAGCGCTACGAGGAAGCCTCCAGACACTACGAAGCCGTGCTGGCGGCGCAGCCCGACAGCATCAAGGCATTGAGCGGACTCGGCATTTGCTACGATAACCTTAAGCGCCACAAGGAGGCAGCCGCTTGCTTCGAACGGGTCCTCGCGACAACGCCGGAGGACACGAACACCCTGGTTAACCTGTCGCACGCCCTGCGCAGCGCCCACGAGCTGGGCGCATCGCTGGCGGCCTTGCGGCGCGCCGAAGCGCTCGCACCCGACGACCCGGCCGTCGTGCGCGGACTGCTCCATACCTGCTTCTCGATCGGGGAATGGGAAAAAGCCCTGCAGATGGCGCGGAGGGTGTACGAGACGGATCCGAGTCCGGATACCCACAGCGCGTACCTGTTTATTCTGAGCCATTGCACTTTGGACCCGGAAGAGCTCACCCGCGAGCATGTCGCCTACGGCAGCCGCTGGGAAACCCCGCTGCTTGCCTTGCGCCAGCCCCACGCCAACCTGCGCGACCCGTTGCGCCCCTTGAAGATCGGCTTCGTGTCGGCAGACCTGCGCAACCATGCTGTCGCCTCGTTCATCATGCCGATCTTCGAAGTGCTCAAGGACAGCACCCAGCTCGAACTGTATGCCTACCACAACTATGTAGTGGAAGATCCGGTCAGCGATCGCCTGCGCGCCTGCACTGTCGCATGGCGCAATATCTTCGCGCTCGACGACGACGCGGCCGAGCGCCTGATCCGCGAGGACGGCATCGACATCCTGATCGACCTGTCGGGCCACTCCGCCCTGAACCGCCTGCCCCTGTTCGCGCGCCGCCCGGCGCCGGTGCAAGCCACCTGGATCGGCTATGCCGGGACGACCGGCTTGCAAGGCATGGATTACATCCTGTGCGACCAGTTCCTGGTGCCGGAAGGCCGCTACGACGACCAGTTCACGGAACAGATCGTTCGGCTGCCCCTCGGTACGCCCTTCATGCCCGAGCTCGGTGCGCCGCCGGTCAGCCCCTCGCCTGCGCAACGCAATGGCTATCTGACCTTCGGCAGTTTCCATCGAGCGAGCAAGCTGAGCCCGCACGTCATCGCCCAGTGGGCGAAACTGCTGCATGCGATTCCCGAATCCCGGATGCTCCTCGGCGCCATGCAGGCCGGCATCGACGACGTGGTGGTCGGCTGGTTCGAACAGGAAGGCATCGCGCGCGAGCGTCTCCTGCTGCGTCCGCGCGCTCCCCTGTACGACTACCTGAAACAGCACGACGACGTCGATATCTGTCTCTGCCCCTTCCCGTATGGCGGCTCGACCACCATCGGCCACGCCTTGTGGATGGGTGTGCCGACGCTGGCGACCGTCGGCGCGACCAACCCGAGCCACAGCCCGGGGCCCTTCCTGACCCACCTCGGCCTCAACAGCTTCTTCACCGAGGACGAAGAGACCTATGTCAAGCTGGGGGTGTTCCTGTCGCAGAACGTGGGCGCACTGGCGGCCATGCGCGCGACCATGCGCGACCGCTTCCTCGACTCCCTCCTGGGCTACCCGGGGGTGACGGCCGCCGCGATGGAACTCGGCCTGCGCGAGATGTGGCAACGCTGGTGCGCCGGCGAGGCGGCAGCGCCGATCCGGGTGCGCCTTTCCGATCTGGTACCGGAACAGGAACAGGCCTGAAGCCTGCCGGCAGTCAGGTAGAGCCAAGACGGATCCACGGTCAACGTGGGTCCGTTTTTCATTATGGCTCTCCAATGCGAACGATGGGAAATCCAGGCTGCTGCAACGAGAAATTTCCTCGATCACGAAAAAACAAAAAAATTTCCATGTGGAACTTAATGAGTTGGTGAAACCTGTCGCCTTGTACTCATGAGAGCGAGTGACGCACTCGGAAACGCGGTGAAAGCCGCTCGTAACAGACTAATCAATCAGGAGCTACCATGCTGAGCCTTCACACCAACAACGCTGCACTGTCCGCACAAAATTCGATCACCCGCACCCAGAGCTCGCTGTCGACTTCGATGACCCGCCTGTCGACCGGCTACCGCATCAACTCGGCAATGGACGACGCCGCCGGCCTGCAGATCGCTTCGCGCCTGAAGGCCCAGACCTCGGGCATGGAAGTGGCAATGCGTAACACCCAGCGCTCGACCGCCATGCTGCAGACCGCCGAAGGCGCCCTGGACGAAGTCAGCAACATGCTGGTTCGCATGAAGGATCTGGCAACCCAGGCTGCCGACGCGTCGTCGACTGCCTCCGACAAGACTGCCATGCAGTCGGAATACAACGCACTGGGCCGTGAATTGTCCAACGTGCTGAAGAACACCACTTTCGGCGGCACCACCCTGCTCGAAGGCACCTCCAGCAACGGTACCCTGCGTAACGCCGCGATGACCTTCCAGATCGGCGCGTCGTCGAGCGAAACCATGTCGGTCGACCTGAGCGCCGCAATGTCGGCAGTGACCACCGCCGTCAGCGCCGCCACCGCCAACTACGCCGCAGCCTCGACCGGCGCCACCGAACTGACCGCCAGCGCCAACGCCACCATCACCACCCTGGAAACCGCCCTGACCAAGGTCGGCGACCTGCGTTCGGGCCTGGGCGCTGCAGCCAACCGCCTCGAGCACGTGTACAACAACCTGGCAAACATCAGCACCAACAGCAAGGCTGCAATCGGCCTGGTGATGGACGTCGACTTCGCGACCGAAAGCGCGAACATGACCTCGAACCAGATGCTGCTGCAAGCCGGCACCGCGATGCTGAAGCAGTCGAACAGCATGTCCTCGATGGTCATGTCGCTCCTGCAGTAATGGCCTGATCCCCGGACTGAACGTCCGGGTCCGCCAATGGCCGACCTCTCCAGGTTGGCCATTTTTTTATTTGCGCCTGCCTGCCGGACTGTCTCCAGATGGCCATTTCGATCACCTCAACGCCGCTCCCTTTCCCGCTTGCCGGTTCGCTGCCCGCTCCGGTCGCGCCCGTCGGCGGCGTCGGCCCTGCCGCGCCGATCACGGTGGCCCTGCAGCTGGCCGCCGGCGCCGCGCAGGAGGCCGCACAGGCACCTGCCCTGCCCGAGTCGAAGCCGCTGCCCGGGAATGGGAATTCCGCGGACGATCCGCAGGCACTGCTGAATGGACCGGCAATGCGCCCGGACCAGGTACTGGCGGCGCGCCAGCTGGCCTATCCGAGCATGTCGGGGGCGGCGCTGGCCGCGGGCTGGCAGTCGATGGTAAGGACTTACGGGATGCTGGCGTCGGAACGCGAGTCACAGGCGCGCGCCGCGCGCCTGGCGCCGGCGGTGCTGGCGGCGGCCCGTGAAGGCCACGTTCCGCGTCCGGCCGACCAGCTTGGCCTGCTGGCCGACGCCTGGCGCTTCACGGTACATGCCGGCAGCGGCCGGCCACATGTCCTGCAAGTGCTCGCCGACGAAGACGACGACGCTCCCCGGCCGCAGCGGGAACGGCGCCGTGCACGCGCCGCGCTGCGGCTCGAACTGCGCCTCGCGGACGGCAGCATCGTCGTGGTCCAGGTGGAACCCTTGCTTGATGGCCTGGCGCTCGACCTGTGCGCCCCCGACGCCGCGCAGGCCGAGCACCTGCGCGCGCTGCAGCCGGAGCTCGAGCGCGTGCTCGCCCGCGCCGGACTGCAGGTGCTGCGCTGGGGCTTCCACGACAAGCTGCCCGCGGGAAGCATCCATGCCGCCTTGCCGGTCGAGGCGGCGTCCAGCGCGCTGAACCTGCCGGTGTTCCGTGCGCTGGCCGAACTGGCCCTGCTGCTGCCGGGCGCTCCCTGGCTGGCCGACTAGGCGTCCTGCCAGCCGGCCGGGCGCCGCTTCACGACACGGGCCGGCGCGCCGACCACGGTGCAGTCGGGATCGACGTCCGCCGTCACGACCGCACCCGCTCCCACGACCGACCAGGTCCCGACCCCTGCCCGCGGAATCACGACGCTCCCGGTGCCCAGTTCCGCTCCTTCGCGCAACATCACATTGCCGGCCAGGTGCACGCCGGGCGCAAGCGTGACGAAATCTTCCAGCACGTCGTCATGGGCCAGTGTGCAGCCCACGTTCACGTGCACGTGCTCGCCCAGCCGGATGTCGGTAGTGAGCATGGCCCCGGCACACACCACGGTGCCGGCGCCGAGTTCAACGCCGGCGCCGAGCCATGCGCGCGGGTGCACCAGCACCGGGAAGGTGTTGGCGTAGCGTGACTGGATGCGGCGCACCAGCCGCCGGCGCGCCGCCGACGGCCCTACCGCCACGACCACGGCAGCGTCCGGATTGGCGGCTAGCCAGTCCAGGTCGCCCAGCACCGGCAGGCCCGCCACCGCCGGCGGCGTGTCGAAACCGGCCTCGACCAGGAAGCCGGCACAGGTCCATGTGGGCGACACTGCATTGATGTCGCGAATCAGCTGCAGGATCTCGCGGCCATGCCCGCCCGCGCCGACGATCGCGATGCGCCCCGTCATCCCTGCGCCTCCCGCACCACGCCGATGATCCGGGCAAGGTCTTCGTCGCCCAGCGCAGGGTAGATCGGCAGGCACAGCACCTGGTCGGCGGCGCGGCCGGCCACCGGCAGGTTCTCCGGCGCCGCCGACAGCATGCCGCGGTACATCGGGAAGCTCGAGATCAGGGGAAAGAAGTAGCGGCGCGCCACGATGCCATGCTGCTTCAGCCGGTCGTACAGGGCATCGCGGCTGAGCGGGTACCCGGGTCCCACCAGGACCGGGAAATAGGAATGGTTGGTGCTGCCCACGTCGGCGGGGCGCACACAGGTGATCCCGGCCACGTTCGCGAAAGCCTCGGTGTACTTGCGCGCAACCGCGCGCCGGGCCGCCATCGCGGCGTCGATGCCCTTGAGCTGCAGCAGGCCGAAGGCCGCATTGATCTCGCTCATCTTGCCGTTGATGCCGGCGGCGACCACGGTGGTCTCGTCCACGAAGCCGAAATTCTTCAGGCGGTCGATGCGCTGCTTGGTGCGCGCGTCCGGGCTGACGATCGCGCCCCCTTCGAAGGTATTGAATACCTTGGTCGCGTGGAAGCTCAGCACCGACAGGTCGCCGCAGTTGAGGACGCTCGATCCATTCTTCTGCACGCCGAAGGCATGCGCCGCGTCGTAGATGACCTTCAGGTTGTAGTTGTCGGCGATGGCCTGGATGGCCTCGGTGTCACACGGCTCGCCATAGCAGTGCACCGGCATGATGGCGGTCGTGCGCGGCGTGATCGCCGACTCGATCCTGGCCGGATCGAGGTTCAGGCTGACCGGATCGATGTCGACGAATACCGGCGTGATCCCGTTCCACAACAGCGAGTGCGAGGTCGCGACGAAGGAGTACGGGGTGGTGATCACCTCGCCGGTGATGCGCAGCGCCTGCAGCGCGGTCAGCAGGGCCAGGGTGCCGTTGGCGAACAGGCTGATGTGCTCGACACCGAGGTAGCGGCACAGCTCCTGCTCGAGTTGCTGGTGGAACGGGCCGCCGTTCGTCAGGGTGCGGTTGCTCCAGATCTGCTCGAGGTAGGAAGTGAACTCTTCCAGGGGCGGCAGCTCCGGCTGGGTGACGTAGATCGGTTTTCGGTCGCTCATGATTGGCCTCGCTGTTGATCAACCCACCGTGCCGACGATCGACACGTCGCGGTTCTCGGGAATTTCGTTATACGACAGGACGTGCAGGCCCGGCGCGAACAGGCGCGCGTAGCGCGCCAGCAGTGGGCGCACCTGCGGCAGTACCAGCAGCAGCGGCGGGGTATGCTGCTGCTTCATCTGCTCGCGCGCCACCGGCATGTTGATCTGCAGCTGGGACAGCAGTTGCGGGTCGATCGGGTAGTTGTCCAGCGCGACCTTGCCGCCGCCGTTCTGGCGCGCCTGGTTCAGGGAACCGAGCAGCATGTTTTCCAGCTCGGCCGAGAGGTTAAAGGCCGGCATGTCCTTCTTCTTGCCGAACAGGCCGGACACGATCTGGCGCCGCAATGCGCAGCGTACTTCGGCCGCCAGCAGGATCGGGTCCTTGGTGGTCTCCGAGCTGTCCAGCAGCGTGGTTGCGACCACCACGATGTCCTTCAGCGACACGCCCTCGGCCAGCAGCACGCGGAACACGCGCAGCAGCTGGGTGTGGGTCAGCGCCTTCTCCAGCGCCCCGGCCAGCTTCGGCGACAGCGCGGTCAGGCGCTCCAGGATCGCCGGCACGTCTTCGTGACGGAACAGCTCGTGCAGGTATTCACGCACCACCTTCGAGGTGTGGGTGGCGATCGCGCTCGACACCTCGACCACCTGGTAGCCCAGGCCCAGCGCGTCGGCCTTCTGCTCCGGCGCGATCCAGGTGATCGCCATGCCGAAAGCCGGCTCGATGCCCGGGATGCCATCCAGCTCGCCGTAGACGTTGGGCGACGGGATCGCCATCAGGTGGTCCGGCATCACTTCGGCCTCGGCCACGACCGTGCCCGACAGGCTGATCGCATACTGCGAGGGACGCAGCGCCAGGTCGTCGCGCACGCCGATGGCGGGCAGCAGCATGCCCATCTGCTCCGACAGGCTCTGGCGCACGCCCTTGATGCGCTTGGTCAGCGGCTCGCCCTGGGCCTGGTCGATCATGCCCACCAGCTTGTAGCCCACCGCCACCGTCACCGGCTGCACCACCGGCAGCGCCTGCCAGTCGAGGTCGGGCGCGCGCTCGTCGCGCAGCGCGGCCTCGATCGCCGCCACGCCGGCGTCGTCGGGCGCCTTGACGCGCTTGCTCAGCTTCCAGCCGACGTAGCCCACCACGCCGGCGAACACGAAGAAGATAAAGGTCGGCATGCCCGGCACCAGGCCGAGGACGATCATCACGCCGGCCGCCGAGAACAGCACCGCCGGCTGGGCCAGCAGCTGGCCGCCCACCTGCTTCTCGAGGTCGCCCGATTCGCCGATGCGGGTCACCAGGATCGCGGCCGCCGCCGACAGCAGCAGCGCCGGGATCTGGGCCACCAGGCCGTCACCGATGGTCAGCAGCGCATACACCTTGGCGGCTTCGCCCAGCGGCAGGTCGTACATCAGGGCGCCGATCGCGATACCGCCGACCAGGTTGATGATCAGGATCAGGATCGAGGCGACGGCATCGCCGCGCACGAACTTGGAGGCGCCGTCCATTGCGCCGTAGAAGTCGGCTTCGGCCGCCACGTCCTTGCGGCGCTGGTTGGCCTGTTCCTGGTTAATCAGGCCCGCGTTCAGGTCGGCGTCGATCGCCATCTGCTTGCCCGGCAGCGCGTCCAGGGTGAAGCGCGCCGACACTTCCGAGATGCGCTCGGCGCCCTTGGTGACGACGATGAAGTTGATGATCATGAGGATCACGAACACCACCAGGCCGACCACGAAGTTACCGCCGATGACGACATTGGCGAAGGATTCGATCACGTGGCCCGCGGCATCCGGGCCGGTGTGGCCGTTCAGCAGCACCACGCGGGTCGAGGCCACGTTCAGCGCCAGGCGCATCAGGGTGGTGCCGAGGATCACGGTCGGGAATACCGAGAAGTCGAGCGGACGCTTGGCCGTCACCGACACCAGGATCACGATCAGCGCCAGCACGATGTTGAACGTGAACAGCACGTCCAGCAGCACCGGCGGCAGCGGCAACATGATCATCGCCAGCAGCGCGATCAGGAAGACCGGCCCGGCGAACTTCTGGCGCTTCAGCTCGGAGACAAAAGCGTTGATGGAATTCATGCGGAAACCTCACTCAAATGAGATGGAACCACCACCTCGTTGGGGAACCGTGGGGGCGCCTGGCGCCGGCCTGCACGGAACGCGTTCAGTTGCAGGACATAGTTCAGTACCTGCGATACGGCCTGGTACAGCTGCGCAGGGATCTGCTGCTGCACCTGGCTGGTGTTGTAGATCGCGCGCGCCAGCGGCGGCAGCGACACGGTCTCGATGTCGTGCTCGCGCGCCACGCGGCGGATGTACAGCGCCATCTCGTCGACGCCCTTGGCCACCACGAACGGCGCTTCGGCGCGGTCGGTGTCGTACTTCAGGGCCACCGCGTAGTGTTCCGGGTTGACGATCACGACGTCGGCGGTCGGCACGCTCTTGCGCACGCTGCGCTGGGCCAGCTGGCGCTGCAGCTGGCGGATGCGCTGCTTCACCTCGGGCCGGCCCTCGTTGCTCTTGTGTTCTTCTTTCAGGTCCTGCTTGCTCATGCGCTGGTTTTTGGTGAACAGGAAGGACTGCACCGGCACGTCGATCAGCGCGAACACGACGAACACCGCCACCATGGCCATCAGGCCGTCCAGCATCAGGGCGGCGCCCCCGCCCAGCGCATCGCTGAGCGGCATGCGCTGCAGCTCGACATAAGCCTTCATGCCCGAGCCGACCACGTGCCACAGCACGACACCCAGCACGATCGCCTTGGCGGCGGAGGTCGCAAAGCCGATCCAGTGCTTTTGCGAGAACAGGTTGCCCAGGTTGGTGATGGGGCTCATGCGGCTGAACTTGGGCGCCATGTTCTTGCTGGAGACCACCCAGCCGCCCGGGAAGACGCTGGCGGCCACGATCACCGCCGGCACCACCGCCAGCGGCATTACCATCTTGACCAGCAGCAGCAAGGCGCCGGTGAACACCACCGACATCGCGTTCTCGATCGCGCCGGCTTCGCCCAGCGGCACGAACACCAGCCGGAACAGCGAACGGAAGGACTCGAGGTAGCCCGGCAGCAGCATGGCCAGCAGCTTCAGGGCGCACAGGATGCCGACCGCCGTGGCCAGGTCTTTCGAGCGGACGACCTGGCCCTCCTCGCGCGCCTTCTTGAGCTTCTGCGCTGAGGGCTTTTCGGTCTTGTCGCCACCGGTGCCGTTATCGGCCATGCGCTATCCTCATCTGCTCCTGCAGCATCTCCAGTATCTGGTTGGTCATCGCGACGTAATGCTCGGGGATGAAACGCACCACCTGCACCAGCATCAGGAGACCGAAGATCGTCACCAGCGAGAAGCCCAGCGAAAACAGGTTCAAACTCGGCGCAACCCGGTTCAGGAAACCGAACCCGACCTGCACCACCATTGTCGAAAACACGATCGGCAGCGCCAGCAGCACCGCCGCGGAAAATATCCAGGCCACGTTCAGCGCCACCGACGCCAAGAGCAGCGGCGCGTAGCCGGCGCCGACCGGCCAGGCCTTGAAGCTCTGGCCCACCACGCCCATCAGGACCAGGTGGCCGTCGATCCCGAAGAACACCAGGATCGCCAGCAGCGACAGCAGGCCGGACACCACGTCCGAGGCCTGCCCGTTCATCGGGTCGTTCATCTGCGCCATCGAGAAGCCGATCTGGCTGGATGCCAGGAAGCCGAGCATCGCGATGACGGCCATCGCGAACTGCAGCGCCAGCCCGATCACGCCGCCGATCACGGCCTGCTCCACCATCGCCACCACCCCGGCCAGCGAGAACGGATCGGGCAGCGCGCCGGCGTGCTGCATGGTCAGGGGAAGCATCATGAACGACAGCGCCACCGACAACAGTGCGCGCACCGGCACCGACACCATGCCCTCGCCCAGCACCGGGGCGGTCGAGAGCATCGCCATGATGCGGCAGAACGGCCACCACAAGGCATTCATCAGCGGCAGCAGGAAGCCGACCAGCTCCATTCGTCCCCGGGTTCCGTCAGCTTGCGAGCGTGGCCGCGCGCTGGAACACCGACACGCAGTAATCCATCAGCGTGGACGTCATCCAGTGGCCGGCCAGGATCACCGCGGCCAGCGTCACCAGGAGACGCGGCAGGAAGCTCAGGGTCTGCTCGTTGATCTGGGTCGCGGCCTGGAACAGCGCCACGATCAGGCCCATGACCAGGCCGGGCACCACCAGCACCAGGACCAGCAGCATCACGACCTGCAGGGCTTCGACCACCAGGTCGACAGCGATATCAGGACTCATCTCACTCTCTCGTTTGGAAGCTAATAGCCGTGGATACTGCCGACCAGCGTGTTCACGGTCAGGGTCCAGCCATCCACCAGCACGAACAGCAGCAGCTTGAAGGGCAGCGAGATCACCAGCGGCGACAGCATCATCATGCCCATCGCCATCAGCACCGACGCCACCACCAGGTCGATGATCAGGAAGGGAATGAACAGCATCGCGCCGATCTGGAAAGCCGTCTTCAGCTCCGACAGCACGAAGGCCGCCAGCTTGACCGTGAAGCCGCGCTTCTCGGGCGCCAGGTTGGCCGGCTCACCCGCCAGGTGCGCGACCTGGGCCAGCGAAGTCTTGCTGGTCTGGGCCAGCATGAAGCGCGTCACCGGCACCTCGGCGATCTTCAGCGCCTGCTCGAGGCCGATCTTGTCCTTGTCGTAGGGGAGGAAGGCGTCGCGCCACACCGCTTCGCCGACCGGGCGCATGACCAGCAGGGTCAGGATCAGCGCGATGCCGGTGATGATCCGGTTCGGCAGGCCCTGCTGCAGGCCGAGGGCCTGGCGCAGCAGCGACAGCACGATCACGAAGCGGGTGAAGCTGGTCATCATCATGACCATGACGGGCAGCAACCCGAGCAGGGTCATCAGGACCAGGATCTGCGACTTGACCGTCATTCCCTGGGTCGAGCCGGGGATCACCCCGGGCAGGATGCTCGGTGCCTGGTCCTGGGCCGCGGCAGGCAGCGCAAACAGCAATGCCAGCACGCCGGCCACGGCCAGCGCGCCGCGGACAGCCTGCATCATGAGGTCAGTGCGTCCAGGTTCAGGCCATCGAGGTCGATGACCTTCAGGCCGTACTGTTCGCCGGCGACGACGACTTCAGCGCGGCCGATCGGCGCGCCATTGACCTTGATGACCAGCGGCTCGCCGGCCAGGGCGTCGAGCGGCACCACCGAGGACGGGCCGATCGCCATCAGTTCCTGCAGCGAGATGCGGGCCGAGCCCACTTCCAGCGTCAGGGTCACCGGGATGCGGCGCATCATCTGCGGCAGCTGGCGCGCGGCATTCTTGCCGGCCAGCGCGGTCGCCGCTTCGACGCCGTCGAGGTCGTCGATGATGACGTCACCAGTCAGTTGATCGTTCAGGTTCATAGCTATTTACTCGGCATCTTCAAAAGAGGTTAAACAGAGTTTTCCTTTGTGTTCGGCCACGGCGGCCGTGAACAGGCGCGATTCGTCCAGCAGCACGTCGGCGCGCCCGACCGACACGGGAATGACGTCGCCGACTTTCAGCTCGAACAGCGCGCCTAGCGTGGTTTCCTTGCTGACCAGGCGCCCGTCGAGCTTCACGAACAGGCCGGAGGACAGGCCGTCGTTGCCGGCGCGCGCCGTGCGCACGCTGCTGCGCTCTTCCTTCAGGCCCTGCAGCACGTGGGACATCAGCTCCTGGTCCAGGCCGATCCAGCAGTGACTCTGCTGCTCACCCTGGGCCGACAGCGTCACGCGGATGACCCAGCCGGCCTTGCCCGGCGCGCTGGCCGGCGCCGGCGCTTCCACCACCGCGGCATCCGCACCCGGGACTTCCACGCCCACCATCGCCAGCCCTTCGGCCACGCGCGCATGCAGCTGTTCGGCCAGTTGCGCGGTCAGGGTCGCAGCCAGGCGCTCCTCGGTCGCGGTCACCCTTTCGGTGGCCGGGTCGGGCGGTGCGCTCGGTGCGGCGCCTTTCGGCATATTTTTGCGGCCGTAGCGGCCTTCCAGGAGGCTCAATAGCAGGCTGCGCTCGAACGCCACCGCGGCAGTACCGAGCGGGCCGGCCACTGCCAGCCAGCGCAGGCCTTCCTCGTCGGGTGCGCGCTCGAAGGCCAGGTTCACCAGCCGGTAAGCACCCCAGTAGCGGCGTCCGCCCGGCCCGCCCATCGACGTGCCCAGGGCATCGGCGAAACGGCGCGCGAACTTCGGCAACAGGTGAACCGGCCGTCCCAGCAGGCTCGGATCGAGCACCTGGTAATTACCCTGGTAGGTACCGGAATGGGCGGCCTGGTCGGTGCGCGATCGGTCGAGTGGATTCATCGGCATTATTTATTGGTCACTGAGAAACGGCGAATAACTTTTTTTCATTCTCCAAGGAAACTATTATACATGGAGATTTACGCCGAAGACTTTGACATTCGCCTTTGATTTCCCACTTGCCCTACGGTAATATCTCTCCTGTCGCATTGCAGCACCCGGCCTCTTCCCAGTACGTACAGAGGGAAACCCAGTAAAAGGGTCAAGAATAAAACGGCCGTTCGTAGACATCGATTTAACAATTGAAGCTCCTCGACGGGATTTTTGTCGGCAAAAGAAGACACATTTTGTCGCCTCTCCACAACAAGCGCACCAAATCTTTTAGCACTGGAACGAAGCATGGGAACTGAACTTGCCGGTCTGATCAAAGCTGACCTTGCCGCACTGACAAACGATGCCCAGCGTTTGGCGATCGCACCTGCCAATGAGCCGTCGGCAGGCGCCGCATTTAACAATTCGCCTGGCACTTTTTCGTTTACCCAGACCATGAAGGACGCCCTTGCCAGCGTGGACCAGGAAGACCGCGCCGCCGGCGAGCGCATGGCCGCCGTCGATGCCGGCAAGAGCGATGACCTGGTCGGCGCCATGCTGGCCAGCCAGCAGGCCAGCCTGTCGTTCTCGATGCTCATGCAAGTGCGCAATAAAGTCATGGGCGCCGTCGACGAACTGATCAAGCTGCCGGTCTGACCCCTATTGCAGAGAAGCGAAGAGAACCACTCGTGATTTCGACACTCAAGGCCGCCTTTGGCGACAAGAAGCTGGCGCTGCCGGGCATGCCGCCGGCGCTGCGCAACAACCTGACCCTGCTGATCGGTCTGGCCGTGGCCATCACGGCCGCCGTCATGCTGTTCCTGTGGCAGGACCAGTCCAACTACAAGCCGGTGTTCGGCGCGCGCGAGAAGGTCGCCGCCAGCGACATGATGAGCGTGCTCGAGGCCGAGCAGATCCCCTACCGCATCCACCCGGACAGCGGCCAGGTGATGGTGCCGTCCGGCGAACTGGGCAAGGTGCGCATGCTGCTGGCCGCCAAGGGCGTGACCGCCCAGCTGCCGGCCGGCCTCGAGCTGATGGACCGCAACGACCCGCTCGGCGTGTCGTCCTTCGTGCAGGACGTGCGCTTCCGCCGCGGCCTCGAGGGCGAGCTGGCGCAGAGCATCCTGACCATGGACGCGATCGCCTCGGCGCGCGTGCACCTGGCGATCGCCAAGACGAGCTCTTTCGTTGCCGGTGCCGGCGACCAGTCCTCGGCCTCGGTGGTGGTCGCGGTCAAGCCGGGCCGCTCGCTGTCGAACGAGCAGATCGCCGCGATCGTCAACATGGTGTCGAGCAGCGTCGCCAACCTGAACCCGGCGCGCGTGTCGCTGGTCGACCAGGCCGGCAACTACCTGTCCTCGCGCGTCGACCTGACGGATGGCTTCGACGGCCAGGTCCAGGGCGATACGGCTTCCAAGCATTACACCGACGACGTACGCAAGAACGTCAACGAACTCCTTGGCCCGGTGCTGGGTGCGAACAACTTCAAGCTCAGCGTCACTGCCGACGTCGACAACGACAAGATCGAGGAAACCCAGGAAAAGTACGGCGAAGCCCCGAAGGTCACCAGCGAAGCGATGCGCGAGGAGATGGAACGCAGCCGCATGGCGCTGGGCGTGCCGGGCACCCTGTCGAACCGTCCGCCGCAGGTGGCCGATCCGGCCGCGGCCCAGGCAGACGCGCAGAACCCGGACGCCGCCGCCAAGCCGGACGATGGCAGCGCGCGCAAGAACGCCACCACCCGCCAGTACGCCTACGACCGCGCGATCACCCAGATCAAGCGCGCGCGCGGCCGCCTGAAGAAGCTGTCGGTGGCGGTGGTGCTGAACAATGCCAGTGCCGCCAACCCGAAGCTCGGCTACACCCCGGCCGAACTGGCGAACATCGAAAAGATCCTGAAGGGCGGCCTGGGCATCGACGCCACCCGCGGCGACGTGCTGACCGTGTCCAGCCTGACCTTCCCGGCCGCGCCGGTGGCCCAGGAATGGTGGCAGGAACGCGACAACGTGGTCGACATGACGAGCTACGGTATGTATGCTCTCGGCGCACTGCTCGCCTACTTCCTGCTGGCCCGCCCGCTGCTGCGCGCAATCACCTCGCGCCTGGCGCCGCAGCCGCCGCTGATGCCTGCCGTGCCGGCCCTGCCGGGTGCGCCGGGTTCTGCAAGCGCCGCGGATGGCGCCCTCGCCGCCCTGCCGGCCGGCAGTACCGCCGCGCTGGGCGCGCCGGCTGCCGCTGCCGCCCCGGGCGTGATGCCGGTGGTGCCGCTGCTCGAAAACTACGATCTTCCGCCAGCCGGTTCGCCGGTCGACGTGATGATCGACCATCTGAAAGTCCTCGCCGGCAAAGAGCCTGAGCGCGTTGCCGAAGTCGTCAAACAATGGGTACAGAAAAAACATGGCCGAACTGAATAACGCTGAAGGCATGGAAGGCGTCCTCACCCCGGTCGAGCAGGCTGCCATCGTGCTGCTCTCGATCGGCGAAGAAGGCGCGGCCGCCGTGCTGCGCTGCCTCGAGCGTGAAGAGCTGCTGGAACTGACCCAGGTGATGTCGCGCATGAGCGGCATCAAGGTCGACTCCGTGAAATCGGCGGTCCAGAACTTCTTCGACGACTATCGCCAGCAGAGTGGCCTGCACGCCGCATCGCGCGGCTACCTGAAGCGCTCGCTCGACCTGGCGCTCGGCAGCGACATCGCCAACAGCGTGCTGAACACCATCTACGGCGATGAGATCCGCCCAATGATGGCGCGCCTGCAGTACGCCTCGCCCAAGTGGCTGGCCGAGTTCATCGCGACCGAGCACGTGCAGATGCAGGCCGTGTTCCTGGCCTTCCTGCCGCCGGCGCACGCTTCCCAGATCCTGGAAGCGCTGCCGGCCGACGGCCGCGAACTGGTGTTGCTGAACATGGCCCACCTCGACGAGATCGAGCGCGACGTGCTGCATGAGCTGGAAGAACTGGTGAACCGCTGCCTGTCCGCGCTCGACACCCAGAGCGCCAGCGTGGAAGGCGTGCGCCAGGTCGCCGAGATCCTCAACCGCCTGCAGGACAACCGCGCCGGCATGGTGGAGCTGCTGCGCGCCCACGATCCGGAAGTGGTGTCGCAGATCGAGATGTCGATGTACGACTTCTTCATCCTGTCGCGCCAGACCGAGCAGGTCATCACCCGCCTGCTCGACGAAGTGCCGCTCGAGCAGTGGGCGATCGCGCTCAAGGGCGCCGAACCGGCGCTGCGCGACGCGATCCTGGGCGCGATGCCGAAGCGCCAGGCCCAGAGCTTCGAAGACCTGATGCGCCGTTCCGGCCCGGTGCCGATGTCGCGCATCGAGCAGACCCGCCGCGAGATCATGGCCACCGTCAAGGGCCTGGCCGACGCCGGCGAAATCGACATCGCACTGTTTGCCGAGGCGACCGCCGAATGAAGCAGTTCCGGCCTTATCACTTCCCGCCGCTGTACCAGCTCACCAGCGCCCTGCCGAAAGGTGCGACTGCCGGCAACGGCGCCGGCTCGGCCGAGGAATGGCAGGCCGCGCTGTCCGACGGCTACCGCCAGGGCCAGCGCGAAGGCTACGAGGCAGGCCTGGACCAGGGCCGTGCCGACGGCTTCCCGGTCGGCCAGAGCGAAGGCCTGCAGCAGGGCATCGAGGAAGGCCGCGCGATGGCCCTCGGCGAGTTCGAACAGCTGTCCAAGCCGGTCGACGCCATGCTCAAGGGCCTGAAGAAACTCAAGACCGACATGCGCGCCGCCCAGCGCAAGGAAGTCGTGGACCTGGTCGGCAAGATCGCGCGCCAGGTGATCCGCGCCGAACTGGCGCTGCAGCCGGTGCAGCTGCTCGCCCTGGTGGAAGAAGCCCTGAGCGTGATGCCGCCTTCGCGCGACCAGGTCGAGGTGTTCCTGAATCCGGAAGAATTGCGCCGCGTGCTCGAGCTCGATCCGAAGCGCGCCAAGAAGTGGACCCTGCTGCCCGACCCGGCCCTCGAGCCGGGCGAATGCCGGGTGCGCTCCGGCGACAATGAAGTCGACGCCGGCTGCCAGGGCCGCCTGTCGGCCGTGATGGACCAGGTGCGCGACCAGCTGCTCGACGCGGAGGACGAGGAATGACGGCCCTCGCGGCGCGCCTGCGCGCGGTCGAACTGGGGGCGGTGCCGGTCGCCACCCCCACCGGGCGCCTGGTCGGCGCCCAGGGCCTGCTGCTGGAATCGGTCGGCTGCCCGCTGCACACCGGCCAGCGCTGCCGCATCGAGACCGTCGACGGCGGCTGGCTCGACGCGCAGGTGGTCGGCTTCAAGGAAAAAATCTCCTACCTGATGCCATTCAAGAAGGCGACCGGCCTGGCGACCGGCGCACGCGTGCTGCCCACCCCGGTCCAGCAGGACCTGATGATCGGCCCGTCCTGGATGGGCCGCATGGTCAACGGCCTGGGCGAGCCGATCGACGGCCTCGGCAAACTCGGCGGCGACCAGCCGCTGTCGACCACCCCGCCCAAGGTCAATCCGCTGAGAAAGACCCCGGTGGAAGAACCGCTGGACGTCGGCGTGCGCGCGATCAATTCGATGCTCACGATCGGCAAGGGCCAACGGGTCGGCCTGATGGCCGGTTCCGGCGTCGGCAAATCGGTGCTGCTCGGCCTGATCACGCGCCAGACCGTGGCCGACGTGATCGTGGTCGGCCTGATCGGCGAGCGTAACCGCGAGGTACGTGAATTCGTCGAGAAGTCGCTCGGCATGGAGGGTTTGCGTCGATCTGTGCTGGTGGTGGCTCCAGCGGATGAATCGCCCCTGATGCGCGTCATGGCCACCGAGATGTGCCATTCGATCGCGGCCCACTTCCGCGACCGCGGCCAGAACGTGCTGCTGCTGTGCGATTCGCTGACCCGCTACGCGATGGCGCTGCGCGAAGTCGCGCTCTCGCTGGGCGAGCCGCCGGCCACGCGCGGCTACCCGCCTTCGGTGTTCTCGAACATGCCGCAGCTGGTGGAATCGGCCGGCAACGGCGAGAACCCGAAGGGCAGCATGAGCGCGATCTATACGGTCCTGGCCGAAGGCGACGACCAGCAAGACCCGGTGGTCGACTCGGCGCGCGCGATCCTGGACGGCCACATCGTGCTGACCCGCGAACTGGCCGAACGCGGCCACTACCCGGCGATCGACGTCGCCCAGTCGATCTCGCGCTGCATGGCGCAGGTGGTCGGCCACGAGCACGCCCTCGCCGCGCGCAAGCTGAAGGCGGCGCTGGCCAAGCATGCCCGCGTGCGCGACCTGATCCCGCTCGGCGCCTATGTGCCGGGCGCCGACCCGGAAACCGACAAGGCGGTGCGCCTGCATCCGCATATCGAAGCCTTCCTGTGCCAGGGTACGCGCGAAGAAGCGCCGATGGCCGGCTGCGTCGAACAATTGAAAGCGATGATGGCATGAAGCGTGAACAGACCATTGCCAGCCTCGGCACCCTGGTGCAGCTGCGCAGCATCGCCGTGGATCGCCTGCAGGCCGACCTGGCCAGCCAGGAAGCGACCCGCGCGCGCTACCAGAACAACCTGGCGCGCATGGATGCGCTGGCCACGGGCAGCGGGGCGTCCGGCGCCCTTCCCCTGGCGCTGGCGCTGAATTGCGGCGCCTACAAGCAGAACGTGATGGCGATGGCCGACCTGCACCGGGTCGACCTGGCCCTGCATGAGGCGGACATGGCGGTGGCGCAGCGCAAGCTGACCGACGCCTATACCAAACGCGAACTGCTGGGCAAGGTGCTCGAGCAGCACGAGACCGCGCATGCGCTCGACAGGGAGCGCGCGCTGCGCAAGCGCGAAGACGACATCGCCACGCAATCGTGGATGGCAGGCCGCCCCGCGGCATAACAACAGCAAGGAGAACAGCATGGCAATCACGGCACCAACCTATGATCCGGTCAACACGGCGAATTCGCTGGCGGACAAGTACGTCATGGCGCGCCAGAAGATCCTCGACGCCCAGGGCGCACAGGCCACGGCGACCCTGAAGGGCCTGAACGAGCTCAGCTCGGCGATGCTGGCATTCCAGAGCAGCCTCACCACCCTCACCGGCGCGACCAAGAGCGTGTACGCGCAGGCGGCCACCTTCAGCGACACCAGCTACGGCAGCGCCACCGCCAGCGCCAGCGCGGCCGCCGGCACCTACTCCTTCTTCGTCAAGAAGCTGGCCACCGCCAGCCAGGTGTCCTACACCGGCCTGACCGACAACGCGGGCGTGGGCGGCACCCTGAAGGTCAACCTCGGCACGGTCCCCACCGGCGGCGTCACCTCCATCGACGTCAACCTCGGCTCGGCCGACACCGATGCCAACGGCACCCTGTCCACGCGCGAACTGGCGGCGGCGATCAACGGCGCCACCGGCAACACCTCGCTGGTCACCGCCTCGATCGTCACCACCGGCGCCAGCAGCGAACTGGTACTGACCGCGAAGAACACCGGCGTCAATACCAAGATCACGATCGATACGACAGGTGTGACCGGACCGGCCAGCATCAAGGATGCCAACGCCGACCCGCTGCGGGTACGCACCCTGGTGGCGGCGCAGGATGCCGAGATCCACGTCGGCGCCGAGAACGGCACCCCGATCATCCAGGCCTCCAATACCTTCACCAACATCGACGGCGTGAAGATGAGCTTCACCAAGGCCCACACCACCGGCAGTGCGCCCCTGACGATCACGGTCGGTGCCGACAATGCCGGCACCACCGCCAACGTGCAGGCCTTCGTCGACGCCTACAACAAGCTCAAGGCCGTGCTGAACAGGCTGACCGATCCGGGCGACCCGTCCACCAGCGCGGCCGGCGGCGCCTTTGCCCACGACGGCAGCATCCGCGCCCTCAACGGCCGCCTGGTGTCGCTGTTGCGCCCGGCGACCACCGGCGACACCCTGGCCTCGTACGGCATCATCGCGACCAAGGACGGCACGCTCGAACTGAACAGCGACCGCCTGACACGCCAGCTGGCGCTCAAGCCGACCGGCCTCGACACCATCATCGGCAGCGCTCCGGCGTCGACCGGCATCGCCGGCGCGCTCGACACCTTCCTCAAGGGCTGGAGCAGCAGCGCCGACGGCCAGCTCAAGAAGCGCAAGGACGCCACGGCCGACAAGCAGGACATGCTCGCCGACCGCCAGGCCTTCCTCGACAAGCAGCACGAAGCGGCCTACAACCGCTACCTGAAGCAATTCACGGCCCTGGCCTCGATGCAGGGCGTCATGAACAATAACTCGTCGATGTTCGATGCCATCTTCAGCAACGACAACGACTGAACACGCACCCAACGGGATCCACCATGTCCTATCAAGAAGCCTACGGCAGCTACCACGCCGTCAACCTGGATGCGCAGACCTCGCGCGCCTCGCCGGTCGAGCTGGTTCTGCTGCTCACCGACGGCCTGCTCGACGAACTGGCGCGCGCCCGCGCCCACATCAGCGCGCGCCGCTACGAACAGAAGGCCGCCAGCATCGAAAAATGCGTCGAGATCATCAACGGCTTGTCCAGCTCCCTCGATTTCGAGCAGGGCGGCGAGACCGTCGCCAACCTGGCGCGCATCTACGATTTCTGCGCCCAGCACCTGCACGGCGCCGGCATCAAGATGGACACGGGCATGGTCGACGAAGTGGTGCGCATCCTGACCACCATCCGCCAGGGATGGAAGGGTGTCCAGGAACGCAATGGATAGGACGCCCGTCATCGACCGCCTCGCCGGGGTCCTGCAGGACGCCGGCGCGCGCGCCGACTGGGATCTGCTGGGCCGCGCGGTGCGCGAGCTCGGCTCCCAGCTGCAGGCGCTGGCCGCCGGCGGTCCCTGGAACGCCGGCGAGCGCGCCGCGCTGGAGCGCTTGCGCGGCGCCCACGCCGGCGCGGCCGGGGCCGTCGCGAGCGCCAGCGCGCAGCTGCAGGCGCGCATGGACGACATGGCCGCCAACAAGGAAGGCTGGATGGCTTATGCCCTCACGGGCGAACCCGACACTGGTAACACCGAACGATGAACATCACGATGAATAGCGTATCCCTGCCGGCTTCCGGCGACGCCGTCGCCGGCGCCGCAGCCGCCGACGGCCTGCCGCTCGATCCGGCACTGGCCGCCGCCCAGGCGGGCGCGCAGGCGCCGCTGGCCTTCCTGCAGTTCATGCAGATGGACGCCGCGCTGCCCGCCGAGCCGCTGCCGCAGCCGGAACTGGCCGGCGTCCCGGGCGAGGCGCCCGAGGCCGCCGTGCCGGCCCCCGCCGCCGCGCAGGAAGACGAGACCGAGGCCGCCCCTGAAGCGGGTCAGCCGCTGCTGGCCGCCATGAGCATGCCGCTGATGCCGTCGATGATGGCGATGCCGGCTGCCCTGCCCGCCGTCATGCGCCTTGCCGCCGGCATGCCGGAACGCCAGGAGCGCGCGACCGCAGCCGCAAGCACTGCAGCCACTGCGGCCGCCGAGCTGCCGGTCGAGGCCACGGCATCGGCCGCCCTGCCAGGCGGCGCGCTGCCGGTCCAGGCCAGCGAGGGCGCCGCCGTGCAGCTGCGTGCTGCGGCACAGGCAAGCCAGCCGACCCAGCCGGCCGCCGTGGCGCAAGCCGCTGCAGGCCCGGCGCGTGAAGGCGCCGCCACCGAGATCCAGGCCGCGGCCCCTGCCGGCGACAGCGGCGGCACCAGTACCGGTTTCGGCATCGCCGCCCAGTCCGCACCGGCCAGCGCCGCGCGTGACGGCGCCGCCCTGACCCTGTCCGGCCCGCCGACCGCATGGCGCCAGAGCCTGCAGGAAGCCCTGGGCGAGCGCCTGAACCTCCAGCTCGGCAAGAACGCCGAGCAGGCCGTGATCCGCCTCGAGCCGCCGATGCTGGGCCGGGTCGAGATCTCGATCCGCCATGCGGCCGGCAGCCTGGAAGTGAACATCACCGCCACCCACGGCGAAGTGCTGCGCCAGCTGAACACCGTGAGCGACAACCTGCGCAACGACCTGGCACAGCGCCAGTACACCGACGTCTCGGTCAACGTCAGCCAGGCTACTCCGCGTGCACAGGCCGGCGCACAGGCCGGCGCCTTCGGCGCCGATGCCCAGGGCCGCGGCCGCCAGCAGGACCAGGACCAGGACGAGCGCGCCCCGGGCGCGGCCCTGGCCGAAGCCAACCAATCCACTACCGCGTTCTCCCTCAACGGACGCGCTTGAGCATAGAGCCATGAACAGCAAAGCCAAACTGATCGCCGCCTTCCTCGGCGTTGCCCTCCTCGCCGCCGGCGCCGCCGGCGGTGCGATGTGGTACCTGGCGCCCGCCCAGCATGCGGCCGGCGCCAAGGCGGAAGAGCCGGGAGCCCCGACGCCGAAGAAGGAACCGGAAAAGAAGCCGACCAAGTACGTCACTCTCGACAAGGTGATCGTGATGCTGCGCCGCGTCCCGAACGAGGCGGCGGCGCACTACCTGTCGGTCGACCTGGTGCTGGCCACCACCGCCGAGCGCGAAAAGGAAACCAAGGAACACCTGCCGCTGCTGCGCAGCATCGTCGTGTCGTCGCTGTCGGCCCATACGCTGGCCGAGGCCAACGCCATGACCGTGGACCAGTACGCGACGCTGCTGAACAAGACCTTCAACGCCAGTTATGAAAAGGAAAACCACGACCGTCCGTTTTCCGAAGTCATGATCGGCAAGCTGATCATTGAGTAAGTCAAGGACAGCGGGGACCTCGTGGCCTATCTAGCCGACTATGCCGATACCAATGGCGCCGCCCTGTACGGCGATGCGCCTGCCAACGCCGGGATGACGCCGGGCGAGGAGCAGCGCCACCTGCTGGCCTATGCGCCGCTGGTCAAGCGCATCGTGCGCCAGCTGAACTCGCAGGTGTCCGGCGCGGTGTCGCGCGAGGACATGGAACAGATCGGCCTGATGGGACTGCTGGAAGCCCTGCGCCGCTACGGCACGCCCGACAACGGCTTCGGCAGCTACGCGAGCCTGCGGGTGCGCGGCGCCATCCTGGACGAACTGCGGCGCCAGGACTGGCGTCCGCGCGCCGTGCGCCAGGACAGCCACCGCGTGCGCGATGCGCTGCGCGAGCTGACCCGCAAGCTGGGGCGCGAGCCGACCGAGAAGGAAGCCGCCGCCGCGCTCGGCGTCAGTGCCGAGGAATTCCGCCAGCACGTGCTGGACGACTGCGCCGAAGAGATGCTCAGCTTCGACGAGGTGCTGCAGGAAGCCACCGACCATGCGCACAGCACGCCGAGCCCGGAAGAAGCCTTCCTGGTGCGCCGTAGCCTGGAGCAGGTGCTGGGCAGCCTGAACGAAAAAGAACAGCGCGTGATCCAGATGATCTACGAGTTCGAGCTGAGCTACAAGGAAATCGCTGCCGTGCTGGACCTGTCGGACGCCCGCGTCTGCCAGCTCAACAAGAGCGCCCTCGCGAAAATGAAGGCCGCGCTGCAGCGCGCCTGACCAACATTAAATAAGCAACAAGAAAGGCTTACGTCATGCAGCAATTACTCGGAATCGCGATCGTGCTCGGGGCCGTGTTCGGGGGCTTCTCCCTGATGGGCGGCACCTTCGCCTCGATCTTCCACCCGATCGAACTGCTGATCATCGGCGGGGCTGCCTTCGGCGCGCTGGTGCTCGGCAACCCGAGGCACGTGCTGGGCGAGATGGGGCACCAGCTGAAGAAGGTCGCGGCGCGCAAGAAGCACGATTCGGAATTCCAGCGCCAGCTGCTGCTCCTGATGTACGAACTGCTGCAGACCGCCGCCGGCGGCCTGAAGGCCCTCGATGCCCACGTCGAGGCGCCGTCGGAAAGCCCGCTGTTTCAGCGCTACCCGCGCATCCTGGAAGAACCGAAGCTGCTGGCTTTCATCGTCGACAACTTCCGCCTGATGGCGATGGGCAAGATCAACGCCCACGAGCTGGAAGGCGTGCTGGAGCAGGAGCTGGAAGCCATCCACGAAGAACTGACGCAGCCGGCCAAGTCGCTGCAGAAGATCGCGGAAGCGATGCCGGGCTTCGGCATCCTGGCCGCGGTGCTGGGCATCGTGATGGCGATGTTCTCGGTGTCGGGCGGTGCGGATTCGGGCGAGATCGCCGAGAAGATCGGCGCGGCGATGGTCGGCACCTTCATCGGTATCTTCTTCTGCTACGGCCTGCTGGAACCTCTGGCCAACCTGATGAAGCAGTCGGTGAATTCCGAGGCCTCGACCATGGAAACCGTCAAGGTGGTGCTGTGCACCCACGTGGCAGGCAAGCCGGCCCTGCTGGCGATCGATGCCGGCCGCCGCCTGATCCAGCTGAACACCAAGCCCAGCTTCGCCCAGCTTGAACAGTGGATCAATGCCATGGGCGGCGAAGATGAATCGCAGAACAAGCGGCGCCGCGGCAGCGACCGCATGGCGGGGTAAACGTGTCGAGCCAAAAAGACAAGCACCACGAAGCCACCATCGTCAAGCGCGGTGGCGGCAAGCATGCGCACGACGAGCATGGCGGCGCCTGGAAGGTCGCGTTTGCCGACTTCTGCCTGGCCTTGATGGCACTCTTTCTAGTCCTGTGGCTGATTGCTTCCCGCGAACAACAGAATCTCAAGAAAATCGTGCGCGACGCCACCGACAGCGGTATGCTCGAGGGCATGGGCCACAAGCCCGCGATCGCGGCCGAGCCGAGCGGCAGCATGATCGAGCGCTTCCAGCTGCCGACCGCCGGCAGCAAGGGCAGCAACGATCCGGGCGCGCCGAGCCAGCCGCGGGTGGCCTACGAATCGCCGTCCGAACTGGCCGCGCTGTCGAAGGCGCTGGGCGAGATGAGCCGGGAAGCCGGCCTTGCCGCCAACCTCGACACCGTGGTGACACCCCAGGGCCTGCGCGTGATGCTGCACGATACCGATAACCAGGGCATGTTCATGCGCGGCAGCGCCCTGCCCACCGGCCGTTTCGTGAAGCTGCTTCGCAAGATGGGCCCGCTGTTCGCGCAGATGGAAAACCAGATGCTGATCGTCGGCCATACCGACGCCTCGCGCTTCGCCGGTCCCGACAAGGGCGGCTATTCGAACTGGGCGCTGTCGACCGACCGCGCGCTGTCCGCCAGGGCCGAGCTGCTGGGCGGCGGCATGCGCAGCGAGAGCGTGCTGCAGGTGGTGGGCATGGCCGATCGCGGTCCGATCGAGGCGCAGCAGCCGCTGGCCGGCGTGAACCGCCGCATCGAACTGCTGATCCTGACGAGCACGCAGTCGCGCCTGGTCGCAGCGATGTTCGGCAAGCCCGGCACCACCATCCCGCTAGGGAAGGAGGCGTCGATCGAAATGGCGGACGACGCCGCCCTCGAAAAGCTGCGCGGCCAGCTGACGAAGTAAGGCGAATGTCATGAGTATCCAATCGAAACGAGGACCCCGCATGAAGATTTCCGGCGCGATCACTTCCACCGTCAGCATCGGCACGCAACGCGTGACCGTGCAGGTGCCTGCTGAAACCGCGGCGCCGAATGCCGCCGCGCCGGCCCTGCAATCCGACGTGCTGCAGCCGGCCGCAGCGGCCCTGCGCGCCATGCCCGACTTCGACGCCGCCCGCGTGGCCGAGCTGCGCGACCAGCTCGCCAAGGGCGAACTGCCCTTCGATGCGGGCCGCCTGGCCGGCCTGATCCAGCGCTTCCACGGCGGAGGGCGCGGATGAGCCGCCTTACTCGCCAGCAGGCCAACCTCCTGCTTGCCGACGGCGTCCAGGCCGACGTGCGCGACAGCGCCGAAGTGCTGGCCCTGCTCGAACGCCAGTTCGATGCCGCGCTGCGCCACCGCAGCAGCGAGCTGACCCAGCTTGCCGAACAACTCACGCCCCTGCTCGACGCCATGGAAGCACGGCGCCAGCAGCGCGTGTCGCTGGTGCGCGCCCTGCTGGGCGAAGGCGCAAGCATGGCGGACTTCATCGCCAGCCTGGCCGAGCCCGCGCGCGGCGCCCTGGCGGCGGCCTGGTCCGACCTGGAAAGCACCGTGCAGGCCTGCAAGGCGGCGACCAACCGCAACGGCGGCCTGCTGGCCGAACAGTACACCGTGATGCAGCGCGTGCTGCACGGCGAAGACGACACCTATGCGCCACGCTGATTTCTCGACCCCTGCCCTGGCGCCGACGGCGCCGACCGCCGGCACCCGCCCGACTGCCGCCATCGGCGGCGGTTCCGGCTTCGGCAACATGTTCAGCGAAGTGCAGGGCGAAGTGGCCACCTACATCCAGAACGGCGACCTGGGAGAGGCCAGCGGCGGCGGCGCCGCCCTGAGCGCCGAGGGCGCCATCTGGCGCGCCCGTGCCGCGGGCTTGATCAGCGGCGAAACCGAGGTCGACGGCCCGGATGGCGTCGGCGCCACCAATGCCGCCGGCACGCCCGAGCAACAGGCCTTCCTGGAGAGTATCGCGCCCTGGGCGCAGCAGGCCGCGCAGCAGCTGGGCGTGGCGCCGGAACTGGTGTCGGCCCATGCCGCGCTGGAATCGGGCTGGGGCCAGCGCCCCTTGAAGAATGCCAACGGCGCCTCGAGCCACAACCTGTTCGGCATCAAGGCCGGGGGCGGCTGGGATGGCGCCGTGAGCGAATCGGCGACCACCGAATACGTGGGCGGCGCGGCGATCAAGACCCGCGAGCGCTTCCGTTCCTACCCGGACGCCGGCGCCGCGTTCAAGGACTATGCCCGGATGCTGGTCGAAAACCCGCGCTACAAGGGTGCGCTGGGCGTCGGCAGCGACGCGCGCGCCTTCGCCCAGGGCCTGGCCCGGGGCGGCTATGCGACCGATCCGTCCTATGCGGCCAAGCTGGAGCGCCTGGCGACCAAGTTACAGCGCACCGAAGGCTAATGCCGGCGGCTGACTCCTTGGGGAAGATCGATCGGCTCGACGGTGCCGGCGCCGGCCACGCGCATCCGCACCACCTGCCCGCTCCCGGTATTGCGCACCCGGACCACGGCGCCCTGGGCGCCGGCGTCCAGCGCCTCGCCCGCCATGCTCACCTCGATGCCTTCATGGCGCGCCACCATCAGGACCTGGTCGCCGCGCTTGACCATGAGCGGCGCGCTCAAGCCGCCGCTGCGCAGCACTTCGCCGGCGCGCAGGCTGCGCCGGCTGGTCTGGCCGATGGCCAGCTCGGGCGCACCGATGGCGTCGCCGATCAGGGTGACGTCGCGGCGTTCGAGCGTGATGTGTTCCTCGGTCAGCGCCTCGCCAGCCTTGAGCGGCATGGCGGTGACGGCAACCTGGGCCGTCACGCGGGCGCGCACCACGAAGTCGTGGCGCCAGCCCCTGGCGTCGGGACAGCGGGCAACGAAGCGCATGCGGGCGTACTGGCGGGTATCGAGGGCCTCGATCTCGACCGGCGCATTGCAGGGCGGCGCCGGACGGGTGGAGACGACGGTGAGCGCGACTTCCGGTTCCGACAAGCCGCTGCTTAGCAGTTGCTTGTCGATCTGTCCACGCGCAGCTTGTTCAATCTTTAAAGAAATAGATTGCGCCGCCGCGCTTGTGGCGCAGAAAAGACAGGATACAATGACGATGGTTGCCCTACGGAAAGCAATCATTGTTAAATAGAGGGTCGCGATTGAAACAAGTAAGCGGCCATTGTACAGAAACAATTGCAGGTCACCGACAGAGGATCGAAATGACGATTAATTTCAAGGACGCCCTCGGCGTGCATGCCGACGCGCTGCAGGTACGCGCGGAGCGCACCCGCGTGCTCGCCGCCAATATCGCCAATGAAAGCACGCCCGGCTACACCGCGCGCGACATCGACTTCGCATCGGCCCTGCAGGAGCAGATCGATGCCGAGGCCGGGGAAGCCACCCTGTCCTCCGACGGCCCGCTGTACCGCGTGCCCTTCCACCCCAGTGCCGACGGCAACACCGTCGAGATCGGCGTCGAGCAGGCCGCGTTCTCGCAGAACGCTTCCGACTTCCAGACCAGCCTGACCTTCATCAATATGAAGTTGCGCGGCCTGGCCAAAGCAATCAACGGTCAATAACAGGACGCCAAGACATGGGTTTCAAAGACATTTCGAATATCGCCGGTTCGGCCATGGCGGCCCAGACCGTGCGCCTGAACACGATCGCCAGCAACCTGGCCAATGCCAATGCCGTGTCCGGCTCCGAAGCCGAAGGCTACCGCGCCCGCAAGCCGGTGTTCGCCTCGGTGATGGGTGAAGACGGCGGCGCCCGCGTGCAGGTGCTGGACGTGGTCCAGTCGAGCGAGCCGTTGCGCAAGATGTACGAACCCGACAATCCGGTGGCGGACGCCGACGGCATGGTCTATTACGCCAACGTCAACGAAGTGGCCGAGATGGCCGACATGATGGCCGCCTCGCGCGCCT
Source organism: Telluria sp. ZB4P36 (assembly GCF_059685865.1). NCBI lineage: Bacteria > Pseudomonadati > Pseudomonadota > Betaproteobacteria > Burkholderiales > Oxalobacteraceae > Telluria > Telluria sp. ZB4P36. The sequence goes on from NZ_JCASIE010000003.1 coordinate 90,051, forward strand.
TCGAGACCAATGTCGAAGTCATGGGCCGTATCAAGAACATGCAGCAGTCGCTGCTGAAGATGGGCGAAGGCTGATCCGATGACCACGACCACCTCTACCGGCAACGGCTTCGGCTTCCCGGCTTCCAGCACCCCGGCCAGCGACAACTCAGTTGCCACCAACTCGACCGGCGTCACCACCAGCCAGAACAAGGACATGTTCACCAAGCTGCTGGTCGCCCAGATCCGCAACCAGGACCCGCTCGCGCCCTCGGACCCGAGCCAGTTCGTCAACCAGCTGTCGCAGCTGTCGCAGACCGAGGCGCTGCAGCAGCTGGCCCAGACCACCAGCGCCAGCGCCAGCGTGCTGCAAAGCCTGCAGGTCCTGGCGATGGGTGCCCAGGTCGGCAGCGAAGTCTCGGTCGAGACCGGCCGCGTACGCCTCGGCGACGACAAGATCCGCGGCAACGTGCAGCTCACCGGCGCCAACAGCGCCACCAACCTCGTCCTGACCGGGGTCGACGGCCAGCAGCACCGCATCAGCCTGCCCCCGCACGGCGCCGGCGCCCTGCCCTTCACGATCGACCCGGCCGCCCTCGGCCTGGCGCCGGGCAACTACAGCATCAGTGCCGAAGCATCGGACGGCACCAAACCCGCGGTCGAAGTCACGGGCCGCCTCGACAGCGTACGCATGTCGGCCACCGGCGGCATCCTGCTGCAGGTCGCGGGCATCGGCGAAGTCGATCCATCGAGCATAGTCGGCTTTAACGGCAGCGGCTTCAACGGCAAGGCACAGGCCCTGGCCGCCACGGATAACTGAAAGGAATTCTCATGAGCTTCAATATCGCACTGTCCGGCATCCAGGCCATCAACGAGCAGCTGGAAGCCGTTTCGAACAACATCGCCAACTCCGGCACCTATGGCTTCAAGAGCAGCCGCGCCAACTTCGCCTCGGTGTATGCCGGCGAGCAGGCCAACGGCGTCGAAATCGGTTCGCTGACCCAGAACATCGGCCAGAACGGCAGCCTGGTCACCACCGGCCGCAACCTCGACGCCGCCCTCCAGGGCCGCGGCTTCTTCACCAGCCGCGATGCGCAAGGCGTGATGCAGTACACCCGCGTCGGCATCTTCAATGCCAACAAGGAAGGCTACCTGGTCGACGCCGCCGGCCGTAACGTGCAGGGCTACGGCCCGAGCGTGGGCGGCACCCTCGGCGTGATGGGCGACATCAAGATCCCGACCGGCCAGATCCCGGCCAAGGAAAGCACCGGCGTCGCCTTCGTGGGCAACCTGTCCGCCGACTGGACCGTGCCGACCACGACCACCTTCAATCCGGCCGACGCCACCAGCTACAACATGGTCAAGCAATCGGTGCTGTACGACTCGCTCGGCACCCAGCACACCGTGTCGCAGTACTTCATCAAGACCGGCGCAAACGCCGTGAGCGTGCGCTACGCCTTCGACGGCGGCGCGCCGATCGCGACCGCCACCGCCCTGAGCTTCAACAGCGCCGGCCAGCTGCCCCCGGCCACCAAGAGCGGCACCCTGACCCTGCCGGCCACCGGCGGCGCCGACGCGCTCGACTTCGTCATCGACTACACCGGCTCCACCCAGTTCGCCGGCGAAGCCACCACCACCACCAACCGCAGCGACGGCTATGCCTCGGGCGCCTTCGTGGGCGTGGAACTGGCCGAAGACGGCTCGGTCGTGGCCAAGTACAGCAACGAACAGCAGCAGGTGGTCGGCACCCTGGCGATCGCCACCTTCCCGGACGAAGGCAGCCTGGTGCAGACCAGCGACACCAGCTGGGCCGCCAACAACGGCTCCGGCGCGCCGCTGTACAGCACCCCGGGCGTGGGCCTGGCGGGCAAGCTGTCCAAGGGCACCCTGGAAGGCTCGAACGTGGACATCACCTCGGAACTGGTCGGCCTGATGACCTCGCAGCGCAACTACCAGGCCAACTCGAAGGTGATCACCGCCGAGAACCAGATGATGCAGGCCCTGATGCAGGCCCTGTAAGCTGAGCCATGGATAAACTGATCTTCACCGCCGTCAGCGGCGCCGAGCGCAGCATGCGTGCGCAACAGGTGCACGCCAACAACCTGGCCAACATCGAGACCGCGGGCTTCCGCGCCAACCTCGAAGTGGCCGCGACCCAGGCCTTGCAGAACGGCTACGGCTACGACAGCGCGCACCTGGCCAAAACCGAGGCCGACACCATCTCGACCCGCGCCGGCGCGGTACGCGAGACCGGCCGCCCGCTCGACGTCGCCATCAACGGCAACGGCTACCTGGCGGTCCAGTACGGCGACGGCGAAGCCTATACCCGCGCCGGCGCCATCGACATCGACGCCAACGGCGCCCTGTCGGTGCACGGCCACCCGCTGATGGGCGAAGGCGGGGCGATCGTGCTGCCGCCGCACCAGGCGGTCGAGATCGGCACCGACGGCACCATTTCCGTGCTGACCGAAGGCGCGACCACCATGCAGGCGGTCGACAAGCTGCGCCTGGTGAACGCCGAAGGCGCGGAACTGACCAAGAACGAAGCCGGCCTGATCGTGTCGCGTGCCGGCGATCCGCTCGAGGCGGACCCGAACGTCACCGTGCGCGGCCGCGCCCTCGAGGGCAGCAACGTGTCGGCGGTGGAAGAGATGGTCGCCGTGATGAGCCTGAACCGCAGCTTCGAGATCCAGATGAAGCTGTTCAAGGCCAGCGACAGCATGAATGAAGTGGGCAACCGCCTGATCGGCGCATAAGCGCTGCCAAACATTTAAGGAGTACCCATGAATCCAGCAATGTGGATCAGCAAGACCGGCGTGCAGGCACAGGATGCGAAGCTGCAGGCGATCGCCAACAACCTGGCCAACGTCAACACCGTCGGCTTCAAGCGCGACCGCGTCGTGTTCGAAGACCTGTTCTACCAGGTCGACGCCCAGCCGGGCGCCCAGAGCGCGGACAACACCGTCTCCAACGGCGTCCAGCTCGGCAACGGTACCCGCATCGTCGGCACCCAGAAGGTCTTCACCAACGGCAGCATGCAGACCACCAGCCAGCCGCTGGACGTCGCCATCAACGGCGCCGGCTTCCTGCAGGTGCGCCGCCCGAACGGCGAACCGGCCTTCACCCGCGCCGGCCAGCTGCAGGTGGATTCGAACGGCACCCTGACCAATGCCCAGGGCCTGCCGCTGGTGCCGCAGATCACCGTGCCGCAGAACGCCACCGCGATCACCATCGGCGAGAACGGCATGGTCTCGGCCACCGTCGCCGGTTCCACCACCCCGACCGAACTCGGCCAGCTCACGCTCACCAGCTTCGTCAACCCGGCCGGCCTGCTGGCACTGGGCGAGAACCTGTTCCAGGAAACCGCCGCCTCGGGCACCGCCAACGAAGGCCGTCCGGGCGACGGCGCTTTCGGCAAGCTCAAGCAGGGCGCGCTGGAAGGCTCGAACGTGCAGGTGGTCGAAGAAATGGTCGACATGATCGCCGCACAGCGCACCTACGAAATGAACACCAAGGTGCTGTCGGCTGCCGACAACATGCTCCAGTACCTGGCACAGGCGGCACGCTAAATAATGAAACTTGTTACCGCGGCGCTGTGCGCCATCGTCCTGACCGGCTGCGCGTCCGCGCCGCCGCGCCAGGTCATGAACGACGACGACGATTTCGTGCCGATGGCACGCACGGCGTCGCGCGGCGTCTCGGGCGGCGTCTTCACGGGTGAAGCCGTGTCGCTGACCTCGGACAGCCGTGCCTACCGCGTGGGCGACGCGGTCACCGTAATCCTCCAGGAAACCACCCAGGCCAGCAAGCGCGCCGGCACCAGCTTCTCGAAGAGCTCCTCGGCCGGCGTGTCGCCGATCGCGGCCCTCGGCAAGACCTTCGGCAAGACCGCGATCGACATCTCGGCCGACCGCGAGTTCGAAGGCGACGCCACCAGCACCCAGCAGAACGCCCTGTCGGGCGCGCTGACCGTGATCGTGCAGGAAGTCCTGCCGAACGGCTTGCTGCGCGTGGCCGGCGAAAAGAACCTGACCCTGAACCAGGGCGAGGAATTCGTGCGCCTGAAGGGCTTCATCCGCGCCCAGGACATCGACAACGACAACCAGGTGTCCTCGCTGCGCGTGGCCAACGCCCGCATCGCCTATTCGGGCAAGGGCGCCCTGGCCGATGCCAACCAGCCCGGCTGGCTGACCCGCTTCTTCAACAGCCCCCTGATGCCGTTCTGAGGACAACATGATTCAAATTTTCCGCGCCTCGCGCGCTTTTCGAATCATGTTGTGCGCCGCCGTGCTCGGCGCCGGCGCCCTTCCCGCCCATGCGGCGCAGGCGCTGCGCAACCTGGTCAGCGTCGAAGGCGTGCGTGAAAACCCGCTGGTCGGCTACGGCCTCGTCGTCGGCCTGAACGGCAGCGGCGACTCGACCCAGGTCAAGTACGCCAGCCAGTCGGTGGTCAACATGCTCAAGCAGTTCGGCGTGCGCCTGCCGGAAGGCGAAGACGCCAAGAACAAGAACGTCGCCGCCGTCATGGTGTCGGCGGTGTTCCCGCCGGGCTACCGCCGCGGCCAGGCGATCGACGTCACCGTCTCGTCGCTGGGCGACGCGAAAAGCCTGCGCGGCGGCACCCTGCTGCTGACGCAATTGCGCGCGGCCGACAATGAAATCTATGCGCTGGCCCAGGGCAACCTGGTGGTCGGCGGCCTGAACGCGACGGGTAAAAGCGGTTCCTCGGTGACGGTCAACACCCCGACCACCGGGCGCATCCCGAACGGCGCCATGGTCGAGCGCGAGATCGCCACCGACTTCGCGACCCGTCCGCAAGTCATGCTGCGCCTGCGCCAGCCGCACTTCGAGACCGCCACCAACGTGGTCAACGCGATCAACAAGCAGTACGGCCCGATCGCCACCACCGCCGACGGTACCAGCGTCGAAGTGGTCGCCCCGAGCAACCCGACCGAGCGCGTGGCCTTCATGGCCAAGCTGAACAACCTGCGCATCGAAGCCGGCGTCGAGGTCCCGAAGGTGGTGTTCAACTCGCGCACCGGCACCGTGGTCATCGCCGACGGCCTGCGCGTGAAGGCCGCCGCCGTCACCCACGGCTCGCTCAAGGTGGTCATTTCGGAAAGCGCGCGCGTTTCGCAGCCGGGCCCGTTCTCGCGCGGCCAGACCGCGGTGACGCCGGAATCGAAGCTGTCGGTGGACCAGGGCTCGGGCCAGATGTTCAACTGGCCGGCCGGTGCCAAACTGCAGACCATCATCGACGTGGTCAACAGCCTGGGCGCCTCGCCCGACGACATCATGGCGATCCTGCAGGCGCTCGACCAGGCCGGCGCGATCGAAGGCGAACTGGTGGTGATCTGATGAAGATCGACCAGAACCAGCCGATCCCGCTGTCGGCCGGCACCGAGGCCCCGGCCGTGGCGCCTGCCGCGGACCAGCCGGACCCGGTTTACGTCGCCAAGGCCACCAAGGCCGCGGTCGAGTTCGAACGCTTCTTCATTTCGCACATGCTGAAGGAAATGCGCTCCTCGACCCGCGCCATGGCCACCGAGGACAGCGTCTTCAACAACCGCGTCAACCAGGACATGCAGGACATGGCCGACGACTTGCTGGCCGGGAACATGGCCGGCAACCGCGCCTTCGGCATCGCCGACGCGATTTTGCGCCAGCTGGTCCCCGCCGCCAGGCCCGCCCTTAAGCCTGAAGAAAAAGCTTAATAAGCAGCAATAAACGGTCGCCTTATCAAGGTGTACCCCCGCTCGAGGAAGAATCCGCACCATGGCCATCATCAATAACGCACTGTCGGGCGCGCTTGCCGCTCAGGTGGCGCTGACCGCAAGCAGCCAGAACATCGCCAACCTGCAGACCAAGGGCTATACCCGCCAGGCCGCCCTGCTCGCGGCTGTCGGCCCGCAGGGGAATCCGCAGTCGAGCGGCCACGGCGTGCAGGTCTCGGCCCTGCTGCGCTTCTCGGACGGCTACAAGAGCCAGGCCATGTGGCGCGCCGCCTCGGACCTGGGTGCGCATTCGCAGACCCAACCCTACCTGAGCCAGCTCGAGAACGTGATGGGCGACGACACCGCCAGCCTGTCGGCCGGCATCGACCAGTTCTTCGGCGCCCTCAACGCGGTCGCCGGCGACCCGGGCTCGACCCCGCTGCGCCAGCAGGTGCTGACCTCGGCCGGCCTGATGTCGGAACGTTTCAACGGCCTGAACAACGTGTTCAATTCCCAGCTGCAGTCGGTGCGCAACCAGCGCGGCGCGATCGTCGATTCGGCCAACGCCCAGATCGCCTCCATCGCCAAGCTCAACCAGCAGATCAGCGAAGCCCAGGCCGGCGGCCTGAGCGCATCGGCCATGATCGACGCGCGCGACCAGGCCATCGACGACCTGGCCAACAAGATGGCGCTGGAAGTCTCGGACAATGCCGACGGCACCCGCGACGTCTCGCTCAAGACCGGCCAGTCGCTGGTACTGGGCAGCATGCACGGCACGCTCAAGGCGGCGCCGACCGCGACCTCGCCGCAGGAATTCTCGCTGAGCTTCGCCGGCACCACCTACGTCCTCGACGCCGGCAAGCTCGGCGGCCAGCTGGGCGGCCTCACTCGATACGAAACCGAAAAGCTGGTGCCGCTGCAAAAGGACATCGCCGACATCGCCTCGCAGATTGCAAGCAAGGTCAATAGCCAGCTGTCACTCGGCTTCAAGCCGGACGGCACGGCCGGCACCCCGCTGTTCGTCTACACGCCGGGCAGCAATGCCGACATGCTCAAGCTCAGCACCGGTTTCGTGGCCGGCGACCTGGCGTTCTCCGCCGACGGCGCCCCGGGCGATACCGGCAACCTGCAAAAACTGGTCGCCATCAAGAGCCAGCCGATCACGGTCGGCACCATCGGCAACGTGCTGCTGAGCGATGCCGACGCCCAGATCGTCGGCAAGCTCGGCGTCGACAGTGCACTCAACAAGGCCGCCCTGAAGACCACCCAGACCGTGCGCACCCAGTCGGTGGACGACTGGCAGTCGACCAGCGGCGTGAACCAGGACGAGGAAGCGGTCAACCTGGTCGAGTACCAGAACATGTACCAGGCGAACATGAAAGTGATTGCTGTCGCCAACCAGCTGTTCGACGCCACGTTGGCGATGATGGGCTAAAGGAATCACCATGCGTATCGCAACCACCCAGTACCAATCGACAATGAACCAGTCGCTCCAGAACAACCAGGAGCGCATCACCCACCTGACCCAGCAGATGGCGGCCAACAAGCGCATCCTGGTGCCGTCGGACGACCCGGTCGACAGCGTGCGCCTGGCACGCCTGGCGCGCGAGGAAGCGACCGTGCAGCAGTACCGCGACAACATCGGCTCGATCAAGATCCGCCTGACCAAGGCCGAAGGTTACCTGCAGAATATGTCGGACGAAATCATCCCGGGCCGCGACCTGCTGGTCTGGGCGCTGGACGGCGGTAACGCGCCGGACGACCTGAAGGCGATGATCACGCCGCTCGAGGCGCTACGCGATAGTCTGCTGTACAACGCCAACTCGATCGACACCGAAGGCAACTACAATTTCTCGGGGACGCTGACCAAGACCGCGCCGATCGCGTATAACCCGCTCGCCGCCCTCGGTTCGCGCTACACTTACGTCGGCAACACGAATTCGCAGAATGTGGTCATCGGCAATGGCATCACCCAGGCCGGCAACCAGAACCTGCAAGGCATCGAAAAACTGCTGAACCACCTCGAGCAGGCCATCACGACCCTGAAGACGCCCGGCGTGTCGGCGAACGATCCGGCCGTGCGTTCGGTGCTGACGAGCGCCCTGGGCGGCTTCGACGACGCACTGAACCTGGTGACCAGCAAGGTAGCGACGCTGGGCGGCTCGCAGAACATCATGAAGACCCTGGACGCCAACCATGCCAACGTCAGCCTGTCCAACAAGATGGCGATCACCGACATCGGCACCCTCGACGTCGGCGAAGCGGCGACCTCGCTCAACGGGTATTCGACCGCCCTGCAGGCCACGTACAAAGCCTACAGCCGCATCGGCACCCTGTCCCTGTTCTCTGTGTTGTAATTCCTTATGGACGCAGCCCTTCGTTTGAACAACTCGTCGGCCTCGCCGGCCAATTCCTCGGTCGGCAATGCCGCTGCTGCGGCCTCGACCGCCACAGCGCGCGCCACCGCGGTCAAGCCGCTCGACCCCGACAGCCGCGTCGTCACCCAGGTCGCCCCCGCTACCGCCCCGCTCCAGCGCGGCATCAAGTGGGACACCCGCCTGCAGGGTGATGTCGCACGTGCACAACAGGCGATCGACTACCTGGAACGCGTCGCCTCGCAACTCGAAGCGCTGAAGGCCGACCTGAGCGCCAAGATCACCGGCCGCAGCGACCCGGCGCGCCAGATCGAAGCCCGTTCGCAGCAACTCGCCAGCACACTGGAAGCGCGCCGCAAGCAGTCCGGCGGCGGCGTCGATGCCCAACTCGGCTTCAGCGACGGCCAGCCGGCCATGACGCGCTTCCGCATCCGCGGTTTCGACCTGGCCGCGCTGCAGTCCGCAGGCCAGCAGACCTATGCCTTCTCGGTCGGCAGCAGCGGCGGACCGCAGCTGACCGCCACCATCGAAGCGGGCATGACGCCGGAAGAAATCGCCGCGCGCCTCGACCGAACCTTATCGCCGGTGAAAGTCCGCGTCGCGCTCGATAACCAGCAGCAACTGGTGTTCAGCGCGCCGGAAGCCGAGTGGACCGGCATGAAGGATGCCATCGCGATCTCGGGCCGCGGCCGCGTGGACGTCGTGGAAGAACCGGCCGGCCTTGCGCCTGAACAATGGAATATCGGTAACCCTGACGCCCTGCGCCAGAGCCTGCGCGAAGTGGTGCAGGCCCTGGCCCGCGTGCGCCGCGCGCAGGAAGCGGCCAGTGCCGCGCTGAGCGCCGCCATGGTGCGTACGCCGGACGCACCGCTGCCGGAAGCAGAACTGGCAGTCGTCACCGGCGACTTCGCCTCCACGGCTGCCGGCCACGACTATCAATCCCTGCTGGCCATCACCTCGGCACTGGTCGGCGTCAGCCGCGACCGCGTGCAGGCCCTGCTCGGGCTGCGCTGATCCCTTCATGAAAAAAGCTCCCACCGCGCCGTGCGCGGTGGGAGCTTTTTTATTGCGTGTGCGGTTTAGAAGCCGTATTTCAGACCCACGCTGACGACGTCCGGCTTGGCGCCATAGGCCTTGCTCTTGCCGTAGCGCTCATACTCCGCCTGCAGCGCCACATTCTGGTTCAGCTTGTACTCGACGCCCACGCCGCCGTAGCCGCCGGTATCGTCATCCTTGAAGCGCTGGCCCAGGTCGTTGCTGAGCTTGCGCTCGTTGTGCGACAGACCCACCTTGCCGTAGGCCGACACCTGCTCGTTGATCGGCAGCGTGTACTTGGCGGCTACATAGGTGCCATAGCCTTCGGTGCTGCCGCGCACGCCGAAATCGGTCTTGTGGTGGTTGGTCCAGCCGGCCTCGACACCGACCCGCTCGTCGAACTGGTAGCCGGCGAACAGCTTGCCGTCAGCCTTGTGGGCGTCGACGGTCGTGTTCTTCGCGCTCACGGCGGCGGCGCCGACATAGCCGCGACCGGCGGTCTGGGCTTGGGCGGTGCCTGCAACGGCGGCGGTGGCGATCAGTGCAATCATCAGCTTTTTCATGCGAACTCCCTTCAATAATCTTCATCTGGCCCGCAATTCACAACGAATCGCGATGTAGTCACAATAGCAAACCTTGCCGGTCGATCCCAGTGGAAACCTGGTAAGAACTGTAACAAGATGCAAAATGAAGACCAGATCTGCACTTATGTTCGCCAGATGACCGACGATAGGCAAGAGTGTGACGGGCGCAACGATACTTCCGGAAATAAAAAAACCCGCTGCAAGCAGCGGGTTTTTCGCCCCCTCATGAAGCGATTACGCTTCGCGCGATGCCTTCTTGCGCTCGTGTTCCTTCAGGAAGCGCTTGCGCAGGCGGATCGACTTCGGCGTGATCTCGACCAGCTCGTCGTCCTCGATGAATTCGACGGCGTATTCCAGCGACATCTGGATCGGCGGCACCAGGCGCACGGCTTCGTCGGTACCCGACGAACGCACGTTGGTCAGCTGCTTGCCCTTGATCGGGTTGACGACCAGGTCGTTGTCGCGCGAGTGGATGCCGATGATCATGCCTTCGTACACGGGGTCGTTGTGCGACACGAACATGCGGCCGCGGTCCTGCAGCTTCCAGATCGCGTAGGCCACGGCGGCGCCGTCGTCCTGCGAGATCAGCACGCCGTTGCGGCGGCCGGCCATTTCACCCTTGCTGTTGTCGACCGGTGCGTATTCATGGAACACGTGGCTCATCAGGCCGGTACCGCGGGTCAGGGTCATGAATTCGCCCTGGAAGCCGATCAGGCCACGCGCCGGGATCAGGTACTCGAGGCGCACGCGGCCCTTGCCGTCCGATTCCATGTTCTGCAGGTCGCCGCGGCGGCGGCCCAGCTCTTCCATGACACCGCCCTGGTTGACTTCTTCGACGTCGACGGTGAGGTTCTCGTAGGGCTCATGGCGCACGCCATCGACCATCTTGTACACGACGCGCGGACGCGACACCGCGAGCTCAAAGCCCTCCCTGCGCATATTTTCCAGCAGGATGGTTAGGTGCAGCTCGCCGCGGCCCGACACTTCGAACACGGTGTCGTCGTCGGTCGGCGAGACGCGCAGCGCCACGTTGGCCTTCAGCTCGCGCTCGAGACGCTCGCGCAGCTGGCGGCTGGTGACGAACTTGCCTTCGCGGCCGGCCAGCGGCGAGCTGTTGACCATGAAGTTCATGGTCAGGGTCGGCTCGTCGACGGTCAGCATCGGCAGGGCTTCCGGGGTATCCACGGCGCAGACGGTCGAACCGATGCCGATGTCTTCGATACCGTTGATCAGGCAGATGTCGCCGGCGACGGCTTCGTCGACCAGCACGCGCTCCAGGCCCTTGAAGTTCAGCACCTGGTTGATGCGGCCCTTGATCGGGGTCGAATCAGGGCCGTTCAGGATCACGACGTCCTGGCCGGTCTTGACGCGGCCGCGGTTAACGCGGCCAATGCCGATCTTGCCCACGTAGGACGAGTAGTCCAGCGAGGTGATCTGCATCTGCAGCGGGCCGTCCGGGTTGTCGTCACGAACCGGCACGTATTTCAGGATGGCATCGAACAGTGGCTTCATGTCGCCACTGCGCACGCTCTCGTCCATGCCGGCATAGCCGTTCAGGCCCGAGGCGTAGACGATCGGGAAGTCCAGCTGCTCGTCGTTCGCACCGAGCTTGTCGAACAGTTCGAAGGTCTGGTTGATCGCCCAGTCCGGGCGCGCGCCCGGACGGTCGACCTTGTTGACCACGACGATCGGCTTCAGGCCCAGGGCCAGCGCCTTGCGGGTCACGAAGCGGGTCTGCGGCATCGGGCCTTCCTGGGCATCGACCAGCAGCAGCACCGAGTCCACCATCGACAGCACGCGCTCGACCTCACCGCCGAAGTCGGCGTGGCCCGGGGTGTCGACGATGTTGATGTGGGTGCCTTCGTACTCGACCGCGCAGTTCTTCGACAGAATCGTGATGCCACGTTCTTTTTCGAGGTCGTTCGAGTCCATCACGCGGGTGTCCACCGCCTGGTTTTCACGGAAGGTGCCGGATTGGCGCAGCAGCTGGTCCACCAGGGTGGTCTTGCCGTGGTCAACGTGGGCGATGATTGCGATATTACGAATCGCGCGTTTGGTGTCTGACATGTATTTTCAACAGTGAATGTTGCGTGATGGATGAAGGCAGCGAGGTCGATTGAACTTGCCGATTTCCGTAACCCGCTACTATAGCACGGTTATCGCCCTTGCTGCGCTGCAGCGGGAGGGAAAGGCCAGGTATTTCGACGAACAGCCGGGCGCGCCCAGTATAGCGGCGGAATATTGAAGGTTGATGACGGTCCGGACGCCGCCGGGCAGCCAGTGGCTGCCACTTCCGGACCCAGGCGAGATGGGGACGCTCCGCGGGTTTTCAAGGCCGGTGGAAGCGATTGTTTATTGCTGGGCAGCGATCAGGCGCTCCGGCGCCAGAATGGCGTATTCCTGCAGGTTCGCCGTGCCGAGCAGCTTGCCCTCATGGTAGACCCGCACCCGGCCCAACTCGACCGGCACCTGCACGGTTTCCTTGCCGAGCGCCAGGCGCTGGCCGTTCAGGAAGCGCTTCGCCAGCTCGGGCGTGAGCTCGACCGACGGGAAGCTCGACAGCAGGGCGTCGACCGGGGCCAGCAGCGAGAACGGGTCGGCATGGGCCTGCAGGTCTTCCAGCGAGATCATGCGCTCGGTCGAGAGCGCTCCCACCTGCACGCGGCGCAGCGCATTCAGGTGCGCGCCGCAGCCGAGCGCGGCGCCGATGTCCTCGCCCAGCACGCGCACATAAGTACCCTTGCTGCAGGTCACCAGGATCTTCAGATACGGCGCCGTGTAGTCGACCAGCGACAGGCCGTGGATCGTCACCGGGCGCGCTTCGCGCTCGAGCACGATGCCTTCGCGCGCATACTCGTACAGCGCCTTGCCGTCGCGCTTGAGCGCGGAATACATGGGCGGGACCTGGAGGATGGGGCCGCGGAAGCGCGCCAGCGCGGCTTCGATCTGCTCGCGCGTGACATCGACCTCGCGCTGCTCGACCACCTCCCCTTCGGTGTCGCCGGTGTTGGTCATGATGCCGAGGTGGACCGTGGCCTCATAGGTCTTGTCGGCTTCCAGCAGGTCCTGTGAGAACTTGGTCGCCTCGCCGAAGCACAGCGGCAGCAGGCCGGTGGCAAAGGGATCGAGGGTGCCGGTGTGGCCGGCCTTCTTGGCGTTCAGTACGCGCTTGGCCTTGAGCAGGGCGTCGTTCGAGGACAGGCCGACCGGCTTGTCGAGCAGGAGGACGCCATCGACCGGGTCGCGCGGCTTCTTGGGCGGACGTGCGTTCACTCGGAATCCGAATCTTCGTCCTGGCCGAAATCGGCGGCGCGTACCGCATTGGCCTGGTCGATCAGGGCCGACATGGCTAGGCCGCGGGTGGTCGAGGTGTCGTGCACGAAGTGCAGCTGCGGCAGCGTATGGATGTGCAGGCGCTTGCCGAGCAGGTTGCGCAGGTAGCCGGCCGCTTTCGACAGGCCTTCGAGGGTCTGCTTGACCTCTTCCGGGCTGTCCTTCAGCAGGGTGAAGTAGACCTTGGCGTGGGCGTAGTCGGGCGTCAGCTTGACTTCGCTGATGGTGACCATGCCGACGCGCGGATCCTTGAGTTCGAAGGCGATCAGTTCCGACAGGTCTTTCTGGATCTGGTCGGCGACGCGCAGGCCGCGCTGGGGGATGCTTTTGCTGTGTTTTGCCATGATGTTGCTAGTATTTTTTCTTGTGAGGTCCGAAGGCCAAAAACAAGGGCCAGGCCCCTCGCGGCATTGCCGCGAAGCGTCCTGGCCCTCATGGTACGCCCAATGTCGAAATTACAGCGTACGCGCCACTTCCGTGACTTCGAACACTTCCAGGACGTCGCCGACCTGGATTTCGTTCATATTCTTCAGCGACAGGCCGCACTCGAGGCCGGCACGGACTTCCTTCGCATCGTCCTTGAAGCGCTTGAGCGAGTCGATCTCGCCGGTCCACACGACGATGTTGTTGCGCAGCAGGCGGACCGAGGAGGTACGCTTGACCACGCCGTCGGTGACCAGACAGCCCGCGATCGCGCCGACCTTCGACACCAGGATGACCTGGCGAATCTCGACCTGGCCGGTGATGGTCTCGCGCTTCTCCGGCGCCAGCATGCCCGACAGTGCCGTCTTGATCTCGTCGATCGCATCGTAAATGATGCTGTAGTAACGGATGTCGACGCCGTTGGCTTCGGCCAGCTTGCGCGCCTGGGCGTCGGCACGGGCGTTGAAGCCGATGATGACTGCCTTCGACGCGACCGCCAGGTTGACGTCCGATTCGGTGATGCCGCCGACCGCCGCGTGGACGATCTGGACACGCACTTCCGAAGTCGACAACTTCTGCAGCGAACCGACCAGCGCTTCCTGCGAACCCTGCACGTCGGTCTTGACGATGAGCGGCAGGTTCTTGACTTCGCCTTCGGCCATCTGGTCGAACATGTTCTCCAGCTTGGCGGCCTGCTGCTTCGCCAGTTTGACGTCGCGGAACTTGCCTTGACGGAACAGGGCGATTTCACGCGCCTTGCGCTCGTCGGCCATGACCATGACTTCTTCACCGGCGCTCGGCACTTCGGTCAGGCCCTGGATCTCGACCGGAATCGACGGACCCGCGGTGCTGACCGGCTTGCCGTTTTCATCGAGCATCGCACGGACGCGGCCGAAGGAGGAGCCCGCCAGCACGACGTCGCCGCGCTTCAGGGTACCCGACTGCACCAGGATGGTCGCCACCGGACCGCGGCCCTTGTCGAGGCGCGCCTCGACCACCAGGCCACGCGCCGGTGCTTCGGCCGGTGCGGTCAGTTCCAGCACCTCGGCCTGCAGCAGGACTTGCTCCAGCAGGTCGTCGATACCGGTACCGATCTTGGCCGATACCGGCACGAATGGCGAATCGCCACCGTATTCTTCCGGCACCACACCCTCGGCCACCAGTTCCTGGGTGACGCGGTCGGTGTTGGCGCCCGGCTTGTCGATCTTGTTGATCGCCACCACCAGCGGCACGCCGGCGGCTTTCGCGTGGGCAATCGCTTCCTTGGTCTGCGGCATCACGCCGTCGTCCGCCGCCACCACCAGGATGACGATGTCGGTCGCTTTCGCGCCGCGGGCACGCATTGCCGTGAAGGCTTCGTGACCCGGGGTATCCAGGAAGGTGATCATGCCGCGCGGGGTGTCCACGTGGTATGCACCGATGTGCTGGGTAATGCCGCCGGCTTCGCCAGCAGCCACTTTCGCGCGGCGGATGTAGTCCAGCAGCGAGGTCTTGCCGTGGTCGACGTGACCCATGACGGTGACCACCGGGGCGCGCGAGGTCGCTTCGAACTCGGCGTGTTCGCCCTGGTCGGCCAGCAGCGCTTCCGGATCGTCCTCGGCAGCAGCGAAGGCCTTGTGGCCCATCTCTTCCACCAGGATCATCGCGGTTTCCTGGTCCAGCACCTGGTTGATGGTGCACATCTGGCCCAGCTTCATCAGCTGCTTGATGACTTCCGACGCCTTCACCGACATCTTGTGGGCCAGTTCGGCCACGGTGATGGTTTCCGGCACGTGGACGTCCTTGACGATCGCCTCGGTCGGGGCCTGGAAATTGGTTTCGCGGTCATCGCCGTGCGAACGGCGTCCGCCACTGCGGCCACCGCTGCGCCAGCCGTCACGGCCGGTGCTCGCGCCCGGGCCGCCACGGCCTTTCGGGCCGCTCGGCGCGCCACGCTTCTTGGCGTCGTCCGACCAGGTCGAGGAGACATTGGCCGACTTGATCGACTTCTTGTCGCCCGGCTTCTTGTCGCCCGCTTTCGCATCCGCCGGCTTCTTGTCGGCGCTGGCGGCAGGCTTGTGCAGGGTGCCGGCCGGAGCGGCCGGAGCCGCCGGCTTCGCGACCGGTTCCGGCGCCTTGATGACGCGGCGCGGCTGGCTCATCATGAGCTTGATCTGGGCCACTTCGTCGGCCACGGCCTTGCGTGCGCGCTCGGTAGCGGCAGCACGTTCGGCCGCTTCCTTGGCGGCTTCTTCCGCACGCTTCTTGGCTTCGGCAGCGGCGCTCTGGGCGGCTTCTTCGGCAGCAGCCGACGCCGGCGACGCAGGCGCCTGGGCAGCGGCCGCAGCCTTGGCCGCGGCAGCAGCTTCGGCCGCTTCGCGCTTGGCTTTGTCGGCGGCGTCACGCTTGGCCTGCTCTTCGGCAGCCTTGGCCTGTGCAGCCTCTTCCGCCTCGAGCTTGGCCAGGCGTTCCTGCTTTTCACGCAGGTCCGCTTCCTGGCGGGCGATCAGCTCGGCCTGGCGGCGCGATTCTTCCTCGCGGCGCGCCTGCTCGGCAGCGTCGATCACGGGCGCAGCTTCGGCCTTCGGGGTGGTGACCAGGTCGTCGCGCTGCACGAAGGTGCGCTTCTTGCGGACTTCGACCTGGATGGTGCGCGATTTGCCGCTGGCGTCGGCCTGCTTGATCTCGGTGGTTTCCTTGCGGGTGACCGTGATCTTCTTCTTCTCGCCGGTTTCGGCGGCGCCGTGGGTACGGCGCAGATGGTTCAGCAGCTTGTCCTTATCATCTTTCGACAAGGGATCTGACGTCGAACTTTTTTCGACGCCGGCCGAGCGCAGCTGTGTCAGCAGCAGGTCTGCAGGCATCTTCAGTTCGGTGGCAAATTGGGCTACGTTGTTACTCGCCATTCAGTCCTCTTTTCTATGTGTCGCTGAGATGATAAAGATTTGCAAATTACGCCTTGGCCGTTTCTGCCAGGCTCCAGGCTTTCGCCTGCAGCGCCTTGGCGCGGTCATCGTATTTGCTGTCGACCAGCTTCATCTCTTCGTCGGTCACATCATTAAATTCGTTCTTGATCAGGTCGCGGGCACGGTCCGACGACAGGGCCAGGATGGCGCCGAATTCGTCATAGGCGAGGCCCGCGAAGGCTTCGACCGTCTTGATCCCAGCCAGGCCGAGCTTGCCGGCGGTGGTGCGGTCCATGCCTTCCAGGGTCACGAGGGCTTCTTCCATCCCTTCGAGGCCTTCTTCGGAAGCGATCGCTTCGGTCACCAGCGCGTCACGGGCGCGGGTACGCAGCTCGTTGACGGTGTCTTCGTCGAACGACTCGATTTCCAGCATTTCGGAGATCGGGACGTAGGCGATTTCTTCAAGGCTCGAGAAGCCTTCATCCACCAGGATGTCGGCCACTTCCTGGTCGACGTCCAGCTTTTCCATGAACAGCACGCGGATCGCGGCGGTTTCCTGGGCCACCTTGTTGGCCGATTCTTCGGCCGTCATGATGTTGATCTTCCAGCCGGTCAGTTCCGAGGCCAGGCGCACGTTCTGGCCCGAACGGCCGATCGCGATCGCCAGGTTCTCTTCGTCGACCACCACGTCCATGGCGTGCTTGTCTTCATCGACCATGATCGAGGAGACATTCGCCGGCGCCAGGGCGCCGATGACGAACTGGGCCGGATCGTCCGACCACAGCACGATGTCGACGCGCTCGCCGCCCAGCTCGCCGGTCACGGCCTGCACGCGCGAACCGCGCATGCCGACGCAGGTGCCGATCGGGTCGATGCGCTTGTCGGCGGTGAACACCGCGATCTTGGCGCGCACGCCGGCGTCACGGGCAGCCGATTTGATCTGCAGCAGGCCCTGTTCGATCTCGGGTACTTCGAGTTCAAACAGCTTCATGATGAACTCCGGCGCGGTGCGCGACAGGATCACCTGCGGGCCGCGCATATTGCGGTCCACGCGCAGGATGTAGGCACGGACGCGGTCGCCGATGCGCAGGTTTTCCTTCGGGATCATCTGGTCGCGCGGCAGGCGCGCTTCGATCTTGCCCGATTCCACGATGGCATCGCCGCGCTCCATGCGCTTGATGGTGCCGGTGACCAGCGAATCGCCGCGCTCGAGGAAGTCTTGCAGGATCTGTTCGCGCTCGGCATCGCGCACGCGCTGCAGCACGACCTGCTTGGTGTCCTGGGCGAAGCGACGGCCGAATTCGACCGATTCGATCGGGTCTTCGATGTATTCGTCGACTTCGATGTCCGGGATCTGTTCCTTGGCTTCGAAGTGCAGGATTTCCTGGTCGGGCAGCTGCAGGCCGGCTTCGTCGGGAACGACGTGCCAGCGGCGGAAGGTCTCGAACTCGCCGGTGTCGCGGTCGATGCTCACGCGAATGTCGACCTCGCCTTCATAGCGTTTTTTGGTGGCTTGCGCGAGCGCGAACTCGAGCGCTCCGAAGACCACTTCCTTATCGACGTTCTTTTCGCGCGCGAGCGCATCCACCAGCAATAAAATTTCGCGACTCATGCTTTGCGACTCCTAAAATCCACCTGTGGCACCAAACGTGCCTTGTCCAATTCGGCCAGCGTAAATTCCAACAACGCTGCGCCATCTTTATTATCAAATTCCAGACCGACCTTGTCGCCCTCGACGCCGCGCAGGATACCGGTAAAGGTTTTCCGGTTCGCACTGCCCGGCATGGCGACCCGCAGTTTCACCGTGCATTCATGTCCGGCAAAACGCGCAAAGTCGGCCAGGGTCCGCACCGGGCGATCGAGGCCCGGCGACGATACTTCCAGCCGTTCGTAATCCACATTCTCGACGGTGAACACGTGCGTCAACTGGTGGCTGACCGTGGCGCAGTCTTCAACCGTGATCAGGCCCTTCTCTTCCACGACGTCAGCGGGGAAATCGATATACACGCGCAGGATGCCGCGCTCGCCCCGTTCGACGTCCACGAGTTCGTAGCCGAGGCCACTGACTGTTTTGGCGATGAGTTCAAACTGCTGCACGGCACTTCTCCAGGACTCGAAATCGATTTACCAAAAAAAAAATGGGCATCTGCCCATCTTTTTGTATTCACAACCCAACCAGATGAAAGCACTTGCACCAAGAAAATACTGGGAAGAACTTTGATTAGGCTGCAAATTATACAGTGATCCTGCTTCTCCCGCAATCACCGGGCCAAAAATGGACGGTGACTAGAGCAAAAAGCAACAGTTGGCAGGATGACCATAACGGGGCATGGGCTGCATTCTACGGTATTGCAGCATCCCGTGCCCGGCGACTCGGAATTTTTAGTCGATGCAGTGGCCGGCAGTGCCGGCCACTGCACCAGGCAGGATCAGCCCCGACGTCCGCGGCGCGGCAGGCCGTGCTCGGAACCGCGCGGTCCCTGGCCGCCGCGGCGTCCGCCGCCAGTGCCGGCGAAACCGAACGTGGTCTGCAGCGGGTCAGGCTGCTTCGGACGGCTGCTGCCGCCGCCGGCGTTGTTGCCGCCCCGCGCCTTGCCGCCCGCAGCACCCTTGGCGCCCTGCCCCTGCGGACGGCCGCCGGCGAAGCCGCCCTGGCCCTGGCCGCCCTGGCGCGGGACGCCGGCACGCACCACCGGCGGCCCGTAGGGGTTGACATTGCGGTTGGCGTCGGCGCGGTCGATGCGGTTGCCGTCGGTGCGCAGCTTGTCGTCGCGCTGCGGCTTGCCGCCCTTGCCCTTGGGTGCGTCGCCGCCCTTCTTCTCGACGCCGAAGGCGGCCATCAGGGACCGCACGTCGTTTTCTTCCAGTTCTTCCCAGCGGCCGCGCTTGAGGCCGGTCGGCAGGGTCATGGCGCCGTAGCGGGTACGGATCAGGCGCGAGACGGTCAGGCCGACCGCCTCGAACATGCGGCGCACCTCGCGGTTGCGGCCTTCGCCGATGACCACGCGGTACCACTTGTTGATGCCTTCGCCGCCGCCGTCCTGGACCTTCGAGAACGAGGCCAGGCCGTCGTCCAGCTCGACGCCGGCCAGCAGCTTCTGGCGCATGCCTTCTTCCAGCTCGCCCAGGGTGCGCACCGCGTATTCGCGGTCGATGTTGTAACGCGGGTGCATCAGGCGGTTGGCCAGGTCGCCCGAGGTCGTGAACAGCAGCAGGCCCTCGGTGTTGAAGTCGAGGCGGCCCACGGCCAGCCACTTGCCGGTCTTCATGGTCGGCAGGCGGTCGAACACGGACGGACGGCCTTCGGGATCGTCGTGGCTGACGATCTCGCCGGCCGGCTTGTGGTACACCAGCACGCGCGGCGGCTTGCTGTTGTTCACCCTACGCTGGATCAGCTTGCCGTTGATGCGCACCGCATCGGTCGGCAGGATGCGCTGGCCGATATGGGCCGGCTCGCCGTTCACCGACACGCGGCCGGCGACGATCAGGTCTTCCATGTCGCGGCGCGAACCCAGGCCGGCCTCGGCCAGCACCTTGTGCAGCTTCGGCGCGTCGTCGTCGGCCGTCAGGTCGCGGCGCACCGGCTTGGCTTGCGCCTTGCCGCGGCCGCCCTCGCTGGCGTCGTAGTCGTCCGAGGTCACGAAGGAGAACACGGCGTCGGCGTCGCTGCCCTTGCCGCCCTGCTGCTGCTTGCCCTGCTGAGGCTTGCCGTGCTTGCCCTGCTGCTTGGCGCCCTTGACCGGCTGGCCCTGCTGGGGACGCTGGCTCTGCAGGCCGTGCGGGTTCTGCTTGTTGCGCGGCTGGTTGCGGCCACGCCCTTCGCGCCTGGCTTCAGGCTGCGGCTGCTCGCCGCCGGCCTGGGCCGGAGCCTCGACCGGCGCTGCCTCCGCGGGTGCCTGGGCGGCCGCCTGCTCCTGCTGGAGGGCTTCACGCACCTGGCGCTTCTCGCGCATCTGGCGCGGGCCGCGCGGCTTGCGCTGCTCGGCTTCCGGCGCGGCGGCTTGTGCGGCCGGCGCGTCGGCGGCGGCTGCTGCGGCTTCCACCGGGGCGGCCTTGGGTGCGCGCGGCTTGCGCGCCGGCTTGGCTGCAGGTTCGGCTGCGGCTGCCGGCGCCTCGGCGGCAGCGGCGGCAGGCTTGCGGGTGCGCTTCGGTTTGGCGGCGGCTGCCGGCTCCGCGCTCACGGGCGCGGCATCCGGTGCGGCTGCGGCGGCGGCCGGCTTGCGGGTGCGCTTCGGTTTGGCGGGAGCGCCTTCAGCCTCGACGGGCTTCTCGTTCGGTTCAGTTGGGTTCATCGTTCGTATCTTTATTGTGCTGACCCGGCCCAGCGGCGATTGCCGTCTCCTGGTCAAGAATGGGGACGTCGACGGACGTGAAGTCCGTCTCGGTATCTGTCTCGGTGGCGTGCGCCGCGGCGTCCGCCCTGTCAAAGTTGTCGTTCAGCGCCGCTTCCAGCGCCTCGAGGCTGCGGCTGTCCGGCCCGTCGCTGACCGCCTGCAGCGGCGGCAGTTGCGACAGCGACGCCAGGCCCAGGTCGTCGAGGAATTGCTTGGTGGTGCCCAGCAGCGCCGGGCGTCCCACCACTTCGCGGTGGCCGACCACGTCGATCCAGCCGCGGTCTTCCAGCAGCTTGATCGTCTGCGAGTTCACGGCGACGCCGCGGATTTCCTCGATGTCGCCACGCGTGACCGGCTGGCGGTAGGCGATGATGGCCAGCGTTTCCAGCGTCGCGCGCGAATACTTCGGCGGCTTCTCGGGCGACAGGCGGTCGAGATAGGGCTTCATCTCGGGCCGGCTCTGGAAGCGCCAGCCGGACGCCAGGCTGACGATTTCGATGCCGCGCCCCTGCCAGTCCTGGCGCAATTCTTCCAGCAAGATCTTGATCGTGTCGCTACCGACGCCGGCATTCAGCTGGCGTCCGCTGGCGTCGACCTCGGCGAAGAGTTTCTTCATGCCGTGGATCGTCATCGGCTCGCGCGCGCACAGCAAGGCGGTCTCGAGGACGCGCTTGGCCTCGTCAGTATTCATGTCGCGGTGTCGTCACGCTTCGAATCGTATGCAAGAAATCAAAACAAAACCGATTTGGCGGATGCCAGCCACGGAGCCGATACCGGCCGCGGTGCGAGATGCTGCGCAAGATTCTGGAATCCGTGGCCCGGGCCGGAATGCGCCGGGCTGACAAAGGTGACAGGCTAGGCGCCCGTCACGGCTGCCCGCGTGCCAGGCGGGCGGTAGCTGTTGGTCTTTCAGGTGAAACGCGGGGCTCGTGGACTACGGGAGCCGAACGAATAAGGTCAGCGTTCCTGACAACTAAGGGCCATTGTAACCGATAAAACCCGGGAACGGACAAGGCGACGGCAGCAGCCGCGCACAAATGGCCGGTTCGATCAAGCGGCGGACAGTTTTTCCGACAGAATCGCCGACACGCCGAGGAAGGCCGGGTAGTCGGCCGTGATCACATAGGTCGGGACCTGGGCCAGGTAGGCGCTGAAACGTCCCTTCTGCTCGAAGCGGCGGCGGAACGACGAGTTGACGAAACGTTCGCCCAGGCGCGGCACGATGCCGCCGCCGATGTAGACGCCGCCCTGGGCGCCGAGGGTGATGGCCAGGTTGCCGGCGGCAGTGCCGAGCATGCCGCAGAAGACTTCCAGCACCTCGTCGCAGAGCGCGCACTCGCCGTCCAGCGCGCGGCGCGAGATCTCGGGCGCGGTCAGGCTGCCGGGACGGCCGGCACGGTCGCTCAATGCGCGGTAGATCAGTTCCACGCCGGCGCCGGACAACAGGCGCTCGCTGGAGACGTGCTCGAATTCGCGCCAGGCGTACTGGAGGATGGCGATTTCGGTATCGTTGACCGGCGAGAAGCTGACGTGCCCGCCTTCGCTGCGCAGCGCGGTCCAGGCCTGGCCGAAGGGGATCAGGCCCGATACGCCGAGGCCGGTGCCGGCGCCCAGCAGGCCGAGCGGCGCATCGGGCACGGGAGCGCCGCCGCCGACCTGGCGCTTGCGCTCGCCCAGATGCGGCAGCGAGCGCGCCAGCGCCGTGAAATCGTTGACGACCACCAGGGTGTCGAAGCCGCACTCCTGGCGCAGCGCCTCGATCGAGAAGGCCCAGTGGTGGTTGGTCATGCGCACCTGGTCGCCGGTGACCGGGTTGGCCATCGCGATGGCCGCATGGCGGATGCCCGTGCCGAGGCCGGCTACCTGCGGCAGCGCCAGGTAGGCGCGCACGGCGTCGGCCAGGCTCGCATGTTCCTGGCAGGACAGCACCTCGATGGCCTCGAAGCGGCCCGGCCCGGCTTCCAGCGCGAAGCGGGCATTGGTGCCGCCGATGTCGGCGAGCAGGCGAACGCCAGCATGGGTGGACGGATCGGGTACGAGGCTGGAGGGAGAGGCGGTCATTGCAGCTAATAAAGGAGCGATGACCAAGCTTACTAAACTTTGTAGTACTCTTACAAGTACATTTTGTAGTTTAGGTACAAGGTGTCGCTCCAGCTACTATGACTGCTGCATAGGCCAAGGGCATGAGAAGTAGTCGAACTACCTCAGCATGCTGCCGGCGCCAGTTCCGGATCGGCCCCGCGCTGGGCATTCCAGGCGTCCAGCCCGCCGCGCAGGGGCCGCGCGCGGTGGAAGCCGTTGGCGAGGAACTGCTTGGCCACCTCGGCGGCGGTGACGTCGTTCGGGCAGCTGCAGTAGATGACGATGTGGCGGTCCTTGTCGATGGAGGCCATCAACTTGTCAGGCACGCAGGACTGGAATACCACCGCGCCGGGAATCGCCGCTTCAAGCTCCTGTGCCGTCAGGCTGCGCGCATCGATGATGACCGGGTCGTGGCCGCCGTCGATCAGGGCCATCAGTTCGGCGATCTCGATGCGCGGCACCGCGCTGCGGGCGCGGTGGCGGCGCCGCTCGACGTACTTGACGGCGATGAACAGGACCAGCAGCGTGGCCAGCACCGACAGCGCGGTGCCGCCCATGGTCTCGAGCCAGCCGAGAAGCTCTTCGACGCCGTCATGGAACAGGATGCCGAGCAGGATGCCGGTGCCGCTCCATAGCGCCGCGCCGGTGCCCGAATAGGCGATGAACTGGCGCGGCCGGGTGCCGATGGCGCCCGACAGGGGCGCGGCGATGGTATTGAAGCCGGGGACGAATTTCGACACCAGCAGCGACTTGGCGCCGAAGCGGCGGAAACGGTCCTCGGTCTGGTTGACGCAGGAATCGGGCGACAGAGAGATCTTGCAGAGCAGCCGCAGGATACGCTTGCCGTAGAAGCGCCCGGCGCGGAACCAGAACATGTCGCAGATGAGGCAGGCGCCCACCGCTGACGCCAGGCAGAGTTCCCAGCTGAGCGTGCCGTCGACCGACAGCGCGCCGGCCACGATCAGGATCGGGAAGGCGGGAATGGGCAGGCCGAACTGTTCGACAAGGACGATGCCGAACACGATCAGCACACCATAAGTCTGGAGCAGGTCGACGAGCTGGGGCATCGCTGTAGTGTAGCTGACTTTCAGCGGCATCGCTGCCGCCAGGTGTTGTTTTACGGTTCACGCACCCCGTGGAATCGCCGCCAGCAGGCTGCGCGTGTAGTCGTGTTGCGGATTGCGGTATAACGCATCCGAATCCGCCATCTCGACCACGCTGCCATGGTGCATCACCATCACCTGGTCGGCGATATATTTCACTACCGACAGGTCGTGCGAGATGAAGATGTAGCTCATGCCGTATTCGTCCTGCAGGTCCTGCAGCAGGTTCAGCACCTGGGCCTGCACCGACACGTCGAGCGCCGACACCGATTCGTCGCACACCAGGATCTCCGGCTTCATGGTCAGGCAGCGCGCGATCGCGATGCGCTGGCGCTGCCCCCCGGAAAACTCGTGCGGAAAGCGGTGGAAGGCCTGCTCCGGCAGGCCGACGCGCCCGAGCAGCTGCTGCGCCATCTCCACCCGCTCGGCATCGTTGGCGCCGATGCGGTGGATGCGCATCGGCTCGAGCAGGATCTGGCCGACCGTGAAGCGCGGATTCAGCGAGGCATAGGGGTTCTGGAAGATGATCTGGATGCGCCGCTTGTAGGCCTGGTAGTCGCGGTCGGACATGGTGAAGAGGTCGCGGCCCTCGAACAGCGCGCTGCCGCCGGTGGCGCGGTGCAGGCGCAGCAGGGTCAGGCCGACCGTGGTCTTGCCCGAACCGGATTCGCCCACCACGCCCAGGGTCTTGCCGCGCGCCAGCGTGAAGGACACGTCCTTGACGGCCTTGAACTCGCGCTTCCCGAACAGTCCGTCGCGCAGCCAGAAACTCTTGGCCAGGTTGCGCACCTCCAGCACCGGTTCGTCGCCGGGCGCGCTGCCGCGCGTGCGCTGCGGCAGCCGCTGTTCCGGGGTGAATTTTCCGCTCAGGTAGTCGTCGATGACGGGCAGGCGCAGCGGCCGCTCGTCCAGCTTCGGACGGCAATGCAGCAGGGCGCGCGTGTAAGCGTCAGCGGGTGCGCCGAACACCTGCGCGGCCTCGCCTTCTTCGCGCACCTCGCCGTGGCGCATCACGATCACGCGGTCGGCGATCTCGCCCACCAGCCCGAGGTCGTGGGTGATGAACAGCACCGCCATCTGGTGCTTTTTCTGCAGGCGCGCGATCAGTTCCATGATCTGCTTCTGGATGGTCACGTCGAGCGCGGTGGTCGGCTCGTCCGCGATCAAGAGCTTCGGCTCGCAGGCGATCGCCATCGCGATCATCACGCGCTGCTGCTGGCCGCCCGACATCTGGCTCGGGTAGGCGTCGATTTTTACCGCAGGGTCGGGAATCCCGACCTCGGCCAGCAGTTCGAGGGTGCGCGCCCGCGCCTGCTTCGCGCCCATGCCCATGTGCCGGCGCAGCACCTCGCCCACCTGGTAGCCGACCGTGAACACCGGATTGAGCGAGGACATCGGCTCCTGGAAGATCATGGCGATGTCCTTGCCGCACAGCTTGCGCCGCTCCGCAAGGGGCAGGCCGAGCAGCTCGCGGCCTTCGAAGCGCGCGCTGGAACCCCGATGGACGATGGTGGTGTCGGACGGCAGCAGGCCCATCACGGCCAGCGAACTGACCGACTTGCCGCTGCCGGACTCGCCCACCAGGGCCACCGTGCTGTTCCTCGGCACGTCGAAGGAGACGCCCTTGACCGCCTCGACGCTGTTCTTCTTGTCGACGCGGAAGGCGATGCGCAGGTCGCGCACCTCGAGCAGGTTGTGGCTGGTGTCCGTCATTTGAGCTTCGGGTCGAGGGCGTCGCGCAGGGCGTCCGCGAACAGGGAAAAGGCCGTCACCAGCAGGGCCATCGCGCTGGCGGCGGCGGCCAGCTGCCACCATTTGCCCAGGATGAGTTCATTCTGCGCCTCGTTCAGCATGCTGCCCCAGGACACCACGCCGACCGGCACGCCGAAGCCCAGGAAGGACAGGATCACCTCGGCCTTGATGAAGCCGACCACCAGGATCGACATCTGCACCAGGGCCACGTGCGAGACGTTGGGCAGGATGTGGCCGAACATCCGGCGCCAGCTCGACGCGCCGATGGCGTCGGCCGCCATCACGTACTCGCGCGCCTTGTGCTTGATGTACTCGGCGCGCATCAGGCGGTAGGGCCCGGTCCAGCCGGTCAGGCCGAGGATCAGCACGATGGTCGTCACCCCTTTCTGCTGCAGCACCGCGGCCACCGTCAGGATCATCAGGATCGAGGGAATCGACGTGAAGATGCTGTAGAACCAGTTGAACAGGTCGTCCACGACCCCGCCGTAGAAGCCCGACAGCGCCCCGAACAGGGTGCCCAGCGCCACCGCCACGAAGGCCGCCACCAGGCCGACCACGATCGAGGTCTCGCCGCCCTTGATGGTCTTCTTGACGATGTCGTGGCCCCACTTGTCGGCCCCGAAGGGCAGCGTGGTCGCCTTCGCCACCGGCGGATGGCTGGCGCGGACCTGGGCCTTCAGGATGGCCAGTTCGGCGGCCAGCGGGTCGAAGGCGTTCGGCGGCGTCTCGCGCGGCAGCTGGGCCGCGGCGAGCGCGCGGGTACCGGCATCCGCGCCGATGAAGGCCGGTGGCGCGTAGTTGACCGCCACCTCGTCTTCCCAGTCGCCGGCCACCAGGCCGGCAAAGGACAGCAGCAGCATCAGCAGGAAGCCCGCCACCACCGCCAGCGCGGCCATGGCGACGCGGTCGGCGCGCAGGCGGCGCCAGGCCAGCGCCCACAGGCCCGGGGATTGCATGGCCGGCGCCCTCATTTCAGCTGCACCCTTGGGTCCACCGCCTGGTACAGCAGGTCGGCCAGCAGGTTGAACACCATGGTCGCGGCGGCGACATACACGGTGATCGCCTTGATCACCGGGAAGTCGCTGCGCTCGACCGCCAGGATGACTTCGCGCCCGATGCCCGGGATGCCGAAGAAGCGCTCGAGCAGGAAGGCCCCGATCAGCAGCGCCGGCAGGTTGGCCATGACGTGGGTGATGATCGGGATCGCGGCATTGCGCAGCACGTGCACCCAGACCACGCGCCGTTCGCTCAAGCCCTTGGCGCGCGCGGTGCGCACATAGTCCTGCCCCACTTCGTCCAGCACGAAGCTGCGGTACAGGCGCAAGGTCGGCGCGATCGACACCGCCAGGCCGATGATGATCGGCAGCAGCGCATAGCGCAGCAGGTTCTCGCCCAGGCTGTCGCCCCAGCCCTGCACCGGGAACAAGCCGAGCTTGTAGGCGAACACGTACTGGAACACGATGATGTAGACCAGGATCGAGATCGACATGCCGACCGTGCAGGCGACCATCACGGCGCGGTCGGTCAGCGAGCCGCGCACGAAGGCGATCGCCAGCGCCAGCGCGATGCCCAGCACGGTTTCCAGGATGGTGAGCGGCACCAGCACCGTCAGCGAGGGCCCGAGGCGGCTGGCGATGATGTGCGACACCGGCTCGCCCGTGCTCCAGGCATTGCCGAAATCGAAAGTCAGGATCTGCTGGATGAAGATCCACAGCTGCACCGGATAGGGCTGGTCGGTGCCGAGCTGGCGCCGGATGTTCTCGATGGCGGCGGTATCGGCCATCTTCCCGGCCAGCAGGTAGGCCGGGTCGCCGCCGACCCAGTTGAACAGCACGAACACCAGCAGCACCACCCCGAGCATGGTCGGCAGCATCTGCCAGAGCCGGCGGACGATAAAGCTAAGCATGGAACTCCTCAGGTGGGCGGTGCCGGTCGGGCGGGCCGAAGGGCGTAACGATAGCGCATATTCTGCCGCCTTGGCAGCCTGCCATGCCGGTCCCGGCCCATTCCATTTTATTTCCAAGCCATAACTACAACGCGTCCGCTTGTAAAGACATTTTTGCAAATAGTTGTATTTTAGACTTGTACATACGATTCAATTGACAACGTATGTATGCGAATGTTTTTATTGCTTTGTAGTAAAAGATGCCGTTTCTTTACCTTGACGGCAATGATATCGACACCTCTCCGTGGCCGGCCTCAGAACAAGAGCCGCGGAGCTAACCCCGGGAAGCTCAACATGATGGTTGAAACAGTAATCTCTCGTTCAGTTCGATTGATGTTCGCAGGGGGCATGGCGTTCGCCGCCACTGCCTATGCGCAGGACGCGCAGCAAACGACGGCGGCCGAAGGCCAGCAACTGCAGCGTGTGGAAGTGACCGGTTCGCGCATCGCGACCGCCAACCTGGAAAGCGTCAGCCCGGTGACCGTGGTCGGCGCCAAGGACATCAAGCTGGAAGGCACGCGTTCGGTCGAAAACCTGCTGAACAACCTGCCCCAGGTGTTCGCCGACCAGGGCGGCTCGATCTCGAACGGCTCGTCCGGCACCGCGACCGTCAACCTGCGCAACTTCGGCGCCGACCGCACCCTGGTGCTGGTCAACGGCCGCCGCCTGCCGGCCGGCTCGCCGCGCAATACCGCAGCCGACCTGAACCAGATTCCCGCGGCCCTGATCAAGCGCGTCGAAGTGCTGACCGGCGGCGCATCGGCCATCTACGGCTCGGATGCGGTCGCAGGCGTCGTCAACTTCATCATGAACGACAGCTTCCAGGGTGTGCAGCTGGAGACCAACTACGCGTTCTACAATCACCAGCAGAAAAACGACATGGCGGCCGATGCTGTCAACCGTCGCAAATTCCCGCTGCCGGACGACAAGACCGCCGACGGCAAGATCAAGGACGCCAACCTGCTGATGGGCGGCAATTTCGCCGAAGGCCGCGGCAATGCCGTCGTCTTCTTCGGCTACAAGAAGGAAGACGCGCTGCTGCAATCGGAGCGTGACTTCTCGGCTTGCTCGCTGGGCAACTTCAGCGCGGCGCAATACTTCAACTGCGGCGGCTCGGGCACCAGCTTCCCTGGCCGCTTCTTTACTGCGGCCGGCCAGCGCACCGTCGCCGACGCGGCCGGCAACACCCGCCCGTACGTGGCCGCGACCGACCAGTACAACTTCGGTCCGCTGAACTACTTCCGCCGTCCGTCGGAGCGCTACACCTTCAGCAGCTTCAGCCGCTACGACATCAACGACCAGGCCCGCCTGTACGCCGAGGCCAGCTTCCACGACGACAGCACGGTGGCGCAAATTGCACCGTCCGGTCTGTTCGGCTTCGATGCCTCGGGCGCGAATGCCATTCGCTTCGAGAACCCATTGCTGACCCCGGCATGGCGCCGCGACCTCGGCCTGACCGGTCCGGGCACCACCGCCGACGCACTGATCTTCCGCCGCAACGTGGAAGGCGGCGGCCGCCAGGATGACCAGCGCCACACTTCGTACCGCGGCGTCATCGGCGTCAAGGGCGACATCGGCAACTGGTCCTACGATGCCTTTGCCCAGATGGGCAAGGTGCTGTACTCGGAAACCTACTTCAACGACTTCTCGATCCAGCGCTCCGGTCGCGCACTCGACGTCGTCACCGGCCCGAACGGCCAGCCGGTGTGCCGCAGCACCCTCGACGGCACCGACCCGAACTGCGTCCCGTATAACATCTGGCGCCTGGGCGGCATCACGCCGGAAGCGCTCAAGTACCTGCAGACCCCGGGCTTCCAGAAAGGCAGCACCTCGCAGTCCGTACAGGGCCTGAACCTGTCGACCGACCTGGGCGAATACGGCATCAAGCTGCCGACCAGCAGCAAGGGCATCGGCCTGGCGCTGGGCTGGGAACATCGTACCGAGAAGCTCGACCTGGCCACCGACACCGCCTTCGAGACCGGCGACCTGGCCGGCCAAGGCGGCCCGACCCTGGGCGTGGCCGGCCAGTTCAGCGTGCGCGACTATTATGCCGAAGCACGTATTCCGGTGTTGGAAAAGCTCCCGTTCGCGGAAGCCCTGACCCTGACCGCGTCGGCCCGCCGCTCGGACTACTCGACCGGCCAGAAGACCAACTCCTTCGGTGTGGGCGCCGAATGGACGCCGGTACAGGCTGCCAAGGTGCGCTTCAGCTACCAGCGCGCAGTCCGCGCAGCCAACGTGGTCGAACTGTTCACCCCGCAAGGCCTGAGCCTGTACAGCATGGCAGCTGACCCGTGCGCCGGCGCCAAGCCGACCGCCAGCCTGGCAGAGTGCCAGCGCACCGGTGTGACTGCCGCCCAGTACGGCAAGATCGAAGACAGCCCGGCGGGCCAGTACAACCAGATCACCGGCGGCAACACCGCGCTGGCGCCGGAGGAATCGGATTCGTACACCCTTGGCCTGGTGCTGACCCCGATGCGCAACCTGAGCGTGACGATCGACGCCTTCGACATGAAGGTGGACGGCGTGATCGACGGCCTGCCTGCGTCGACGACCCTGAGCCAGTGCCTCACCACCGGCGATCCGAAGTTCTGCTCGCTGATCACCCGTGACCGCCTGGGCAGCCTGTGGGCCCTGCCGACCGCGCAAGTCGTTGCCACCAACCAGAACCTCGGTATGCGCTCGACCCGCGGCATCGACCTGGGCGCGAACTATGGCATGAAGCTGGCAGGCTGGGGCAACCTCGACCTGTCGTTCATCGGCACCTACCTGGACGAGTTCAAGTCGGAAGACTTCCCTGGTTCGGGCGAGTACGATTGCGCCGGCCTGCACGGTTCCACCTGCGGCACTCCGCTGCCGAAGTGGCGCCACAAGATCCGCGCCGTCTGGGGCACCCCATGGAGCGGCCTGGAGCTGGGCGTGACCTGGCGTCACATCAACGCGGTCAAGCTGGATGCCACCAGCGACAATCCGCTGCTGAAGACCGCGTTCCAGCCGGTCGATGCCCGCCTGGGTGCGCGCGACTACGTCGACCTGGTCGGCCAGTATGCGTTCAACAAGAACCTGACCCTGCGCGCCGGTGTCAACAACGCGCTTGACCGTGATCCGCCGCTGAGCGGCATTACCGCTGCCACCTTCGGCAACGGCAATACCTACCCGCAGGTCTATGACGCCCTCGGCCGTCATATCTTCCTGAACATGACCGTCAAGTTCTGATACGGCGGCTTGAATGAAAACGGCGCACTTCGGTGCGCCGTTTTCATTGTTCCCGCGGGCTGCGTGCGACGCTTGATTGCACCTCGAGCATCAGCACGTCATTCCGGCCGCACCCTCCTCTGCTTCACCGCCTCCGCCAAGCCCTCCAGCACCCCGATGCTGGTGTCCCAGTCGATGCAGCCGTCCGTCACCGACTGGCCATAGGTCAGCTCGCGGCCCGGCACCAGGTCCTGGCGGCCGCCCACCAGGTGCGACTCGATCATCACGCCGACGATGCGGTCGTCGCCGGCGGCGATCTGGCCGGCGATGTCGGCGCACACCGGCACCTGGTTCTGCGGGTTCTTGCTGCTGTTGGCATGCGAGGCATCGATCATCAGGCGGCTGGCCAGGCCGTTGGCCGCCAGCTGGCGGCAGGCCTCTTCCACGCTGGCCTTGTCATAGTTCGGGGCCTTGCCGCCGCGCAGGATGATGTGGCAGTCCTCGTTGCCGGCGGTCGACACGATCGCCGAGTGTCCGCCCTTGGTCACGGACAGGAAGTGGTGCGGCTGCGAGGCCGCCTTGATCGCATCGGCCGCGATCTTGATGTTGCCGTCGGTGCCGTTCTTGAAGCCGACCGGACAGGACAGGCCCGAGGCCAGCTCGCGGTGCACCTGCGATTCGGTGGTCCGGGCCCCGATCGCGCCCCAGCTGATCAGGTCGGCGATGTACTGCGGGCTGATCACGTCCAGGAATTCGGTCCCGGCCGGCAGGCCCAGTTCGTTGATGTCGCGCAGCAGCTCGCGCGCCATGCGCAGGCCGTCATTGATGCGGAAGCTGTTGTCCATGTAGGGATCGTTGATCATGCCCTTCCAGCCGACCGTGGTGCGCGGCTTCTCGAAGTACACGCGCATGACGATCTCGAGTTCGCCGGCGAAGCGCTGGCGCAGCGGGGCCAGGCGGCGCGCATACTCGAGGGCCGCCTTGGGGTCGTGGATCGAGCACGGGCCGACCACCACCATCACGCGGTCGTCCTGGCCGTGCAGGATGCGGTGCAGTGCCACGCGCGCGCCGGCGGCGGTCTGCTCGGCGGCCGGGGTGACCGGGAACTCGCGGATCAGGTGCGCGGGCGGCGTCAGTTCCTTCATTTCGCGGATGCGTAAATCGTCGGTGCGAGGCATGCTGTACTCCGTATCGTGTTGGCTGGGGCTGAAAATAAAAAAACCGCCATCGCTGGCGGTTTGTCTGGATTTGCGTCGGACTGTTCTGATGTCGCGTGAACCTG
Organism: Telluria sp. ZB4P36; assembly: GCF_059685865.1. Classification (NCBI taxonomy): domain Bacteria; kingdom Pseudomonadati; phylum Pseudomonadota; class Betaproteobacteria; order Burkholderiales; family Oxalobacteraceae; genus Telluria; species Telluria sp. ZB4P36. Next base: position 122,071 of record NZ_JCASIE010000003.1, read on the forward strand.
CCGCTACTCCACCGCCAAGGGGCTGGAATGGCTAAAGTAAAAATAGCAGGTAAAGAAAACGTGCTGGCGCATGAGAAGTCCGTGATGGTCTGGTGACCTTGTTCGCCTGACTATAACGCCATTATGTAACGGTTGGCAAGGCATTTTCGGGGAGTCGCGCAGCACGACACGCGGAATGCCGCGACCAGATCTGGCAAGCGGTTGCGGGAACCCCACAACTGTTCCCTGCCTTTTGGCGCACCTTGAGCGGTATCAGTCGCCGTTCATCCAGCGCTGCGAAAGTCGCTTCAAGCCCCCGACGATTCCGCGCCCTTCTTGTGTTCTCACAAGAAAAAACTTTTGGTCACTTGATTGCAATCAAGCGCGGAGGCTGCGGGAAGAACCCCAACCACTGGAGTCCGGACATGACTGAAACCCTGCTCGCGCGCGCCCTGCGCCGCATCTTCGCCGGCGGCGGCGCCGTTGGCCTGGCGCTGTTGGCGGCGCCCCCCGAACTGCTGGCGCAGGAGGCCGCGCCCAAGCCCGTCGCCCGCGTCGAAATCACCGGTTCGAACATCCGTCGCGCCCAGGCCGAAACCGCCTCGTCGGTGCAGACCGTGAACCGGGCCGACATCGAGCGCTCGGGCAAGACCACGGTCGCCGAACTGCTGCAGACGCTGGCCGTCGACAACTCGGGTTCGGTGCCGACCACCTTCGGCGGCGGCTTCGCCTCGGGCGCCTCCGGCATCTCGCTGCGCGGCCTCGGCACCGCCTCGACCCTGGTGCTGCTGAACGGCCGCCGCATGGCGCCCTATGGCCTGGCCGACGACGGCCAGAAGGTCTTCTCCGACCTCAACGTCATCCCCACCGATGCCGTCGAGCGGGTCGAGATCCTGAAGGACGGCGCCTCGGCCATCTATGGTTCCGACGCGATCGCCGGTGTGGTCAACATCATCCTGCGGCGCGACTTCCAGGGCACCACCGTGCGCGCCATGGCCGGCACCGCCACCGCGGGCGACGGCCAGCACGCCAACCTCGCCGCCACCTGGGGCAAGGGCGACCTCGACACCGACCGCTACAACGTGCTGCTCAACTTCGAATACAAGAGCACCGACGAAATCTGGAACCGCGAACGCGGCAACCGCGACTGGGTCGGCAAGGGCGACCTGCGGCCCTGGGGCTTCTCGGCCCAGGAAGCGCTGGGCGGCACCGGCGCCATCACCGGCAACAACGCGTCCGGCAGCGCCATCAACGGCAACGTGCGCAACCCCGACACGCTCAACTACTACAATCGCGGCAATCCGGCCGGCGTCGGCTTCACCCGCTTCTTCCCGGCCGCGGCCTGCAGCAACTTCACCAACCATCCCCAGGGCGACCCGGGCGGCGGCTGCCTGATCGACGCCCCCCACCTGTACAGCCAGGTACAGCCCGACCAGGAATACGTGACCGTGTTCGGGCGCGGCACCTTCAAGCTCAACCAGGACATCGAAGCCTATACCGAACTCAACCTCTACCACAGCGAGAGCCAGTCGGGCACCACGCCATCCACCATCAGCGCCAACCAGGGTTATCCGGGCGGCCCGGTGAGCGGCGCCGGGGCCGCCTTCGGGCCGACCCACCCCGACAACCCGTATTTCGGGCGCGAGGCGCGCCTGCGCTACCTGGCGGCCGATGTCGGCCCGCGCGTCTCGAACATCGATTCGAACTTCGTCCGTGCGCTGGTCGGCGCGCGCGGCAGCACCGCCGGCTGGGACTGGGACAGCTCGCTGCTCTACTCGCGCAACAAGGTCACCAACCAGCGCACCGGCTACCTGCAGCGCGACGCCACCTTCGCCCTGCTCAATCCCACCCCGGCGAACGTCGCGGCCGCCATCCTCAACAACCCCGGCTACCGCGCGCTGCCGGTCGGCACCCTGTGGCGCATCGGCGAGAACGCCGGCCTGAATTCGCCGGCCGTGTATGCCGCGCTGTCGCCGCGGATCGCCAACGACGCCCACACCGAAGTGGCCCAGGTCGACGTCAAGGCCTCGCGCGAATTCGGCAAGCTGCCGGGCGGTGCGCTCGGCGTGGCGGTCGGCGCCGAGTTCCGCCACGAGTCGGCCGAGCTGGAACCGACCTCCGGCACCGAACGGGGCAATATCATCGGCCTCGGCTATTCCGCCTATGACGGCCAGCGCAACGTGAGCGCCCTGTACGGCGAAGTGCTGGCGCCGGTGTGGCCCGGCGTCGAGCTGACCGGCGCCATGCGCTACGACCACTTCACCGATGTCGGCGACGCCTGGACGCCCAAGGTCGGCGTGAAATGGACGCCGCTGCGCAGCTTCGCCCTGCGCGCGACCTGGGCACGCGGCTTCCGCGCACCGAGCCCGGCAGAGAACGGGGTCGGCGGCCTGGCCGCCTTCTCCACCGCCGAGGACCCGCTGCGCTGCGCCCTGGGCGTGGCGGCGGCCTGCAACCCGGCCAGCATCGCGCTGATCACCTCGCCCAACCCGGCCCTCTCCCCCGAGCGTTCGAAGAGCTGGAACATGGGCGTGATCTGGGACCCGCTGCCGCGCACCAGCCTCTCGCTCGACTTCTGGGAGATCAAGCGCAAGAACGAGATCAACCAGGAACAGATCGATGCCGCCATCCTCGCCGGGCGCGTATCGCGCGACCCCAGCACGGCCCAGGCAGGCATTCCGGGCGACCCCGGCGCCATCACGGCGGTGCTGGCCAGCTACGTCAACTCGGCCCAGACCAAGGTACGCGGCCTCGACCTCGACGCGCGCCACAGCCTGCCGCTGCCGAACAACCTCGGCAACCTGGTGTTCGACGCCAAGTGGACCCACCTGGTCAAGTGGCTGCGCACCGAGCAGGACGGCACATCACGCGACTTCGCCGGCACCCACGGCAACTGCGACGTGACCAATTGCGTCGGTACGCCGGACAACCGCGCCAACCTGCGCGCCACCTGGGAACGCAGCAATTTCCGGGTGTCGGCCAACCTGAACTACCGGGGCCGGATCGACAACACCCTGTTCAAGGACGACCCGGACGGCTGCGCGACCCATTTTGCCAACGGCAACGATGCCCCGACCGACTGCGAACTGGCCTCGTTCACCACCGTCGACCTGGTGTTCCGCTGGAAGCCGGAGCCGCGCTGGGAAGTGTTCGGCTCGATCCAGAACGTGTTCGACAAGCTGCCGCCGCTGGATCCGCTGACCTACGGCGCGGTGTCGTACAACCCGCTCGACTTCAGCGGCGCGATGGGCCGCTTCTTCACCCTCGGGGCGCGCTACACGTTCTGAACGCCGCGACGAAAAAAAGCCGGCCTCACGGGCCGGCTCTCCTCGACAGGCGAATGCCGCGTCAGGCGGTACCGCCGACGGTCACGCCGTCGATGCGCAGGGTCGGCTGGCCCACGCCGACCGGCACGCTCTGGCCTTCCTTGCCGCACACGCCCACGCCCGAATCCAGACGCATGTCGTTGCCGATCATCGAGATATTGTTCATCACTTCCGGGCCGTTACCGATCAGGGTCGCGCCCTTCACCGGATAGCTGATCTTGCCGTTCTCGATCATGTAGGCTTCGCTGGCCGAGAACACGAACTTGCCGTTGGTGATGTCGACCTGGCCGCCGCCGAAATTGACCGCGTACAGGCCGTTCTTCACCGACGCCAGGATTTCTTCCGGATCCTTGTCGCCCGCCAGCATATAGGTGTTCGTCATGCGCGGCATCGGCAGGTGGGCGAAGGACTCGCGGCGCGCATTGCCGGTGACCGGCATCTTCATCAGGCGCGCGTTCATGGTGTCCTGGATATAGCCCTTCAGGATGCCGTCCTCGATCAGGGTGGTGCACTGGGTCGGGTTGCCCTCGTCGTCCATGTTGAGCGAGCCGCGGCGGTCTTGCAGGGTGCCGTCGTCGACCACGGTGACGCCCTTGGCCGCGACGCGTTCGCCGATGCGGCCGGCGTAGGCCGAGGAGCCCTTGCGGTTGAAGTCGCCTTCCAGGCCATGGCCCACCGCCTCGTGCAGCAGCACGCCGGGCCAGCCCGGGCCGAGCACGATGGTCATCGGGCCGGCCGGCGCCGGACGCGCTTCCAGGTTGACGCAGGCCGACTTCACCGCTTCGCTCGCATACTTGTCGAGCAGCTCGTCGCTGAAGTAGCCGTAGTCATAGCGTCCGCCGCCGCCGGAGGAGCCGACTTCGCGGCGGCCGTTCTGCTCGGCGATGACGGTGACGGACACGCGCACCAGCGGGCGGATGTCGGCCGCCAGCACGCCGTCGCTGCGCACCACCAGCACTACGTCGTATTCGCCGGCCAGCCCGGCCATCACCTGGACCACGCGCGGATCCTTGGCGCGCGCCATCTTCTCCACGCGCTCCAGCAGTTTCACTTTGGCGGTCGCGTCGAGCGAAGCGAGTGGATCGTGCGGCAGGTAGAGCGAGCGGCCGCCGGTCGGGCGCGCCGCGCTGGCGATCTTCACCTTGCCGCTGCCGGCGCGGGCGATGGTGCGGGTAGCGGCCGCCGCATCCAGCAGCGCCGCTTCGGAAATGTCGTCGGAATACGAAAAAGCCGTGCGCTCGCCCGACACGGCGCGCACGCCGACGCCCTGGTCGATCGAGAAGCTGCCGGTCTTGACAATGCCTTCTTCCAGGCTCCAGCCCTCGCTCTTGGTGAACTGGAAATACAGGTCGGCGTAGTCGACCTTGTGCGTGAACATCGAGCCCAGCGCATTCAGCAGCTTGCCCTCGTCGAGGCCGAATGGCGTCAGCAACACGTCGCGTGCGACAGCCAGGGAAGAAAGGTTCGGTTCGAATGGTTTCATTTTGCGTTCGGTCGTTCGATTGGAGAAGGCATTGTGCCATAAGCGGCCGCTTCGTATCGGACAGGAGCCGCAGCAAACATAATGAGGGTCAGCGTCGACATTGAGCACGATCCCGAGAGAAATTGCGCGGAGTCATGAAACCACCGGTTCTTGGCAAATAATTCGACGCTGGCCGACTACTGCCCCCGATGACCCAGCCCTACAGCTTGCGATGCTTCAACGCCGGCAGGCTCTCGCGCACGCTCGCCAGGAAGGCCTCGTCGAGCACGCCGCTGATGACGCCCTCGCCTTCGCGCAGCACCGCCTTCACTTCACCCCAGGGATCGACCAGCATGCTGTGCCCGAAGGTGCGGCGGCCGTTCGCGTGCAGGCCGCCCTGGGCCGAGGCCAGCACGTAGCACTGGTTCTCGATCGCGCGCGCGCGCAACAGCACTTCCCAGTGCGCCAGGCCGGTGGTGTGGGTGAAGGCGGCCGGCACGATGATCAGCGCGCATTCGCCCATGGCGCGGAACAGTTCCGGGAAGCGCAGGTCGTAGCACACCGACAGGCCGACGCGTCCGAACGGCGCCTCGAAGCTGCCCACGGCTTCGCCCGGCACGATGGTGCGCGCCTCGTCGTAGGATTCGCTGCCCTTGTTGAAGCCGAACAGGTGGATCTTGTCGTAGCGGCCGACCGGCTTGCCCTGCGGGTCGTACACCAGGGTGGTGTTCATGACCTTGCCGTCTTCCCGGGACACCAGCGGCAGCGTGCCGCCCACCAGCCAGATGCCGTGCTCGCGCGCCAGTTGCGCCATGCAGTCCTGGATCGGGCCGGCTCCTTCCGGTTCGGCCTGGGCCACCTTGTCGGTATCGCTCATGCCCATGATCGGCCAGTATTCCGGCAGCGCCACCAGCTGCGCGCCTTGGCGCGCCGCCTGCGCCACCAGCCGGCGCACGGTCGCCAGGTTGTCTTCCACCCGCGGGGTGGACACCATCTGCACTGCGGCTACTGTCGTCATGTCGATGTCACTCCTTCTTTGCATTGGGCCGCGCGGCGGCGGGCGCCGGCGGCGGCGGATTGTCGATCTTGGTGATGGTCGGGGATTTCCACGGCCCGGAAATGCGCATCTGGTAAGTGAGCGCCTTCATCACTGGCGCGCGCAGGAACAGCTGCGCGAGGTAGCTGCCGATGCCGACGATCGGGTTGACGGCCAGGCCGTACACCAGCGGTCCGGTGCCGAGGTTGAATTCCGGGATCACGACCACCCGCAGGTTGGTCGTCTCGTGGGCGATGTCGGCGCTGCCGTCCATCAGGATGGTGGCGGCCACGCCATGCATCTTGAGGTTGTCGGTGCGCAGCACGCCGCGCTGGATCAGGGCATTGGCGCTGATGCCGTCGAAGGCCAGGCCTTCCGAGAACACGTCGTGGAAGTCGAGCTTGAGCAGGCGCGGCAGCGCCTGCAGGCTCAGCACGCCGAGCAGCTTGGCCGCACCCGGGTCCTGCTTCAGGAACTGGCCCGATTCCACGTTCATCTCGATCTGGCCCGACAAGGTCGGGATGTCCAGGTCATACGGCAGTCCGCTCCACGAGATGTCGCCCGACATCTTGCCCTTGCCGCGGCGCAGGGTCTCGGGGAAGCCGAGGCGGTCGAGCAGCTTGCCGGCATCAATGATGTCGAGGATGAAGTTCAGGCTGGTGTTGCTGCGTCCGTCCTTGGTCAGCCAGCGTCCGTTGGCCTTCAGCTGGCCGTCCGGGTTGTCGATGCTGAGCCGGTTGATACGCCATTCGCGCCCGGCCAGGGCCTGCACGTTGCTGGCCTGCAGTTCGAGGCGGCCGAGGCGCTTGTCGGCCAGCTGGAACTGTTCGGCCACGATGTCGAGCGAGGGGATGGTGGCGCCGGCGCCGCGGTTCGATTCCAGCAGGTGCTTGACCTCGGCCTCGCCCGACTCCGGGATCACCAATGAGGCCAGGCGCGCCGTGACCTTGCCCAGCCCGCCCCCACTGCCGGATTCGGCCCAGGTCACGTAGCCGCTGGCATGGCGCGATTGCAGGTTGGCCTGCCAGGTGTCGCGCAGGTGGGTCGCCCCCATCACCACGTCGGCCATGCGCCGTTCGCCGATGGTCAGTTCGCCCACGCGGCCCGCGATCACGGTCGGCAGCACGTATTGCGTGAAGTCCCCGCCCCCGGCGGCAGCCGCAGCAGCGTCGCCGCCCTCGCCCGCGATCGCCTTGCCGGCCGCGATCCAGCCGTCCGCATTCAGGGACTTCATGTCCACGTGGATCATCATGCCGCCGTCCGGCTCCGGCGCCGGGACGTTGACGCCGATCCCGCCACGCAGCACGGTCCAGGGCGCGCGTCCGTTCTTCTCGCGCAGGTAGCGCGCCGCCACGTTCTCGCCCAGCGCCACCCGGATCTCGTCGCGCGCCACGCCGCCCACGGCCGGCTCGCCGGCCAGCACGAAGCGCAGCGGCAGGCTGTCCGCTTCCGGCTTGTTGAGCGGCGCCGGCAGTTCCAGGCCCAGGCCCGCCAGGTTCGATTCGAGCGTCACGCTGCGCCGGCCCTCGCGCACGAGCACGCTGCCGGTATACGGCGTGCTGCCCGACAGGCGCTGCGCCAGGCGTCCCAGCGCCGGGGCCGGCGCGGTGCGGCGCATGCCCTCGGCCGACAGGCTGCCGTTCAGGCGGATCGCGATGCTGCCGTCGCGCTGGGTGCCGCCGGACAGGGCCAGCGGCCCGCCGAGGAAGCTGGCGCCGATGCCGTTCAGGGCCACGCCGCGCTCCCAGAAATCGACCCGCCCCTCGGCGGCCTGCAGCACCGGCAGTTCCGGGAACAGGCTGATGTCATTGCCCAGCAGTTGCAGGCCGCCCTGGACCTTGGTGTCGCCCAGGTGGGCCAGCGGCATGCGCAGCTTCAGCCCCAGGCGCGCATTGCCGCCGCCCCGGGTGTCGTCGAGGAAGTGGCCGATCCAGCCCGGCACCGGGCTGGCCGCCACGTAGCGCAGGAATTCCTGCAGCGGCGCGGCCGCGTTGCCGTCGATCTCGAGCATCATCTGCTCGCGCGCACCCAGGTCGGGAATCACCGCCTTCACGTTCGACAGCGCCACCCCCATGGTGCGCAGGCTGGCGGCGCGGATTTCCATGCGCGCGCGGTCGAACTCGATGCGGCCGTCGATGTTCTCGGCAAGCGGCCACTGCGGCGTGCCGTCGGGGTGCCGGTGGCCCGGCGCGTATTCGAGGCGGGCCTTCTCGAGGCGCCCGGCGACATGGAATTCGCCGCGCGCGCGCTCGAGCATAGTGGTGGCGCGGAAGGGGAAGCCGGCCAGGTCGCCGCGCAGGCGCAGGCGCGCATCGCGCAGGGTGCCGCCCTGCAGCGCGTCTCTCAGCCAGTGGGCCAGGTGCTCGGGCGTGGCCAGCGGCAGGAAGCGTCCCACCGAAGCGATCGCGAGGCCGTCCAGCGTGCCGCTGAAGTCGGCCGTGCCCGGGCCCGCCCTGCCCCCTCCGGGCAGCAGCGGCAGGGTATGGCGTCCCGACAGCGCGCCCTTGAGGGCGCCTTGCGCGAAGGCCAGGCGCTCGACCTCGACCAGCAAGTGCTTGCCCGGATCGAGCTTCCAGCGTGCCTTCAGGTCGAGGCGGTCGAGCGGCAGCGCGGGCTCGGCGAACCAGGCCGGCATGTGCAGCACCAGCGCGCTCGAGTCGACCGTCACGCTGCCGCCGTTCTGGTTGGCGTCGATGCTGCCGCTCAGGTTCTGGAAGCCGGGCGTGGCCGGACGGGCCGGGAGTGCCGGCTGGCCGTTGCTGGCCGCCTGGGCCGGGCGGGCCGGCTGGGGATGGATGGCCAGGCCCGCCACGTCGCCGCGCAGCCGGAACCCGCGCAGCGCCGGATAGCGCCCTTCCCATTCGGCCGCGACGTCGAGCAGGCGGCCGCGCGGGGCGTAATCGAGCAGCATCTGGCGCTGCTGCGGCGGCAGCGGCAGGTAGCCGGCCAGCGCCGCCAGCGCGCCGAGGTCGAGCTGGCGTGCGCTCAGCTCGCCCTGTTCGGGCTTGCCCCCGCGCGCCGGGCGCCAGCGCTGTTCGAGCGTGGCCGGCGGCAGCGCGCGGCCGTCGCGGGTGGTCACCGAGAAATCGGTCAGGCTGATGGTGTGGCCGTGGGCGCCGAAGGTCGGCTTGCCTTCGTCCTTCCCCGGCAGCATTTCCTCGGCCGCGGCCAGGCGTCCCCTGACCAGCGCCAGCTCGAGCGGCGCCAGGCTGGCGCCGAGGCGCGCATTGACGTCGGCCAGGGCCAGGTCGGCGGTGAAGCCGGCCACCCGGGCCTGGTCGACGTTGAGCCAGGCGCGCACCGAACCGCGTCCGCTGGCCATCTGGAAGGGCAAGTCGACGTGCTGCTTCCAGGCCACCAGGTCGGCATCGCGCAGGTCGGCGTACAGCTCGCCCTTCCAGCGGCTGAAGTCCGAGGGACGGGCGCCGAAACGGTGGCGGAAGCGCGCGCGCACGTCGAGCGGGCGGGCGAGCGCACGCGGCGGGGTGGCGCGCAGCGCGAAGCGGTGCCCGCCGCCGAAGCGGTTCAGCAGCGCCATGGTGACGTCGGTGAGGACCAGGGTCGGCCTGCCGCGCAGCTCGTCGGTCCAGTCGACCCGGCCGCCGCGGATCACGATCTCGCGCTGGCGCAGCAGCCAGTCGGCGCCGCGCCCGTCATCCTTCTTATTCGGATCGAGGCGCACCCCGGCCACCGTCAGCACGCCGTCGCGGCCGCGCCGCACGTCCAGCTGCGGACCGCGCACTTCGAGCGCATGCAGGCGCGGCTCCAGCGTGGCCAGGCTCCACCAGGACAGGGCCGCCGAGACCGAGGGCAAGGCCAGCACCTGGCGCCCGCCGCGGTCGATCAGGCGGACGTCGCCCAGCGTCAATACCGGATGGATGCCCTGCCAGCCCGCCTCCAGGCGCGTGATCGTGACCCGGTTGCCGAGCGCGCGCCCGGCGGCCGCCTCGATGTCGCCTTTATACAGGTCGATGTTGGGCAGGATGGCGTAGCGCAGGGCCAGGAACAGCAGGGCCAGCGCGAAATACAGCAACAGCACCAGCTTGATGGCGAAGCCGAGGAAATGGTGCGAGGCCAGGTTGGCATAGCGATAGCACGCCCGCAGGCGATGCCAGCGAACGGCCAACGGCAGGTGCGCTGCCGCCGCCTGCGGGTCCTGGTTGTCCATCAAGGTACTCAAAAAGGCTCGCCGTAAATTTGATTCTCTAATAACAGATCGCTTGCAACAGTCGCGGCGTCTACCTTACCATCGTGCTGACCCTAGGGTGCGCGGCGGGCAATTCTACCGCACCAACGCCTGCCGGACGGCAAAACACACACCGGATCAAGATCATGATTGCAGCTGCTTCCGCTTCCGGTTCGCCGGCCGACCATTCCCGTTTCCTGCAGCGCTGGCTCGGCGCCGATGCCGCCCGTGCCGCCCTGCTCGACGAGGTATGCCGATTATCGCTGTCCAGCCTCGATCTGGGCGCCTTTCTGGCGCGCGAACTGGACGCTGGCCTGCCCCTGCCGCGCGCCATGCGGCGCCTGCGCAACCTGCTCGTCTGCGCTATCGTCCGGCGCGACCTGGAAGGCCTGGCCGGCCTGGACGAGGTGGTCACGGCCATGACCCGTTTCGCCGACTTCGCCATCCAGACCCATGCCGCCGCCCTCGCGGCGGAAATGGTGGCCGCCCACGGCATGCCGACCGGCGAAGAATCGGGCCGGCCGCAGCAACTGATCGTGCTCTCCATGGGCAAGGGCGGCGGCGGCGAACTGAACGTCTCGTCCGACATCGACCTGATCTTCGTCTACCCCGAGGACGGCGATACCGCCGCCGGCCCCGGCCAGCGCCAGCTGTCCAACCACGAGTTCTTCGTGCGCCTCGGCCGGCGCCTGAACGCCGCCCTGTCGGAAGTCATCGAGGACGGTTTTACTTTCCGCGTCGACATGGCGCTGCGTCCCAACGGGAATTCCGGGCCGCTCGCGGCCAGCCTGGCGATGGTCGAGGAATACCTCATTGTGCAGGGCCGGGAATGGGAGCGTTATGCCTGGGTCAAGGCGCGCGCGGTCACCGGCGACCCGGAGGACGTCGCGGCGCTGGACGCGATCGTGCGCCCCTTCGTGTTCCGGCGCTACCTCGACTTCGGCGTGATCGACGCGATCCGCAACATGCACGCCCAGATCCGCGCCGAGGTCAAGCGCCAGGAACGCCTGCATCCCGAACGCAGCCACAACGTCAAGCTGGGGCGCGGCGGGATCCGCGAGATCGAGTTCCTGGCCCAGGTGTTCCAGCTGATCCGCGGCGGACGCGACCCGGCGCTGCGCGAACGCTCGACCCGGACCACCCTGCGCCTGCTGGCCGAACGCGAACTGCTGTCCCAGGACACGGTGGCGCGCCTGCTCGACGCCTACACTTTCCTGCGCAACCTCGAACACCGCCTGCAATACCTGGACGACGCCCAGACCCATACCCTGCCGGCCAGCGAGGACGACCGCCTGACGGTTGCGCACATGATGGGCCTGGCGGACGTCCCCACCCTGCTGGCCCGCCTCGAAGAACAGCGCGCCTTTGTGGCGGCCCAGTTCGACGCCATCTTCGCGAGCAAAGCAGAAGCGGCGGAAGCCGCCGACCCCGAGGCCTCCACCCTGGCCGACGACCCGGAAAACCGCGAGGCGATCGCCGCCCGCCTGGCGGAGCTCGGCTACGACGACGCGGCGGGCGCGGCCGCGCGCCTGGTCGCCACCCTGCAGGGACCGCGCCTGTCCAGCCTGCCCGAGGCCAGCCGCGTCAGGCTGCTGGCGCTGGGCGACGCCGCCCTCGGCCAGATCGCCACCGTGGTGCGCGAGGCCGGCGTCGGCAGCCATGCCGCCACGCTCGGCCGCCTGCTCGACTTCTTCGAGGCGATTGCGCGCCGTTCGGCCTACCTGTCGCTGCTGACCGAGTACCCGCACACCCTCGAGCGGGTGATCCGGATGATCAATGCCAGCGGCTGGGCCGCCACCTTCCTGACCCAGCACCCGATCCTGCTCGACGAACTGCTGGACGACCGCAACGAGGGCGCCGGCGACATGAGCCAGCTGGCGGCGGAGCTGGACGGGCAGCTGCTCGCGGCGGCCGGCGACACCGAGCGCCAGCTCGACATCCTGCGCGAAGCCCACCATGCCCAGCTGTTCCGGCTGCTGGCCCTGGACCTGGCCGGCGAGCTCTCGGTCGAACGCCTGGCCGACCACCTGTCGCTGCTGGCCGACACCATCGTCGGCGCCACCGTCCGCCACGCCTGGCGCGCGGTCGCCAGCCGCCACCGCGAGGAGCCGCGCTTCGCCGTCATTGCCTATGGCAAGCTGGGCGGCAAGGAGCTCGGCTATGTGTCCGACCTCGACGTGATCTTCCTGTTCGACGACGAGGACGAGATGGCGCCGTCCAACTATGCCAAGCTGGCGCAGCGCTTCATCACCTGGAACACCGCCCACACGGCGGCCGGGATCCTGTTCGACATCGACACCGCGCTGCGCCCGGACGGCGCCAGCGGCATGCTGGTGTCCTCGGTGGCCGCCTTCGAGCGCTACCAGGACAGCTCGGCCTGGATCTGGGAACACCAGGCCCTGACCCGGGCCCGTTTCTGCGCCGGCGACGCCGCCATCGGCGCGCGCTTCGAGCTGATCCGCGACGCCGTGCTGCGCAAGGACCGGAGCGCACAAGAGCAGCAGCTGAGGGACGAAGTCCGCGCCATGCGCAAGCGCATGCGCGACGCCAACGTCAACCCGACCGCGCTGTTCGACCTCAAGCAGGACGAAGGCGGGATGATCGACATCGAGTTCATCGTCCAGTACCTGGTGCTGCGCCACGCGGCGAATTATCCGCAATTGACGGCAAATGCCGGCAATATCGCGCTGCTGAAGCTGTCTGGCGAACTCGGCCTGATCGAGGCCGCCCTGGCCGCGGCGGTGGCCGACGCCTACCGCGCGATGCGCCGCCTGCAGCACCAGGTGCGCCTGCAGGGCCAGGAAAAGGCGCGCGTCGATCCCCAAGTGCTGGGTCAGCATCCGGCCCAGGTCCGGCGCCTCTGGGATGCCTGTTTCGGTCATTAGCCCACCTCCCTCACGGATGCACCATGATGGTGCATCCGCACCCCTCCCAAGCATTTTCCCTCCGCTTTGCACCCGGTTTGTGCCCCGCTTTTTTATTGACTTTCGGGTCAGAGATTAAATCTATCAACTGTTGTTTTTTGGATAGTTTTACCCTACGTACATATTGACACTAGTCAAGAAGGAAGTGATCTTATACAGATGTGTATGCACTTCAGCATTGCCGCTACCCGTGGTGTGCCGGGCCGCACAGGTTGCAACCTTTTAAAAACGTAGAAACGCCCCTTCGGGCGCTAGATGGAGAACACATGCAACAACCAACCAAGATCGCGATGGCCGTCGCTATCGCCCTGCAGTCGATGATTTCCGTGGCGCAGGCTCAAGAGGCCCCGCAACGCGTCGAGATCACCGGCTCGCGCATTCGCGCGGTTGACCTGGAAACCGCGCAGCCTGTCCAGGTTGTGAACCAGGAACAGATCCAGAAGAGCGGTCTGGTGACCGTCGGCGACATCGTCAACCAGCTGTCCTCGGTTGGTACGCCTGCATTCAGCCGCGGCTCGGTCCTGACCTCGAATCGCGAACAGGGCGGCCAGTACATCAACATGCGCAACCTGGGTTCGCAGCGCCTGCTGGTGCTGGTCAACGGCAAGCGCTGGACCGCATCGGTGGCCGGCTTCACCGACATGTCGACCGTCCCGTCGGCACTGATCGAGCGCATCGAAGTGCTGAAGGACGGCGCTTCCTCGATCTACGGCTCGGACGCGATCGCCGGCGTGGTCAACATCATCCTGAAGAAGAGCATGCAGGGCGGCACCGCCAGCGTGTACCAGGGCGCCAACGAACAGGGCGACGGCAAGAACAAGGACTTCTCGGTCAGCTACGGCGCCGGCGACGAAAAAGCCAGCCTGCTGTTCGGCCTGACCCACACCACCCAGGGCGAAGTCTGGGCCAAGGACCGCAACAAGACCGCCTTCACCTTCGGCCCTTACCACCACAACGCCGGCCTGGGCACTTCGCCTTGGGGCCGCATCACCCCGGTGAACGCATCGGGCGGCTCGAACACCAGCGCTGCGGCAGGCGGCTTCAACCGCATCATCAACCACACCGGCACCTACGACGGCGTGGGCGTCAGCGCGGATTCGCGCAATCCGGCCAACTACCACACCTATGGCGCCGCCGACCCGGACGTGTTCAACTCGACCCAGCAGATGCACCTGCTGTCGCCGAACAAGCTGACCTCGATCTTCACCAAGGGCGAAGTCGCACTGCCGTTCGACCTGCGCCTGACCAGCACCGCGATGTACGCCGTGCGTGACTCGACCCGCCAGATCGCCGGCTATCCGCTGAGCTCGACGACCCAGACCAAGTTCCCGGTCTACATCGACAAGGACAACTACTTCAACCCGTTCGGTAACCAGGTGGCCGGCGCCGGCAAGGGCATCGACCTGTTCTTCGCCCGCCGCACCATCGAAGTGCCGCGCCGGACCGACAACACCAACCGCACCCTGCACCTCGACGCCGCCCTGGAAGGCGACTTCGAATTGCGCGGCCTGCCGTGGAACTGGTCGGCCAGCTACAACTACAACAAGGTCGAGGGCTCGAACACCGGTTACGGCGACCTGAACCTGCTGAACCTGAAGAAGGCCCTCGGCCCATCGTTCCGCAACGCCTCGGGCGCGGTCCAGTGCGGCACCGCGGCCAGCCCGATCCCGCTGGCGGAATGCGTGCCGTTCGACATCCTGGGCGGCCCGTCGGCCTCGACCCCGGCAGCCCTGAACTACGTCATGGCAGTCGGCCAGGCCACCTACGGCTCGACCATCAGCAACGCCAACGTCGACCTTGGCGGTGAAGTCCTCACCCTGCCGGCCGGCGCGCTCGGCATCGCCGGTGGCCTCGAATACCGCACCGTGCGCGGCTACGACCGTCCGGGCCAGTTCGAGCAGTCGGGCTACTCGACCGGCCTGGCCGGCAACTCGACCTACGGCCGTTTCACCGTGCGTGAAGCCTACCTCGAAGCCCAGATTCCGCTGCTCAAGAACGTGCCGTTCGCCGAGCTGCTGAACCTGAACCTGGCGTCGCGCTATTCGGACTACTCGAACTTCGGTTCGACCACCAACAGCAAGGCCAGCTTCATGTGGAAGCCGATCAAGGACCTGCTGGCACGCGGCACCTGGGCCGAGGGCTTCCGCGCTCCGACCCTGAACGACACCTTCGGTGGCGGTTCGCAGTCCTACGACAGCTACCTGGACGCCTGCGACAGCCAGTTCGGCAATGCGGCTTCGACCCCAGCCACCAAGGCGCGCTGCACCGCCGCCGGCGTGCCGGTCAACTTCCGCCAGGTCAACCAGGCAGGCACCCCGGTCACCGCCGGTGGCGCCCAGACCCCGACCCCGTTCCAGACCGGCGCCGGCAACTCGGCACTGCAGCCTGAAACCGCGGTCACCCGCACCGCCGGCCTGGTCTACAGCCCGTCCTACGTGCCGGGCCTGACCGTCGGCCTCGACTGGTTCAACATCCGCGTCAACAACCGTATCACCGCGATCAGCGCGACTTTCGTCGTCAACGAGTGCTACGTCAACGGCGTGACCAGCTTCTGCGACGCGATCAAGCGTGATCCGATCACCGGCCAGATCGTCAACCTGTCGCGCGGCAACGCCAACCTGGGCGCGATGGAAACCGAAGGCTACGACCTGAGCCTGGCTTACCGCCTGCCGCGTACCAAGTACGGCGTGTTCGGCTTCCGTTCGGAAAGCACCTACGTCGACTCCTGGCGCAGCAAGTCGAGCAACACTGGCAACTTCACTGAGTTTTCCGGCGAGTACGACATCTTCAAGTGGAAAGCGAACGTTGCCTTCGACTGGAGCCTGGGCAACTGGAACGTGACCCTGGCCAACCGCTTCTACAGCAGCCAGAAGAACCGTTGCTGGACCGCCTCCCCGGCAGTCGAGTGCTCGAACCCGACCGGCCTGGCAACCTGGGGCACCGGCTACAACAAGTTCAAGGAAATGTGGTACACCGACCTGTCGGTCGGCTACGCCCTGCCTTGGAATGCGAAGCTGCTGGCTGGTGTGAACAACATCGGCAACAAGGGTCCGATCATCAACTACAACTCGAACAGCGGCTACGGTGGCCCGAACTCGTCGAGCTCGGTGAACCCGGAACTGCCGATCGACCGTTTCTTCTACGTCCGCTACAACCAGAACTTCTGATTCTAGCGACTAACTACGGTTAATCGATTCGACGCAATTTAATTGCGTCACAAGCCCGACCGGCGCAAGCCGGCCGGGCTTTTTTCATTTCTGATTAACATTTTCAGCGGTCAATGGTGAAATTGTAATTGTTAAGTAAATACACATTTATGCAACACTTAGTCATTCTGTAAGGTTGATTCCATTGACACTCCGGGACGGCAGGTGCTTTGATTGCTGACTTGAAAGTAAGTTCAGTTAAAACCTTGACTATTTTCAGGTTGGTCCAAGGACCCTTCCCTGTGGCTTTGCTGCACGACAGCATGGCCGCGTTTTCACCCAAGGAGTTTGCAACATGATGGAAACAATCTTGTCCCGGTCGATCCGCGCGATCTGCCTGGGCGGCATGACCCTCGGCATGCACGCCGCGGTTGCCCAGGAAGCGGCGCAGCCGCTGCAGCGCGTCGAAGTGACCGGCTCGCGTATCCGCCAGGTGGACCTGGAAACGGCCCAGCCGATCCAGGTCATGACCCAGGAACAGATTCAGAAGACCGGCCTGATCACCGTCGGCGACGTGCTGAACCAGCTGTCCTCGGTCGGTTCGCCGGACTTCAGCAAGGGCGGCTCGCTGACCTCGAACCGTGAAAACGGCGGCCAGTTCATCAACCTGCGCAACCTCGGCTCGAACCGCCTGCTGGTGCTGGTGGACGGCAAGCGCTGGACCCAGTCGGTCGACGGTTACACCGACATGTCGACCGTGCCGGCCTCGATGATCGACCGTATCGAAGTGCTGAAGGACGGCGCCTCGTCGATCTACGGCTCGGACGCGATCGCAGGCGTGGTCAACATCATCCTGAAGAAACGCATGGACGGCGGCAACCTGAGCGTCTACCTGGGCGCCAACAAGGAAGGCGACGGCAAGAGCAAGGACTTCTCGCTGAGCTACGGCGCCAACGGCGAAAAGGCGTCGCTGATGTTCGGCCTGTCGCACACCGAGCAAGGCGTGGTGTGGGCGAACAAGCGTCCGATCACCGGCTTCCCGCGCGGCCCGCAATACCCGACCGAAGGCTTCGGCGTCGGCCCATGGGGCAATATCACCGACCTCGACGGCACCTTCGACAAGGTCCTGAACCACACCGGCGGCCCGCTGGGCGACGGCACCGGCAGCGACTCGCGCAACCCGGCCAACTACCACGACTACGACGGCCGTGCCGCGGACAACTTCAACAGCGCGTCGCAGATGATGTTCGCGATGCCGACCAAGCTCGACACCCTGTTCACCAAGGGCACCGTCGAACTGCCGTACGGCATGCAGTTCCAGACCACCGCGATGTACTCGCAGCGCAAGTCGGTGGCCCAGATCGCCGGCTACCCGCTGAACAGCTTCAGCCAGCCGGCCTTCCCTGTCTACATCGACAAGGACAGCTACTTCAACCCCTACGGCAACCAGGTAGCAGGCGCCGGCAACGGCCAGGACCTGATCTTCTACCGCCGCACCATCGAGCGTCCGCGCATCACCGAGAACCAGAACCGCACCCTGCACATCGACGCCACCCTGTCGGGCGACTTCGAATTCCGCACGCTGCCATGGAACTGGAGCGTCGGCTACAACCACAGCGCGCTGCGCGGTTCGACCTACGGCACCGGCAACCTGAACCTGCTGAACCTGAAGCGCGCCCTCGGCCCGTCGTTCCGCAACGCTTCCGGCGTGGTCCAGTGCGGCACCGCCGCCAACCCCATCGCGCTGGCGGAATGCCGTCCGTTCGACATCATCGGCGGCCCGTCGGCATCGAACCCGGAAGTGCTGGACTACGTCATGTCGACCGGCCAGGCCACCTACGGCAGCACCATCAACAGCGCCACCGCCGACATCTCGGGTGAGATCTTCAGCCTGCCGGCCGGCGGCGTCGGCGTCGCGGTCGGCCTCGAGCACCGCGAAGTGCGCGGCTACGACCTGCCGGGCCAGTTCGAGCAATCGGGCTACTCGAGCGACCTGGCGGGCAATCCGACCCGCGGCCGCTACACCGTGCGCGAAGCCTACGCCGAGGTGAACGTGCCGCTGCTGAAGGGCGTGCGTTTCGCCGAGCTGCTGAGCCTGAACCTGGCGACCCGCCACTCGGACTACAGCAACTTCGGCGTGACCAACAACAGCAAGGCCAGCTTCATGTGGAAGCCGACCAAGGATCTGCTGGTGCGCGGCACCTGGGCTGAAGGCTTCCGTGCTCCGTCGGTGGGCGACACCTTCGGCGGCGGCCAGCAGACCTTCGACGACTACCTGGATCCGTGCGACGCGCTGTACGGCCAGACCAGCGACCCGGCCGTGGCGGCACGCTGCGCGGCGGCAGGCGCCGGCGCGGGCTTCCGCCAGCTGGCGCAGACCGGCCCGATCACCAGCGCCGCCGGCGACCAGAGCCCGTATCCGTTCATGGCAGGCGCCGGCAACGCGGCCCTGACTCCGGAAACCGCGGTCACCCGCACCGCCGGCTTCGTGTACAGCCCATCCTTCGTACCGGGCTTCACCCTGGGCCTGGACTGGTTCAAGGTGAAGATCGCCAACCGCATCACCGAGATCACCTCGACCGACGTGGCGGAATACTGCTACGTGCAGGGCCTGGCGCCGTACTGCGCCGCGCTCAAGCGTGATCCGATCACCGGCCAGATCACCTCGCTGAACCGCGGCAACGCCAACATCGGCGCTCAGGAAACCGAAGGCGTCGACCTGTCGATCGCCTACCGCCTGCCGCGTACCAAGTACGGCCAGTTCACCCTCCGTTCCGACACCGCCTACGTCGACAAGCTGCGCGAGCAGGCGACCGCCGGTGCGGAATGGGTCGACGAAGCCGGCGAGTACTTCTACAACCGCACCAAGACCAACCTGTCGCTGGACTGGAGCCTGGCCAACTGGAACGCCACCGTCACCACCCGCTACCACGGCGGCGTGAAGGACCGCTGCTACAAGGTCAACGCCACCGAGTGCTCGAACATCGGCGGCGAAGCAAGCTGGGGCAAGAACTACAACCAGCTCGGCGGCGTGGCTTACACCGACCTCAGCGTCGGCTACAAGACCGCGTGGAAGGGCCAGGTCATGGTCGGCGTCAACAACCTGCTCGACAAGAAGCCGCGCCTGATCACCACCAGCGCCGCCTCGTCGTCGCGCGTGGATGCGGACTACCCGATCGACCGCTTCTTCTACGTGCGCTACAACCAGGCATTCTGATGACGATGCCCTGCGGGGCATGATCGGAGAGTGCAGCAATGCCCGCCAGGTTCGCCTGGCGGGCATTTTTCATTGGGCGCGGGTATCATGGCGGACTACGCAGACAGCAGAACAACACAATGGCAATCAAACTCAAGAACGACAAGGACATCGCGAAAATGCGCGTCGCCGGCCGCCTCGCCGCCGAGGTGCTGGCGATGATCAGGGAACACGTGCTGCCCGGCGTCTCGACCGAAGAACTCGACCGCCGCTGCAACGACTACATCCGCAAGGTCCAGAAGGCGACGCCGGCCAACGTCGGCTACCACGGCTTCCCGAAGACCCTGTGCACCTCGGTCAACGGCGTGGTCTGCCACGGCATCCCGAGCGAGAAGGAAGTACTGAAGGAAGGCGACATCGTCAACATCGACGTCACCGTGATCAAGGATGGCTGGCATGGCGACACCAGCCGCATGTATTTCGTGGGCGAGCCCGCGCCGGTGGCGCGCAAACTCGTGGATACCACCTGGCAGGCCATGATGGCCGGCATCCGCCAGGTCCGCCCGGGCGCGCGCCTGGGCGACGTCGGCCACGCGATCCAGAAGCTGGCCGAAGGCGCCGGCTTCTCGGTGGTGCGCGAGTACTGCGGCCACGGCATCGGCCGCGTCTACCACGAAGAGCCGCAGGTGCTGCACTACGGCCGCCCGAACACCGGCCTGCTGCTCAAGGAAGGCATGACCTTCACGGTGGAACCGATGATCAACCTTGGCGGCGCCGACGTCGACCAGCTCGACGACGGCTGGACCGTGGTCACGGCGGACGGCTCGCTCTCGGCCCAATGGGAGCACATGGTGGCGGTCACCAAGAACGGGGTCGAGATCCTGACGCCCTGGCCGGACGCCTGAAGCGCGGGACGAAAAAAAACCCGGCTTGACGCCGGGTTTTTACTAGGCGCGAGGCGCTTAGAAGTTGTACTTCGCCGAGACGGTGAAGTAACGGCCGTACGGGTTGTGCAGGCCGGCGTTGTAGCCGGTGCCGCCGATTGCGCCGTAGCGCGGATCGTACGGTGCGGCTTCGTCGAACAGGTTCTGGACGTTGAAGGTCAGCGCCATGTTCTTGATGCCGGTGTAGGTGTAGCCCACGCCGACACGGACCCATTCCTTGACCGCGCAATCCGGGAAGGCCGCCAGGTAGCCCGGCACCGATGCGCTGGCGCTCGGGAAGTTCGCCGTCGTGGTGCTGTTCACAACCGGAGCGTAATGGCAGAACGGCATCGCGTAGGTGACGTCCTTGTCCCACTTGCGACGCAGCGAAACCTGGCCGGTGTAGTTCAGGTTGGCGCTGAAGGAATGCGCACCGCGGCTCAGCGAGGCCGACATGTTGGTCTTCCAGCGCGGAACGTTCAGGCCGCTCGACAGGTTCCAGTCCACCAGGCCGGCGTTGAAGCCAGCGATGTTGTGCTCCGGATCGCCCGCTTCCTGTGCCAGGTAATAGGCATGGGTGTAGGTCGAGGTCAGCTTGGCGCTGAAGCTGCCGATCGAACCGAGGTTCTTGCGGAAGGCCACGTCGATGTCGACGCCGCGGGTTTCCATCGCGCCCTGGTTGAGCCAAGGCTCGCGCACTGCCAGCAGCGGACCGGTGCCCGGGATCGGGTTGCCGGCGGCATCGCGCAGCAGGTTGGCCGGGTTGGTGTCGCGCACGATCAGGCCGGGATTGTTGTTTTCGTTACGCAGCGCGTCGAAGGCCGAACCCAGTGCCACTTCGCCTTCCTTGCGGATCTTGAAGAAGTCCAGGCCGAAGTCCCAGTTCGTGGTCGGCGAGAACAGGATGCCGAACGAGTAGGACTTCGAGGTTTCCGGCTTCAGGTCCGGATTGGCGCCGCCCGTACCCGATGCCGACTTGTTGCAGTCCACTTCCGTCGCGCCTGGTTTCGGGGTGCGCTCGTCGGCTTCGCAACGCTTCGGATCGAACAGGCCCGTCAGGAAGAACTGCGCGCCGCCCGGGGTCACCTGCGACAGTGCCGGAGCGCGGAAGCCTTCCGCATAGGTACCGCGGAAAGCCAGGGTCTTGGTGGCGGTCCACTTGGCGCCGACCTTCGGCACGAAGTTGGTCTTCATGCCTTCGTACTTGTCCCAGCGGCCGGCGAAGTCCATCTCGAAGTTCTTGAAGAACGGAGTACGGAATTCCACGAAGCCCGACTTGACGTCGCGCTCGCCGTCGATGATGACGTTGGCCAGGCCGTAGATGTTGCCGGCTGCCAGTTCCGCATCCGGACGCATGATCAGGTTCTCGCGGCGGAACTCGGCGCCGACCGCCATGCCGATCGCACCGCCCGGCAGCGAACCGAAGGTGGTGCTGGCCTTGGCATCGAACTGGGCGATCTTCGAGCGGTCATCCGAGCGGGTGCTGCGGAACAGGGTCGGGTCGGCGGCGACCTGGGCGAGCGTCGAACCTGAATTCAGCTTGCGCAGGGTCGGCAGGTAGAGGCGGCCGTTGTAGCCGTCTTCCTTGCGCGCTTCGTTGTACAGGAAGGCGGTTTCCCAATCCCAGTTGAAGTGCGAGCCCGACAGGCCGGTCAGGAAGCGGCCGGTCTGGTTGATGGTCTCGGTGCCGCTCGGCGCATTCTCGAAGCGGTACACGACCGAGGCGCGCGCGGTCGGGAACGGGTTGTCCGGGTGGCCGACCGGCAGGATGGTCTGGTACGACGGCGCCACGCCGCTGGCGGTGAAGTTGGTCACCGGGGTGGTGCTGATCGAGATCGGCGACGAGGTGTACTGGCGCTCGGTGCGGGCATACGCCACTTCAGCGAAGGCGCGCACGTTCTCGCCCAGCTTCAGCACGCCGCGGGTCAGGAAACTGCCGTCCTTGCCGGCGCTGGTGCCTTCCAGGTTCTGGTTGCTGTCGTAGTTACAGAAGGTGCGGCCGATAAAGACGCTGCTGGCGGCGAAGCCCATCTGGGTGCTGCCGACCAGTTGACGGTTGGTCGGGCAGTTGGTCAATGGAATGCGCAGGCGGTCGGCGGCATTCGCCTGGGTCGCGGTGAACGAACCCGAACCCGGGGCGCTTTCGCGGTAGAAGATTGGCGAAGCCGAAATGTTGCTGCCGAACGGAGTCGCATAGCGGTTCTGCAGGCGCTTGTACTCCTCGAACTTGATGTCGCGCACTTCGTCGCGCTGGGTGCGGTCGCGGTCCGAGATGTCGGCCGTGAAGAACACATTGAAGCCGTCGGTCTCGACGTCGCCCAGGCCGGTGAAGAAGGTCGCGCCCTTGCGGGTGAATTCGCCGTCGTCGTTGGTGCTCATGCGGGCGCTGATTTCCGAGCCGCGGAACGCCGACTTGGTGATGAAGTTGATGACGCCGCCGATCGCGTCGGAGCCGTACACGGCCGATGCGCCATCCTTCAGGATCTCGACGCGCTCGAGGGCATTCAGCGGGATCTGGTTCAGGTCGTACAGGGTCGAGTTGCCGTTGTTCGGGTCGGCGTAGGCCGACGGCGCCATGCGGCGGCCGTTCAGCAGGATCAGGGTCGAGGTCGACGACAGGCCGCGCAGCGAGGCGGTCGAGACGCCGCGCGAGAAGCCGCCGTCATTCGTGTCGAGGTTGTTGTCGGTACCCATCGCCGGCACCAGGCGGATCAGCTCGGTGACCGTGGAGGCGCCGGACTCGCGGATTTCCTTGGCGGTGATGGTCTGGATCGGCTGGGTGCCTTCCTTGTCGGTGCGCTTCAGGTTCGAACCCGTCACATAGACGGTAGACGGCGCTTCCGATGCGGAGTTCTGCGCCAGGGCGAACGGTGCGGCGCCAACTGCCAGGGCAACTGCGACGACACTGTGTTTCAAAAGAGGTTTATTCACGTTTTCCGTCCCAAACATTTCTATTATGTTTTCTCGAGTATGAGATATGCATTTCATGCATACAGGGATTAAGTCTCGCAGGAACTTGTTAGTAAGAAAACGCTCTTCTTAAGGAAAGGTTAAAAAACCTGATACCTGTTGTTTTTCCTCAACGCCGAATATTCTTCTGTGTTAAGCGCATATCTACATATGAAAAACGCCCCTCCCGGGGCGTTTTGCAAACTTCTGTATGTACAGCCTTGCCGCTTATTTTGCGTTCATCAGCGCAACGGTGGTGTCCAGCATGCGGTTCGAGAAGCCCCACTCGTTGTCGTACCAGGACGATACTTTCACCAGGCGGCCCGACACCTTGGTCAGGGTCGCGTCGAAGTTCGACGAGGCCGGGTTGTGGTTGAAGTCGACCGAGACCAGCGGATCGGTGTTGTAGGTCAGGATGCCTTTGAGGGCGCCTTCCGACGCCGATTTCATCAGCTGGTTGACTTCGTCGACGGTGGTGTCGCGCTTGGCGATGAAGGACAGGTCGACGATCGACACGTTGATGGTCGGCACGCGGATCGCGAAGCCGTCCAGCTTGCCGTTCAGTTCCGGCAGCACCAGTCCGACCGCGGCGGCGGCGCCGGTCTTGGTCGGGATCATCGACTGGGTGGCCGAACGGGCGCGGCGCAGGTCTTCGTGCATCACGTCGGTCAGCACCTGGTCGTTGGTGTAGGCGTGCACGGTGGTCATCAGGCCGGTTTCCAGGCCGATGGCGTCGTGCAGCGGCTTGACCAGCGGGGCCAGGCAGTTGGTGGTGCAGGATGCGTTCGAAATCACGGTATCGGTCGACTTCAGCACGTCCTGGTTGACGCCGAATACGATGGTGGCGTCGACGTCCTTGCCGCCCGGTGCCGAGATGATCACCTTCTTGGCGCCGCCCTTCAGGTGGGCCGAGGCCTTCTCTTTGGTGGTGAAGAAGCCGGTGCACTCCAGCACCACGTCCACGCCCAGTTCGCCCCATGGGATCTCGGCCGGGTTACGCTGCGCGAACACGCGGATCTTGTCGCCGTTGACGATCATGTTGTCGCCTTCGACCGTGACGGTGCCCGGGAACTTGCCGTGCGCGGTGTCATAGCGGGTCAGGTGGGCGTTCGATTCGGCATTGCCCAGGTCGTTGATCGCCACGATCTGGATGTCTTGCTTCTTGCCGCCTTCGTAGAAAGCACGCAGGATGTTGCGGCCGATGCGGCCATAACCGTTGATTGCAACTTTGATCGTCATTGCTTAGCTCCTGATTATAGAAAAAACTTTTTCGTACCCCAGATACACAGCGGGCCGCCCTGGGGCAGCCCGCTAAAACGCTTTACGCCGCGATGACGCCCTTGGCCTTGGCCACGACGTTCTCGACGGTGAAGCCGAAGTGCTTGAACAGCACCGGCGCCGGCGCCGATTCGCCGAAGGTGTCGATGCCGACCACCGCGCCTTCCAGGCCCACGTACTTGTACCAGAAGTCGGTCACGCCGGCTTCGATGGCGACACGCGGAATTCCGCGCGGGAGGACCTGTTGCTTGTAGCTTTGTTCCTGGCGCTCGAACACGTCGGTCGACGGCATCGAGACCACGCGGGCGGCAATGCCCTCGCCTGCCAGCGCGTCGGCGGCCTTCATCGCCAGTTCGACTTCCGAACCGGTGGCGATCAGGATGACTTTGGCATCGGCGGCGTCGCGCAGCACGTAGCCGCCCTTGGCCACGTTGGCGATGGTGGCGGCGTCACGCTCCATGAACGGCAGGTTCTGGCGCGAGAAGATCAGGGTCGACGGGCCGTCCTTGCGCTGCACGGCGGCGCCCCAGGCCACCTGCGATTCGACGGTGTCGCACGGACGCCAGTTGTCCAGGTTCGGGATCAGGCGCAGCGAGGACACGTGCTCGATCGACTGGTGGGTCGGGCCGTCTTCGCCCAGGCCGATCGAATCGTGGGTGAACACGAACAGGGAGCGGATCTTCATCAGGGCGGCCATGCGCAGGGCATTGCGGCTGTAGTCCGAGAAGGTCAGGAAGGTCGCGCCGAAGGGGATGAAGCCGCCGTGCAGGGCGACGCCGTTCTGGATCGCGGCCATGCCGAACTCGCGCACGCCGTAGTTGATGTGGTTGCCCGGGATGCCCGAGCGCACCGCCACCGATTCCTTCCAGTTGGTCAGGTTCGAGCCGGTCAGGTCGGCCGAGCCGCCCAGGAATTCCGGCAGGATCGGGGCCAGGGCCTGGATCGCGTTCTGCGAAGCCTTGCGGGTGGCGATGGTTTCCTTCTTGTCGACGCAGGCGGCGATGGCGGCGTCCAGCACTTGCTGGAAGCTACCCGGCAGCTCGCCCTTCATGCGGCGCTCGAATTCGGCGGCCAGTTCCGGGTGGGCGGCGCGGTATTCGGCGAACTTGGCGTTCCACTCGGATTCCATCTGCGCACCGCGTGCCTTGGCGTCCCAGGCTTCATAGATCTCGCCCGGGATGTCGAAGGGGATCGGATCCCACAGCAGGTGCTGGCGCACGGCCGCGATTTCCTTGTCGCCCAGCGGGGCGCCGTGGACCTTGTCGCCGCCTTCCAGGTTCGGCGCGCCCTTGCCGATGATGGTCTTGCACATGATCAGGGTCGGACGGTCCGAGCCTTTCGCCTGTTCGATGGCGTCGGACACGGCGGTCACGCTGTGGCCGTCGATCTGGCCGATCACATTCCAGCCGTAGGCTTCGAAACGCTTGCGGGTGTCGTCGGTGAACCAGCCTTCGACGCGGCCGTCGATCGAGATGCCGTTGTCGTCGTACAGCCAGATCAGCTTGTTCAGGCGCAGGGTGCCGGCCAGCGAGGCCACTTCGTGCGAGATGCCTTCCATCAGGCAGCCGTCGCCCAGGAAGGCATAGGTATAGTGGTCGACCACGTCGTAGCCCGGGCGGTTGAATTCATAGCCCAGCAGCCACTCGGCCAGCGCCATGCCGACCGAGTTGGCGATGCCCTGGCCCAGCGGGCCGGTGGTGGTTTCCACGCCCGGGGTGATGCCCACTTCCGGGTGGCCCGCGGTCTTCGAGTGCAGCTGGCGGAAGTCGCGCAGGTCGTCCATCGTCAGGTCGTAGCCGGCCAGGTGCAGCATCGCGTAGTGCAGCATCGAGCCGTGGCCGTTCGACAGCAGGAAGCGGTCGCGGTTGAACCAGCCCGGATTGGCCGGATTGTGGCGGTAGTGCTTGTCCCACAGCGCGACGCCGATCTCGGCCATGCCCATCGGCATGCCCGGGTGGCCGGAGTTGGCTTTCTGGACGGCGTCCATCGCCAGCGCGCGGATCGCGTTGGCCATCAGGGTGGTGGTTTGCGTAGATTTCATGAGCGTACGGAGGTCTGGATTGGGAAGCGGTGGCGGTGCAGCTGGCCGTAACCCGTTATTTTAGCAGACAGACTGCTGCCGAATTAAAATGCAGCTTTGTTCACTCCGGAAAAGCGCCGCATGCCCCGTTTTTATTGTCCCGAGCCCTTGATTGTCGGCGCCACCGTCGATTTGCCCGAGTCCGTCGCCCACCACCTGCACGTGGTGCGCATGCAAGCGGGCGACGCCCTGACCCTGTTCGACGGCCGTGGCGGCCAGTACGACGCCACCCTGGCCGACATCGGCAAGCGGCGCGCCAGCGCCACGGTCGGCGCCCACGAAGCGCGCGAGGCCGAACTGCCGTATGCCCTCACCCTGGCCCAGGGCTTGCCGGAAGGATCGAAGATGGACTGGATCATCGAGAAGGCGGTGGAACTGGGCGTGGCCCGCATCGAACCGCTGGCGGCGCGCCGCAGCGTGGTGCGCCTGTCGGGCGAGCGCGCGGAGAAGCGCCACCTGCACTGGGAAGGCGTGATCGTGGCGGCGTCCGAGCAGTGCGGGCGCAACCGGCTGGCCAGCCTGGCGCCGGTGGCGGAGTTCGGGCGCTGGGTGGCGGCGCCCTCCCCCGCGCCGCGCATCCTGCTGAGTCCACGCGCAGACACCTCGCTGGCGCAATGGGCGCGCGCCGCCGGACCGCAGGCGCTGACCCTGATGGTGGGACCGGAAGGCGGCTTCACGGCGGAAGAAGAAGAGGCGGCGCTGGCCGCCGGCGCGCTGGCCCTGTCGGTCGGTCCGCGGGTGCTGCGCACCGAGACCGCGGCGCTGGCGGCGCTGGCCATGCTGGGCGGGCTCTGGAACGGCATGTAAACCTGGCGGGCGTAAAAAAACCGGCCCCTTGCGGGGCCGGTTTCATACACTGAAGCTCGCTGGATTAGAACGAGTAGCGTGCGCCGACGTAGAGGCGGCGTGGCTCGACGAAGGTGTTCGATTCGCCGAACTTGTACACGCCGTTGCCGGCGGTCAGAGCCATTGCCGACATGCCCGACTGCTTGTCCAGGACGTTGAACATGTCGAGGAAGAACTCGACCTTCTGGCTGCCTGCCAGCTTGTAGGTGTACTTCAGGCGGAGGTCGAAGGTGTAGTACGACGGACCCACCTCGGCACCGATGGATCCCGGCTTGATCCAGGTGTCCAGGGTGTTGCCGACCACGTAGGCGGCGTCCATCTCAGGCAGGTAACGACCGGAGATCAGCTGCGCGCGGGTGTAGCGCATGCCGCTGTTCCAGTTGAACACGCCGCTCAGCTCCAGACCGTTGTTGAAGTAGTAGGTGCCATAGCCCTTGAACTGGTGCTTGATGTCGCCAGGCTGCGGACCGTACGCGTTCGGTGCGCGCGGATCCAGCGCGATCCAGTCGCCCTGGAAGTCGGCATTACTATCCGAGTTGGTATTGCCCTTGGCCTGGTTCCAGGTGTACGACACCGAACCCATCCAATTGTCGCGCTTGGCCTTGGTCAGGCTGACTTCCACGCCCTGGTAGTCGCGCTTGCCGCCGGCCAGCGTGCCCAGCACGTAGTTGGCGTTCGGCGCACCATTGAAGCCGAAGTACGAGTACGGCAGGTAGAAGGCCGAGTTCGGCGCCGCATAGCCTTCCATGTCCGGCGTATTGGTCGGATCCGAATACAGGTGCAGGTCGTAGTCTTCCAGGATGTCGCGGGTACGGCGCTTGGTGTAGGCGATCGACGCAGTGTAGTCGCGGCCCAGGTTGGTCGCATAGCCGAGCATGAACTCGTCGGTGAACGGCGTCTTGGTCGACGGCGAGAAGATCGCATCCGGGGTCTTTTCGCCACCGCGGGTACGGAAGGTCAGCCAGCGCTCGCCCAGGCGGACTTGCTCTTCCTGCACCGGACCGGTCAGGTTACCGGCGAAGTCGGACATGTTGGTGCGGATCGGGTCGTAGTAACGGCCCAGGAAGCCCCAGATCTTGCTGCGGCCGTCGCCGACCGGGTCGTACACCACGTTCAGGCGCGGCGCCAGCTTCCAGTCGAACTTGGCCGAGTCGTTGCCCTTCGAATCCTTGTGCACCCACTCTTCGGCACGCACGCCGGCGCCGATGGTCAGCTGGCCCTTGGTCCAGGTGTCCTGAAGGAAGAAGGCCTTGCCGGTCGCTTCCACGGTGTACGGTGCGGTCTGGGTCTCGACGATGCGGTACTGGTTGACCTGGCCGCCCGGGTTGCCGGCGGTGCTGTTGAAGCGCACGGCGCGCACTTCGGCATCGGAGATCACGCCGTCGCGGTTGGTGTCCAGCAGGCCGGTGTAGTAGGCCTTGTCGGCAGCGGAGGCACCGTTGATGGCGGTGATCACACGCGGCACGTCGGCGGCGGCCATGGCGCGCGAGCCGGTCCAGCCGGAGCCGATGAAGTCCGCGAAGCTGACGCCGGAATTGGCGGCGGCGATCGAGGTGTAGATTGCCCGCTCGGTACCGGTGTAGCGTGCATCTTCGAAGTACTCGTTCTTCGAGACCAGGAAGCCGGACTTGATGGTGTGGGTACCGGAATTCGCGGTTTCCCAGAAGTACTCGGCATTGATGCCAACTTCGTCACGGTTGCGTTCCGTGATGGTGTCGGTGCCGAAGCCACCCAGGTTACGCTGTTCCAGCGTTGCGCCCGGGTTGTTGCGGAAGGCGACGTTGTTACGGGCCGTCTGGTTGGCTGCGAAATCCGACACTTCGCCGATGTGGCGGAAAGCGTACGCGGTCACGCGCAGGTTTTCCATGTCGCGCGAGTACTGGATATTGTAGTTGTCGCCGCCCGCCTTGCGGGTCTGGTCACGGTTGTTCAGCGTGGTCGCGAGCGTGGTGCCGGTGGTTTTGGTCGGGTCGTTGAAGAACGAGGCCACCAGGCGGTCGTTCTCGGTTGCCTGCCAGGTCAGCTTCATGAAGCCCAGGCGGTCGTCACGTTCGACGGAACGCATGAAGGCGCCGGTGCCGGCGTTGACGACGTCGGTCTCACGGAATTTCTTCTGGTAGGAACCGAAGAACCACAGCTTGTCCTTGATGACGGGGCCACCCAGGGTGACGGCCGCATCGTAGGTCGAGAAGCCGGAAGCGGTATTGTGCTTGTTGTCGGCAACCAGATTGTCGTTCTGGAAGTAGTAGTTGACCGAGCCGTGGAATTCGTTGCTGCCCGACTTGGTGATGACCTTCGAGACCAGGCCCGAACCGCCCGCGTATTCCGCCGGGATGCCGCCGGTCAGGATCTGCTGTTCCTGGATGATCTCGGAGTTGATGTTCGAACCGAAGGTACCGGTGTTCGAATCGGTGACATCGACGCCGTCCAGGATGTAGACATTGTCCGACGAGGTGCCGGTCGTGCCGCCGATGTCCGAGTAGTTCACGCCCGACTTCGACGACGGGTTGCCGCCGGCCGAAGGCTTGACGCCCGGGACCAGCTGCAGGTAGCTCTGGTAGTTACGGCCGGTCGGGAGCGATTCCACGACGCCCAGGTTCAGCACGGTGCCGACGGTTGCCGAGGTGGTGTCGACGCGCACCAGGCGCGAACCGGTCACGACCACTTGCTGCGCGCCGCTGTCGCCGCCCAGCGAGTAGCTGACGGTCGGATTGGTGTTCGAGACCACGGCCACGTCGCTGGCGACGAAGTTCGAGTAGCCCGGAGCGACGACTTCGATCTTGTAGTCGGTTGCAGGGTCCAGACCGGCGACACGGACGGTGCCGTCTGCTTCGGTCACAGCGGTCTTGGTGATCAGGCTGCTCGGCGAGCTGATGCGCACCGTCGCGCCGGCAACCGGCTTGCCCTGGGCGGTAATGGCGATACGCAGGCCGCCGGTCTCGGCAGCCAATGCTGCGCCCATGAAGCACATGCCGACCGCCACCGAAATTGCCGACCGACGCAGCAGGGCCGTCCTCGACGTTTGTTTTACCGTATGCAACATAAATCTCCCATTCAATTCTAGCGAAGCAAATTTATTAAAATCAGAGCAATGCAACCGAAGAGCCCCGACGTGCTGGTCATTCTTGCTTTGATGTCCGGCACTGACTGCCCCCGGGGATCCGACTTTCTCTCTCCCGGCTGGCAAAATGAGGAATGTTCATTCCTCGTTTCACTGGTTGTGCCAGCTCAACCCACACATAGAATCATAGGCAAAGTTGCGTCGTCAATAATAACTGTTGGAAATGTGCACACTTACAACACTTTCCAAAATACTATTAGGCGTATGGCATAAAAACACCTTTTTTCTGCAGCGCAGCATACTTTCTGCGCCCAAAGTGCCCGGATCTGAACAAATACGTGGAAATCCGCATCTTTACGGACTTTTCTGTGAAGCAGTGATTTCTGGCCGAATTTTATGGATATGCGGCGCAGCAAATATGCTGTGCAGCAATATTTCTATTACTCAAAGCGCGACGCCTGCCTTTTCAGAAACTGAATATTCTTATACCTGCCCAATTTAAGAACATTTCTTTTTCTGTGCCACGCCCCGTCAAGGTGCAGGAAAGAATGAAAACCATGACGCACCGATATGGTGCGCAGACCCGTCTACCCTGATCTTGACATCACGCCCATGCCAACGCTTCCCCCATCCATCGGCTTGATGTTCGGATCGATCGTAGACGAAGTAGTCGGTGTAGTCGGTTTCGACGCCCGACAGACCGACGTTGGTGTTCGACATCACCGGAATGTAGTAGCGGCCCAGGTTGGCGAAGACCTTGGTGCTCTGGTTGTTATTACAAATCGCTGTTTTGCAGCAAACCTGCTTGCTCCATTCAGGCATGCCGCATGTTCTTATGCCTTAGGCAACGAACTTTCACGATAGAAACATGCATATATTTACATGTTAAATATTCCAATGCATCAATACAGAATTTAACAACGCATTGATTTCATTGAGTTTTCTTTCTTGGCCATCGTGCGCCGCAGCGAAATTTCCGAACTAAATGTAAGCACATTGGTACAAATATGCTTATTCTGACAGTACTGATCGGAAATATTGCAGCGCACCATAAGGTTTTGCTGGATGCATCATTTCTGCCCTGTGGCATGGGCTCTTGGGTAAAATAGCGGCTTGGCCCCGGCCCCTCATTCTCTGTTGCATCACCAGCAACCTGCCCGTCACGACACCATGCTCCGAATCAGCGAACTCAAACTTCCCCTCGACCACCCGGAACCCGCACTGCGCGACGCCATCCTGGCCCGCCTCGGCATCGACAGCGGCGACCTGCTCGATTTCACCGTCTTCAAGCGCAGCTACGACGCGCGCAAGAAGTCCGCCATCGTGCTGATCTATTCGATCGACGCCGACGTGCGTGACGAAGCGGCCGTGCTGGCGCGCCTGGCAAAAGACCCCGCCGTCTTTCCCTCGCCCGACACCGGCTACAAGTTCGTCGCCGCCAAACCGGCGCCGGGAACCCCGCGCCCGGTGGTGGTCGGCATGGGTCCCTGCGGCATGTTCGTGGCCCTGATCCTGGCCCAGATGGGCCTGAACCCGCTGGTGCTCGAGCGCGGCAAGATCGTGCGCGAACGGACCGTCGACACCTTCGGCTTCTGGCGCAAGCGCAAGCTGAATACCGAGTCGAACGTGCAGTTCGGCGAAGGCGGCGCCGGCACCTTCTCGGACGGCAAGCTGTACAGCCAGATCAAGGATCCGAAGCACTACGGCCGCAAGGTCCTGACCGAATTCGTCAAGGCCGGCGCGCCGGAAGAAATCCTGTACGTCAGCAAGCCGCACATCGGCACCTTCAGGCTGGTGAAGATGGTCGAGCAGATCCGCGCCGAGATCATTGCCCTGGGCGGCGAGATCCGGTTTGAAACCCGGCTCGACGACATCTACGTGAGCGAAGAGAACGGCGTGCGCGAGGTCCAGGGCATCCGCCTGTCCAGCGGCGAGGAGATCGCCACCCGCCACCTGGTGATGGCGATCGGCCACAGCGCCCGCGACACCTTCGAGCTGCTGTACGAGCGCGGCGTCTACGTCGAGGCCAAGCCTTTCTCGATCGGCTTCCGGGTCGAGCACCCGCAGTCGCTGATCGACGTCTGCCGCTTCGGCCCGAACGCCGGCAACAAGCTGCTCGGCGCGGCCGACTACAAGATCGTCCACCACGCCTCCAACGGCCGCTCGGTGTACAGCTTCTGCATGTGCCCGGGCGGCACGGTGGTGGCGGCGTCGAGCGAGGAAGGCCGGGTCGTCACCAACGGCATGAGCCAGTATTCGCGCAACGAGCGCAACGCCAACAGCGCCATCGTGGTCGGCATCACGCCCGAGGATTATCCGGGCCACCCGCTGGCCGGCATCGCCTTCCAGCGCGAGCTGGAATCGCGCGCCTTCGTCCTCGGCGGCAGCAATTACGACGCGCCGGGCCAGCTGATGGGCGACTTCGTGAAAGGCAGGCCGTCGAAGGAATTCGGTTCGGTGATCCCCTCGTTCAAGCCGGCGGTGCACCTGACCGACCTCGCCCCTGCGCTGCCCGAGTACGCGATCACCGCCATGCGCGAAGCTTTCGTGGCCTTCGACAAGCAGATCAAGGGTTACTACAAGGATGACGCGGTGCTGACCGGGGTCGAGACCCGCACTTCGTCGCCGATCCGCATCAAGCGCAACGATGGCGACCTGCAGAGCCTGAACACGCGCGGCCTGTTCCCGGCCGGCGAAGGCGCGGGCTACGCCGGCGGCATCATGTCGGCGGCGGTGGACGGCATCCGCGTGGCGGAAGCCGTGGCGCTGGCGATGGCTGCCGCGTGAGCCAACGCGGGGCTCTCGGGCCCGGCCTGGCGATCCTGGCCTCGATGGTGTCGGTGAACGCCGGCGCCGCCTGGGCCAAGCACCTGTTTCCCCTGGTCGGCAGCCAGGGCGTGACCGCGGTACGGGTCGGCCTGGCCGCCGTCATCATGCTCGCCGTCGTGCGTCCCTGGCGCCACCTGCCGGCGCGGCGCGACGCCGTCAACCTGCTCGTATACGGCCTGATGCTGGGCTGCATGAACCTCCTGATCTACGGCGCCTTCGCGCGCATCCCGATCGGCATCGCGGTGGCCATCGAAGTGGTCGGCCCGCTCGCGGTGGTGGTGCTGTCCTCGCGCCGCGCGCGCGACTTTGCCTGGGTGCTGCTGGCCGCCTTCGGCCTGTGGCTGCTGGCGCCGGTGCATGATGGCGTCGCGCCGCTCGATCCGGGCGGCGTGGCCTACGCGCTCGGCGCGGCCTTCTGCTGGGCGATGTACATCGTGTTCGGCAAGCGTGTCTCGACCCTGAACGGCGGCCAGGCGGTGGCCTGGGGCATGCTGGCGGCGGCGTTGTTCACGGTGCCGGTCGGCGTGGTTCACGCGGGCGCGGACCTGCTGCTGCCGACGGTGCTGGCCGGCGGCCTGGCGGTCGCGGTGCTGTCGAGCGCCCTGCCCTATACGCTGGAAATGGCGGCGCTGGCGCGCCTGCCGCAGCGCGTGTTCGGCATCCTGGTCAGCGCAGGGCCGGCCTTCGCGGCGCTGGCCGGCTGGGTGGTGCTGGGCGAGCGCCTGACGGGGATGCAGTGGCTGGCGATTCTGCTGGTGGTCCTGGCCTGCGGCGGCGCTGCGGCCACGGCCGACAAACCCAAGAGCGTTTAAATCCAGCCTGCTTTTTTGAAGCGCCAGTACATGTAGCCGCACACGCTGGCCATGGTGCACAAGGCCGCCGGATAGCCGTACTTCCACTTCAGCTCGGGCATGAACTCGAAGTTCATGCCCCAGACGCCCGCAAAGGCCGTGAACACGGCAAAGATCGCCGCGTACGAGGCCAGCTTCTTGCTGATGTCGTTCTCTTCGATCGCCACCATCGACAGCGACACCTGGATGGCGGTGTTGATGGTGTCGCGCACGGCATCGAGACGCCCGCTGATGCGCAGCAGGTGGTCGTGGACGTCGCGGAAGTAATCCTGGGTTTCGGACACTACCGGCGGCACCCGTCCGCCATACAGGCGGCCGACCGCGTCCAGCAGCGGGATCACGGCATGGCGCATGGTCTGGGACTTGCGCTTGAGCGCATACAGGCGCTCGATGTTGGCGCGCTGCTCGCCCACCTTGCCGAAGATGTGGTCCTCGATCGATTCGAGCTCGGCCTCGAGCCTGTCGACTACCGGGAAGTAGCGGTCCACCACCGCGTCCGCCAGCGCATACAGCACGAATCCCGAGCCCTTCTTCAGCTGGTGCGGCTCGCGTTCGGCGCGGGCGCGCACGCCCAGGAAGCCCTGGTTGGCGTCGCGCCGCACCGACAGCACGTAGTTGGGTCCGGCGAACACGGCCAGTTCGCCGGAAACCAGCTCGTCGCCGGCGTATTCGAGGATCTGGAGCGTGACGAACACGCAGTCGCCGTACTCCTCCATCTTGGGACGCTGGTGGCCGCGCACGGCGTCTTCCACCGCCAGTTCGTGCAGGGCGAATTCTTCCTGCATGGTGGCGATCTCGGCCTGGTCCGGGTCGCGCAGGGCGACCCAGACGAAGGTATCGGGCAGTTTCAGGTATTCACTGATGTCCTCGACGGGAATGTCGGACAGCTTCTTGCCTTCCTGGTAGGCGACGCAGTTAATCAGCATGGATGGTGTAAGCGAAGAATCGGCACATGATGCGCCAGCTTACACCATCGGAATCACTCGTCACGTGCGCCATCTATCCCAAGCTCGACGATCTTGCGCGTGATGGTGTTGCGGCCGATCCCGAGCCGCATCGCGGCATCGTTCTTGCGCCCGTGGGTGTGCTTCAGGGCGGTCTTGATCAGGGCCGACTCGAACTGGCGGCCGAGCGTGTCCATCACGTCGGTCTGGCCGGCGCTGAGCATGCCCGCGGCCTGCAGTTCGAGCAGCGCGATCCAGCCTTCGGGCGTGGCCGGTGGCGCCACGGGCGACACGCCGGGGGCCGCCGGCTGCGCTGCCTGCGGTATGCCGGCCAGGCCCGGGTCCTGCAGCGTCGACGGCGCCGGCTCGCCCTGCGTCAGGTCGCGCGGCAGGTCCTTGACCTCGACCGTCTGGCCGGGCGCCATCACGGTGATCCAGTTGCACAGGTTTTCCAGCTGGCGCACGTTGCCGGGCAGCTCGAGGCTGGACAGGAAACGCATCGCCGGCTCGCTCAGGCGCTTCGGTTCGACGCCCAATTGGCGTGCGCTCTGCACCAGGAAGTGGCGCGCCAGGATCGGAATGTCCTCGCTGCGTTCACGCAGGGAAGGCAGGCGCAGGCGGATCACGTTGAGGCGGTGATACAAGTCTTCGCGGAACAGGCCATCGCGCACGCGCTGTTCCAGGTTCTGGTGGGTGGCGGCGATCACGCGCACATTGGCCTTCACCGGCTGGTGCCCGCCGACGCGGTAGAAGTGGCCGTCCGACAGCACCCGCAGAAGCCGGGTCTGCAGGTCGAAGGGCATGTCGCCGATCTCGTCGAGGAACAGGGTGCCGTTCTCGGCCTGCTCGAAGCGGCCGCGCCGCATGGCCTGGGCGCCGGTGAAGGCGCCGCGTTCGTGGCCGAACAGTTCCGATTCCAGCAGGTCCTTCGGGATCGCCGCCGTGTTCAGCGCGATAAATGGTTGCTGGGCGCGCGGGCTGTGCTTGTGCAGGGCGCGCGCCACCAGCTCCTTGCCGCTGCCCGATTCGCCCGTGATCAGGACCGTCACGTTCGACTGCGACAGGCGGCCGATGGCGCGGAACACTTCCTGCATCGCCGGCGCATGGCCGAGGATCTCGGGCGTCTCGGCGGGCGCCGCCTCGACGCTGGCTTCGCGCAGGCTTTCTTCGAGGGCGCGCCGGATCAGCGCCACGGCCTTGTCGATGTCGAAGGGCTTGGCCAGATAATCGAAGGCGCCGCCCTGGAACGAGGCGACCGCCGAATCGAGGTCGGAGAATGCGGTGATGATGATGACCGGCAGGCCGGGATGGCGCGCCTTGACCGCGCCCAGCAGCTCGATGCCGGATTCGCCCGGCATGCGGATGTCCGACACCAGCACCTGCGGTGTGTCCGTCTCGAAGGCGGCCAGCGCATCCTGCGCGTTGGCGAAGCTGCGGGTCTCCAGGCTTTCGCGCGCCAGCGCCTTTTCCAGTACCCAGCGGATCGATGCGTCGTCGTCGACAATCCAGATTGGTTTCATGTGTTCGTGCTTCCCGTCGTTCGCGCTCTACGATTCAATGGGGACCCACGGCGAAACCTGCACTCCCCGGCTTATGGCAAAGGCAGCAGGATCCGGAAATCCGTCAGTCCAGGCCGGCTTTCGCACTCGATCACACCCAGGTGCTGCTGCACGAAGGTCTGCGCCAGCGTCAGTCCGAGGCCGCTGCCGCCTTCGCGCCCGGAGACGAGCGGATAGAAGATGCGGTCGCGGATCTCGGGTGCGATGCCCGGTCCATTGTCGATGATATGCAAATCTAATGCCAGCCCATAACGGACCTTGGCCAGGGTGACCTGGCGCGCCACCCGGGTGCGCAGCACGATCTCGGCATCGCCCGCCGCGATCCGCTGTTTCAGGGCCTGGGCGGCATTGTGGGCGATGTTCAGGACCACCTGGATCAGCTGCTCCATGTCGCCCCTGAACTCGGGAATCGAGGCGTCGTAGTCGCGCCGGATGCCGAGGCCGGACGGGAACTCGGCCAGGATCAGGCTGCGCACGCGTTCGCACACTTCGTGGATGTTGACGTCACCGACGATATGCGGCTTGCGGTGCGGCGCCAGCAGGCGGTCGACCAGGGTCTGGAGACGGTCGGCCTCCTTGATGATCACCTGGGTGTATTCCGACAGGTCGGTCAGGTGATGGGGAGGGAGTTCGAGCTCGAGGAGCTGGGCGGCGCCGCGGATGCCGCCCAGCGGGTTCTTGATCTCGTGCGCCAGGTTGCGGATCAGTTCCTTGTTGGCCTGGCTCTGGTCGAGGATGCGTTCCTCGCGGTCGAGCTTGAGCTGCTGGACGTTCTCGCGCAGCTCGATCAGGAGCTCGCTTTCGCCGAGTGCGCTGACGATGCTGTTGACGTGCAGCGGCTCGCGCCCGCTGCGTTGCAGGACCAGGTCCTGGCGCAGGTCGGCGTACTGGTGGGCCAGCGCCTGGGCGCACAGCGCCGCCAGCTCGGCGCCGTTGGCGAACAGTTCGGGCAACGGCGCGCGCTGCAGCGACTTGAGCGAGAGCTCGAGCAGGTTCTCGGCGGCCGGGTTGGCGTAGCGCACCTCGCCCGCGGGCCCGAGCAGCAGCACGCTCGAGGCCAGCAGGTCGAGGCCTGCGAAATGCGAGGGACCGGCCGGCTCGCTCATCGGATGTTGCCGATCTCGCGCTGCAGCGCCTCGATGTTGCGCTCGGTGCGGCCGATCTCGTCGCGCATCGAGGCCACGCGCTCCTGGTACTTGGCGTAATTGCGCTCGTTGCCCTGGCGCTCGGGCTCGCCCTTGTTGAAGTCGCGGCGCAGCTCAAGCAGCTTCTTCTGCTCGGTGCGCAGTTCGTCGTTGAGGATCTCGCGGCGGTCGTCGTCACGCGCGCGCTGCTGGGCAGTGTCGACGCGCGGGAAGCTGGCCGGGGTGACGGCAGCCGCAGGCCCCTGACTCATCGGACGGACGGCCGGAATCGGCGCCGAGGCGCGCGGCGGCGGAGGCGGCGCATAGCCCGGCAGGTCGAGGGCCTTGCAGCCACGGCGCGCGGTGTCGGTGAATTCGACCCGGCCCTGCTCGTCCACGCATTTGTAGACGGCGGCCTGGGCGTGGGCCCCGGTGTGGAGCGCCAGGCCGGCGGCCAGCACGATTGCGAAGCGTCGGAAGAAGCTGATTGTCGTTCCCATCAGAATCGATTTGCACAATTAAAGTGCAGCTATTGTAGAACGGCCCGAGTGTACAGCAAGCATGAAAAAAGGCGGGGAAAGCCCTCGCTTTCCCCGCCTTTGTTACGAAGCCTTACGCCCTGTGATGCATGAGCGCAACGGATTCGTTGACCTCTTGATTACGACGAGTAGTACATGTCGAATTCGGCCGGGTGCGGGGTCATGCGCATGCGCTGCACTTCCGTCATCTTCAGGTCGATGTAGGCGTCGATCATGCTGTCGCTGAACACGCCGCCGCGGGTCAGGAACTCGCGGTCATTGTTCAGGGCTTCCAGCGCTTCTTCCAGCGAGGAGCACACGGTCGGGATCAGCTTGTCTTCTTCCGGCGGCAGGTGGTACAGGTCCTTGGTCGCGGCTTCGCCCGGGTGGATCTTGTTCTGGATGCCGTCCAGGCCTGCCATCATCAGTGCGGCGAAGCACAGGTAGACGTTGGCCAGCGGGTCCGGGAAGCGGGTCTCGATGCGGCGGCCTTTCGGGTTCGCCACGTGCGGGATGCGGATCGAGGCCGAGCGGTTCTTGGCCGAGTAGGCCAGCTTGACCGGGGCTTCATAGCCAGGCACCAGGCGCTTGTACGAGTTGGTGCCCGGGTTGGTGATCGCGTTCAGCGCGCGGGCATGCTTGATGATGCCGCCGATGTAGAACAGCGCGGTTTCCGACAGGCCGGCATAGCCGTCGCCTGCGAACAGGTTCTTGCCGTCCTTCCAGATCGACTGGTGCACGTGCATGCCCGAGCCGTTGTCGCCGTTGATCGGCTTCGGCATGAAGGTCGCGGTCTTGCCGTAGCTGTGGGCCACGTTCCAGATCACGTACTTCAGGTTCTGGGTCCAGTCGGCGCGCTCGACCAGGGTCGAGAACTTGGTGCCGAGTTCGTTCTGGCCGGCGCCAGCCACTTCGTGGTGGTGCACTTCGACCGGGATGCCCATCGATTCGAGGATCAGCGACATTTCCGAGCGCATGTCCTGGAAGCTGTCGACCGGCGGGACCGGGAAGTAGCCGCCCTTGACGGTCGGACGGTGGCCGCTGTTGCCGCCTTCGATTTCCTTGTCGGTCGACCAGGAAGCTTCATCCGAGTCGATCTTGACGAAGCAGCCCGACATGTCGATCCTCCAGCGGACCGAATCAAAGATGAAGAATTCCGGCTCCGGGCCGAAGTAGGCGGTGTCGCCGATGCCGGTCGACTTCAGGTAGGCTTCGGCGCGCTTGGCGATCGAGCGCGGGTCACGGTCATAGCCCTTGCCGTCCGACGGTTCGATCACGTCGCACTGCATGAACAGCGTGGTCTCTTCCATGAACGGGTCGATGTTGGCGGTGTTCGGGTCCGGCAGCAGCAGCATGTCCGATGCTTCGATACCCTTCCAGCCGGCGATCGACGAACCGTCGAAGGCGTGGCCCGATTCGAACTTGTCTTCGTCGAAGTGCGACACGGGGACGGTCACGTGCTGCTCTTTGCCGCGGGTGTCCGCGAAACGCAGGTCAACGAATTTCACTTCGTTGTCTTTGATGAGTTGAATTACGTCTGCAACCGTCTTTGCCATTCGTATCTCCTGATTGAAAAGGGGGTGCCGCGATGGAACACTCGCAACGCGGCAACTTGCTTTATGTCAAAGCATGAACCGTGCCAAGCCCGCGTTATGAACAAATGCACAATGCTTCGTTGGAATTCGTTGGTATCCGTCCTAGAATCTGTCCATCAGCCTCCCGCACACCGGTGCAGGGGCGCACTACATTGGTGCAAGCTTGGGCGCGTGCACCATCGCAGCGCAGGATACACCGAACCAAGTTGGTGCATTGACTTTTTTGTTCAGAACGGATCAACCATGACTAGCCTTGAGACCATCCTTGCCCAAGCCCGCCAGCGCGCCGCCGGCCAGCCCTATGCCGGCGCGGTCACGCCCGACGAAGCCTTCGCGCTGCTGCGCAGCGATCCCCGTGTGAAGCTGGTCGACGTGCGCACCAACGCCGAGCGCGACTGGGTCGGCCGGGTGGCGATTCCCGACGCCCAGCACGTCGCGGTGGAGTGGGCCACCTACCCGGGTGGTGCGCCGAATCCCGCATTCGGTGCGCAGCTTCAGCAAGTGGCGCGCAAGGACGAGGTGCTGCTGTTCCTGTGCCGCTCCGGCGTGCGCTCGCGCCACAGCGCGCGCGTGGCGACCGAGCGGGGCTTTGCCGAGTCCTACGACATCCTGGAAGGTTTCGAGGGCGACCGCGATGCGGAGGGGCATCGCAAGACGGTCGGGGGCTGGTGCAAGGCGGGACTGCCCTGGATCGGGGCGTGAACTTGCATGGCCGGCGATGCCGGCCATGCCAATCACATCAGTGGGCCGGCATCACCATCAGCTGCAGGCCCGATGCCGCACCAGGCACGCGGTACACGCGCTGGGTCGCCTTTTTAAAATCTTCCGGCCTGGCCTTCGGAATATGCGTGAAGGTCTGCGGGTTCAGGTCGATCAGCGGGAACCAGGAGCTCTGCACCTGCACCATGATGCGGTGGCCGCGGCGGAAGGTGTGGTTGACGTCGCCGATGTCGAAGCTGAGCGCTTCCTGCTTGCCCGGCGTGAAAGCTTCCGGCTTTTCGTAGCTGTTGCGGAACTTGCCGCGCAGCGGATTGCCGCGCACCAGCTGCTGGTAGCCGCCCAGCTTCAGCGCCGGCGGGCCGGTATCGTTGCCCTTGCGCTCGGCGGGCGGCGTCGGGTACTCGGCCGGATAGACGTCGATCAGCTTGACCACCCAGTCGGCGTCGGTGCCGGTGGTCGACACGAACAGCCTCGACTCTACCTTCCCGGCGATCGTCACGTCTTCTTCCAGCACCTCGCTCTGGTAGACCAGCACGTCGGGGCGGGTCGCGGCGAAGCGCTGGTCCGACACCATGTACTCGCGCGGCACCCCGGTGGCCGGATAGCCGATGAAGGGCACCGGCTTGCGCGGGTCGGCCACGTACTCGTCGTAGCCGGCGCCGCTGTTGCCGCCACTGGCCGGCTGTTGCCAGGCCAGCGTGCCGTTCGGGCCGAAGTACAGCGTGCGCGCCTTTGCCGGGGCCGGCGGCCAGGCCGCATAGCTGCGCCAGACATTGGTGCCGGTCTCGAAGGCCGTCACCGCTGGCAGTGCGCGCGCCGGCTTCACGCCCTTCAGGTGCTGCTCGAAGAAGGGGAACTGGATCTCGCGGCGGAAGTACTCGCTGGTTTTCGCATCGAAGCTCACGTGGCCCAGGCGTGCGCCGTCGCCGCGCGCCCAGCCGCCGTGTACCCAGGGTCCCATCACCAGCGCGTTCGGCGTGGCCGGGTTGTACTTGCCGACCGCCTTATGAATCGCGAAGGGCCCGGCCGGGTCTTCGGCATCGAACCAGCCGCCCACCGTCAGCACCGCCGCCTTGACGTTCTTCATGTGCGGCGTGATGGCGCGCGAGCGCCAGAACTCGTCGTAGGTATCGTGCTCGATGGTCGGCACCAGCAGTTCGCGCTGCTCGTCGCTCATGCTCGCAAGGATGTTCGGCAGCGTCAGGCGCTTCAGGAAGAAATCGTAGGCGTCGGCTTCGCCGTATTCGAAACGGGAACGCTCCTTGTTGCCGGCGGTCGGGTTCTTCTGCGGCAGGAAGGCCGAGTAGAAGTCGAAGTTCGCCGACAGCATGAAGGCGCCGCCGTGGTAGGAGTCGTCACCCATGTAGAGGTCGGCGATCGGGGCCTGCGGCGAAGCGGCCTTGATTGCCGGGTGCGAATCGATGATGCTCGCGGCCGTGTAGAAGCCC
Organism: Telluria sp. ZB4P36; assembly: GCF_059685865.1. Lineage (NCBI taxonomy): Bacteria > Pseudomonadati > Pseudomonadota > Betaproteobacteria > Burkholderiales > Oxalobacteraceae > Telluria > Telluria sp. ZB4P36. Next base: position 164,051 of record NZ_JCASIE010000003.1, read on the forward strand.
GGATAGCTGATGCCCCAGATGCCGACCCGGCCGTTGTTGTTCGGGACGTGCTTGAGCAGCCATTCGACGGTGTCGTGCATGTCTTCGCTTTCCTGGCCCTCCCCCTTCGCGCGCTTGGTTTTCTGGTGCGGCGTCATCTCCTGCCACACGCCTTCGGACATGTAGCGGCCGCGCACGTCCTGGGTCACGAAGATGTAGCCGGCGTCCTCCAGCTCGCGCGAAGGGCCGAGCGATTCGGGCATCCAGTCCACGCCGTAGCGCTGCTCGCCCTGCGCATACACGCCGGCGCTGTAGGGGGTGCGCTGTACCAGGAAGGGATAAGGCTTCGCGCTGTCCTTCGGCACGTACACCGTGGTGAACAGCTTCACGCCGTCGCGCATCGGGATGCGGTATTCGTACTTGGTGTAGGACTCGCGCGGGCTGCGCTTCTGGACAGGAGCATCGGCTTGGGCTGCTGCGGTCTGCACGCCTGCGCTGCAAGCCAGCATCACGCCCAATGCAAGGGCGGAAAACGGACGACGGATCATGGCTTCTTTCGGAAATGCGGAACAAAGACCGCCAGTGTAATCCGAATTCGCCCCGGTCTTGCTATTTCGCCAAGGGCACGGCGACGCCATGCAGGTCGATGGTCCCGCGTACCCGTTCGCGCACGAAGTTGATGTGGCTGCGCAGGCGGTACAACTCTTCCGCATACGCCAGCGGGATCGAGATGTGGTTGACGCGCTCCTCGATGTCGTCGAGGCGCTTCAGCAAACCGTCGCGCGCCGCTTCTCGCCCTTCCGGTTCGATGGCTTCAAGCGCCTGCTCCACTTTGCGCAGTTCTCCGTACCAGCGGTAGACGCGCGAGCGCACCCGCCACACGTAGATCGGCGGGACGATCTTCGACAGCGGGATCAGGAGCGCCGCCAGCGCCACCGCCACCACCCACAGCCGCTCGAACAAATTGGCCAGCCAGAAGCGCATGTAGCGCTGCATGAAGGGCGGACCGTCGCGGTAGTAGCGCGCCGCTTCACGCGCCACCGGGATCTCGGTGTATTTCGGCGACGGGAACTGGCCCTGCTGCTGGAACCAGCCCGCCTTGCCATGGATCTCCCCCGCCGATTTCACCAGCAGGCCCACCAGGGCCGGATGCAGGTCCTCGCGCGCCACCAGGGTCGCGGTCGGCGCGATCAGGTGGTAGTCCTGGGCCGGGATGTCGCGCCCGAGGTCGACGATCCCGCGCGGCAGCACCACGTGGGTCAGGAAAGGCAGGCGGCGCGTGTAGGCGTCGGCCTGGCTGAAGTTGAACAGCTTGATGCCGGGGGTCTGCAGCAGCATCTGGATCAGCGGTGCTTCGGGCGCGGAGCTGAACACCAGGCCGTCGATGCGGCCGGCCAGCAATTCCATCGTGGCCGGCGTGTTCTCGAGCGCGCCGATCTTCAGCTCATCCGGTTCGATGCCGTTCGCGTCCAGCACCTGGCGGAACAGGCGCGGCACGCCGGTGCCTTCCGGGCCGAGGTTGATGCGCTTGGCCTTGAGGTCGGTAAGGTGGGTCACCCCGGCCTTCTCGCGCAGGAACAGCCAGACCGGCTCGGTGAACAGGCTGCCCAGCGACACCAGGCCAGCCTGCTCGGCCTGCCCTTCCGCGGTCGAGCCGCTCTGCACGAAGGCGATGTCGACCTTGCCGTCGATGAGGCGCTGCAGGTTGTCATGGGAGCCGAGCGAAGGCTGCAGCGTGAGCTTGATCTCGTCGCGCGCCAGCCGTGCGGCGTACTGGCGGCCGAATTCCTCGTAGGCGCTGTTGAACTGGCCGGTGGCCATGCTGAGCTGGCGCGGCGGCGCCGGGTCGACCCAGAGATAGGCCAGTACCGCCACTGCGATGGCCGCCAGCAGCGTCGGCCCGCTTGCTACCAGCAGGTCGCGCAGGGACACGAAGCTGAACTGGCGCACCCGCGTCATTGCGCGTTTGACGGCGCCGGTTCGCTCCGTCAACGGACGCACTGGCGCTGAGCGGCCACGCTGTCCGCGGGCGGTTCGATCATCGGCATCAGGCTCGGCGCCAGGTTGGTCAGCAGCTGCACCGGCAGCGCGCTGGTGAAGTCGTAGTTGCCGGATTGCGGGCCATGCACGTAGGCGGTCATGCTGCCGAAGTAGCGCTCGCCGATGTTGAACACAAAAGTAGCCGAGCGGTTCACGAAGCGCGACTCGATCACGCGGCCGCCGCGCGCATACACTTCGAAGCGCTGGTCGCCGGTACCGGTCTTGCCGCCCACGGCGATCACGCTGCCGTCGGACTGCATGAAGGCGGTCTTGACGCGCTTGGCGGTGCCGTCGGTGACCACGCCCTGGATCGCATCCGCGACCGCACGTGCCACTTCCGGTGCGAGGACCTGCTCCTTGCCGCCGCCCTTGCTGCGCTTGACCAGGGTTTCGTAGGGAGTGTCCTTGGCGAAGTGCAGCGAATCGATGCGCTCGACCGGCTTGCGCACGCCGCCGTTGACGATGATGCCCATCAGCTCGGCCAGCGCGGCCGGCCGGTCGGCCGAGGCGCCCAGCGTGGTCGCATAGGACGGCACCAGCGAGTCGAAGGGGTAGCCCATCTTCTTCCACTGGGCGTGGATCTTGAGGAAGGCTTCCACTTCGAGCAGGCCGGCGATGCGGTTGTCCTGCGCATGCTTGCGGTGGGTCTTGAACAGCCACGAATACACTTCCTGGCGCTCCTTGACGCTGGCATTGGTCACCTCGGTCCAGCCGGCCTTCGGATGGCTGCGCAGGTAGCTCACCAGCCACAGCTCGAGCGGGTGCACCGAGGCCACGTAGCCGCGGTCGGCCAGCGACATATTGCGCGGGTCGTACATCTCGTACATCTTCGGGATGCGCTCCGGGTCCATGTCGTTGGACGCCGGCAGCGCCTTGGTGATGAATTCGCCGAACTGCGCCGGGGTGGCGTTCGGGAACACGGTACGGTGCGCCGCGGCCAGCTTGGAAGCGAAGGGACGCACGCCCGAGAACAGCAGCGCCTCGATCTCGGCCGGGGTCTTGCCCTTGTACTTGTTCCAGAACTTGGCCATGAAGACCTTGCCCTCGTTGTCGGCGAAGCGGGCCAGGTACATGGCGCGGCGCGGGTCGTCGGCATCGGCCAGCAGCTGGGCCGAGGAGCCCGGCAGCTGGAACATGTAGTAGCGCACCACGTCGCGCATCATGCGCACGAACACCAGGTTGGTCGACTGGCGCAGCGCCTCGGTGACCGTCATGATCTTGCTGTTGTCCAGCTTGCTGAAGTTGCCGAAGGTGTGCAGGCCGCCGCCGGTGAAGAAGGCTTCGCCCGGGTTGGCCGAGTACTTGCGCTCCATCGCGGCCGCCAGCATCGGCTTGAGGCCGCGGTCGGCGCCCTTCGGCAGCGTGCGGAAATACTCGAGCGCCCATTGCGACATGCGGTCTTTCGCATCGACTTCCACGCCCATCAGGCCGATTTCGTCCATCGGCGCGAAGCGCTTGTGCAGCTGGTCGACGATATCGAGGTAGGTCACCAGGGTGCGCAGCTTGGCGGTCGAGCCGAGGTCGAGCTTCGCGCCTTCGTTGATGTCGAGCGGCTGGTCGTAGTTGTCGGTCTGGACCCGCAGGTAGTTCACGTGCTCGCCGCGTTCCATCAGGGTGAAGCTGTACACCACCTGGGACGGGTCGCCGTTGCCGAGCAGGCCCTTGCCGGTCAGGCCGGCCTCTTTCGCGTGCTCGGCGTCGGTCAGCTTGCGCAGCGCGTCGGTGACGGCCTGCTGCACCCCGGCGTCGAGGGTCGACACCACCGACAGGTCGAGGCGGTCGAGGTTGTACAGGCGCGAATCGCCCACCAGGTAGCCGAGGTGGTTGCGCACCGCGTTGGCGGCCTTGCGCGACACGAAGGCATCGGCGCCCGGCGCGGCCACGCCCGAGCTCTGGGCCGGATGCAGCTTGACCCGCAAGGCGGCGTCGCGCAGCTGCGGCGAGATCACGCCGGCCTGGGCCAGCACGCGCAGGTGGCTGTTGGTCAGCGTTTCGAGGTCTTGCTCGCCGGCGCCCAGGTAGTAGGCCGGGCGGCGCTGCGCGATCATCAGGGACAGCGCTTCCTTGTAGGCGGTGACGGCTTCGGTGTCGTTCATCGGGCCGCGCAGCATGCCGCTGAGCTTGTTGAAATCGCGTCCGTACCAGACCCACATGCCGTCGCCGATGCCGTTGACCTCGCCGTAGCCCGGCTTGGCCGACAGCGGCACGGTGTTCAGGTAGTCGAGCACGATCTGGCGCCGCGCCTTCGTGGTGTCTTCGCCGTCCTGGTAGGCGCGCAGCGTGGCCGACGCCATCTGGATCATCTTGTCCTGCAGCGAACCGGTGCGCCCTTCTGCCGAATGGCGGTACTTCTCGATCTGGGTCGCCAGCGTGCTGCCGCCGGCGACGCGGCCTTCGCCGCCCAGGCCGACGCTGCTCAGGGTCTTGTCGAACACCGCCTTCGAGAAGCGGTCCCATTCGACCGCCGGGTTGCGGTGCGGGTAGGCCGGGTCGAGCAACTCGCGGTTCTCGATGAACAGCAGGCTTTGCACCAGCAGCGGCGGCGCGTCGTCGAACTTGTGATAGAAGCGCTCGGGGAAGCGCGACGCGAACAGCGGCTGCGCGCGGCAGTCGAGGATCTCGAGGCCGACCTTGGTCTTCTCGTGGTAGGTGGCATACAGGCCACGGTCGGCCATCTCCACCATCGCGGGCGAGATGCGGGCCTGGGCGTCGATCTGGTAGCCGCGCGTCTGCAGCTTCTGCAGGTAGTCGGGCAGGTTGGCATAGCCGAGGCGGGTGTCGTAGGGGCTCGCGGCCGGGAAGCGGATCGCGGGGCTCGGGCCCTTCTCCATGCGGAAGCTGAGATCGTCGGCCATGTCGGCGAAGATCTTTGCTTGCAGGCGCGAGCTGCGGACCTCGAGCGCGCCCCAGCCGCCCAGCAGCACCAGCAGGATCAGGAGGGTGAGGTAGAAATACGGCTTGAAGCGGCGCTTGCGCGGCGCCGGTTCGGGCGCACGCTCCGGAGCGCCGTCCGGCACTCCGGGCGGCGGCACGGGAGTGCCCGACGGTGCACCGCCGCCACCCGCCGCCAGGTGCGGATAGGCTTCATACAGGGGAACGTCGTTGCCGCCCGCGGACGCGAGCACAGGGGCGCCGCCGGCCATGGGCTGGGCGAAGCGCCCGAGCCATTTGCCAACTGCTTGCATTACCTTACTTGGCCGCTTGATGCGGCGAATACTTTCCATGATGGCTCAACCGGTTTGAATCAATATGCGCTCAATCCCCGCCAACCTGCCCGCCATCCTTGCTGCTGGTTTGTTCGAGTGATTGGGTCCTCGTCAGTCTGCAAAAATGCGCGGTGCAAACTCACTCAGGATTGCACCTCCACAGGTATCATTCCACCACATCAATACGACACGCGCGAGACACGGTTTAACAATTTTGATGCGCGCGAAGTATTTTCGCAAAAAAACAACGGCTGAGTTAGCAGGACGGCATGCAGTCCTACAACGGCCGGAATGCGGCCCGCGACGTGGTGGCGAGTGTCCTGTTCATAAACGATCCGCGGGCGCCCTGGGTGGACAGTGCTGTGAAATAAATCGGCATGCCGGGTGCCGGGCACCCGTCCGGTCATGCGCCGCCGCGCAGTTCTTCCAGCGCCCCCAGGCAGAAATACTGGAACCACAGCCCGGCGAACAGGAAGATCATGATGTACAGCCAGAGCGACAGCATGGCCAGGACCGGGAACAGCACGATCGACAGCAGCGCCCCGCCCATCCAGGCGATACCCGGCAGCGCGCCGGCCAGGCCCGAGGCGAAGCCGATCGCCAGCAGCGCGCCGCGGTGGCGCCGCATCAATTCGAGCCGTTCTTCGCGGCTGGCATGGCCGGCCAGCGCGTCGTAGCTCATCACGCGCGAGGTCACCCAGGCCCACAGGCAGGCCTGCACCAGCCAGGCCAGCGGCGGCACCGCGTACAGCGGCAGCGTGAGCAGCCACAGCAGCGCGAACACCGCCGTGCTGCCGACGTTGATGGCGACGCTGCCGACAAAGGAACCGCCCTCCTTCTTCTCCAGCTTGGGGTAGTGGTTGTTGCCGACGTGGCGCTCGATGACCGGCATCGCGATCACGCCCATGAACAGCAAGGCCGAGGCGATCATCAGGGGCAGCAGCAGTGCGATCGCCACCAGCGGCACCACCATCACCTTGAGCATGCCCAGGCCGAGCATGGCCAGCAGGCCGCCGCTCGACTGGAACAGTCCGTAGTCGGCGAACACGCCCTGCAGCCAGTCGAGCAGCGGCTGCAGGCCGGTCCACAGGAGCGCCCCCCACAGCAGCAGCGACAGCGCCAGCGGGGCGCCGGACAGCATCAGCATGCGGCGCGAGAACTGGGCGCGCAGGGCGCGCCGGTAGGCGGCACCGACGCCCTTCATCGGGCGGCCTCGGAACGGGTCGGGCGGGAAGGCTGGGGCATCGCGGCTCCTTGTCTGGATTCCAATATTGCCATTGTACGCAATGCGCGCGCCGGGCCCATTTGGCGTCCTCTGGATGCATGCACTACAATTCCCCGTTCAACTTGAACAACAGGGAAAACCATGTCCACCATCACTACTGATTCCGGCCTGCAATACGAAGACACCGTCCCGGGCACCGGCGCCGAGGCGAAAGCCGGCCAGCACGTCACCGTCCACTACACCGGCTGGCTGCGCAACGACGACGGCAGCACCGGCGCCAAGTTCGATTCGAGCAAGGACCGCGACGACCCGTTCCAGTTCGCGCTGGGCGCCGGCCACGTGATCCGCGGCTGGGACGAAGGCGTGCAGGGCATGAAGGTCGGCGGCCAGCGCCGCCTGACCATCCCGGCCAGCCTCGGCTATGGCGCACGCGGCGCCGGCGGCGTGATCCCGCCGAACGCAACCCTGATCTTCGACGTCGAACTGCTCGCCGTCTAAGCATTACCCGGCGGCGTTCTCCGCGGGCGCCGCCTGAGCATCCCCTCTAAAGTTCGCCCCGTTTGGCGGTGGACGCCCCCTCCTGCGCTAAGATCATCCTCCTGCATGACCACATTGCCAACGCAACCAACACAGGAGTATTCATGAGCTTGCAAGAACAGTTCGCCCAGGCCCAGGCCGAATCGAAGAATCTGCCGGAACGCCCGGACAACATGACCTTGCTGAAGATTTACGCGCTGTACAAACAGGGCGCGAGCGGCGACGCCACCGGCGAGCGCCCGGGCATGACCGACTTCGTCAACCGCGCCAAGTTCGACGCCTGGGCCGCGCTGAAGGGCACCTCGCAGGAAGACGCGATGCAGCAGTACATCGACCTGATCGAGGAACTGAAGGGCTGATTTTCCCGTATGGAATCATGCGGGCGCGAACACCTTGCGCATCTTTTCCGCCACCTTGGCCTCGATCGCCGGGGCGAAGGCCCCCATGAAGAATCCCAGGCGGATCCGCATGGCGGCCTGCCGGTCCTCCAGGCTGAGGGCCCCTTCCACGCCGCTGCGCTCGAAGCGCAGCACGTCGCCATCCCACTTGCACGCCAGGCCGTACTCGGCCGCGATCCGCTGCGCCACCTGCTGGGCGGCGGCGCGCGCCTGTTCCGGGCTGAGATTGTGTTCCTGGACGATGCTGATTTCCGACATGCTGGGCAATCCTATTCTGAATCCGTTACAAGAAAGCCCGCCATGATGCCAGCTGACGGCTGAGTATGCCAGTGTGCCGGGCGATTCCGGTCCCGATCTAAGTCAATTGATTTTAGTCAATATCCGCGCCGCCGGGCGCGCGACCATGGAGCTGCCGCCCGACCTATCGCAAGGAGCCCGTCATGGAACCAGGTGCCCTCTTGCCGGACGAACTGGACACGTCCCGTGACCAGCCGCCGGTCCGCTTCATCCCCACGCCCAGCGCCCCCTACCGGCAGCAGCACCGCCTCGCGAAGCTGCTCGAGCAGCCGCCCGAGCCGGCCGACGAGCCGCAGGCCGAAGCGCCGCCGCTGCCGCATGCCTTCGGCGCGCGCGTGCTGATGTGGAAGCAGGACCCGTCGGTGGGCGAGATCGGCACCCGCCGCGCCTGGCTGCCCGGCCCGGTCCTGGCCGGCCCGCGCGACGCCCGCATCGCCCCGGGCACGCCCGGCATCGATCCGGTCGAGCCGAACGCCGTGGGCGACTTCGTCACCCAGCCGGACACCCCGCAGTTCGACGCGGTGCACACCTTCGCGGTGGTGCGCCAGACCCTGACCATGTACCAGCGCGCCCTGCTTGCGGCCGGCCTCGACATGCCCCTGCCCTGGCAGTGGAACACCAGCATGGATACCCGCCCGCTGGCGGTCTATCCCTACGGCCTGCCGAACGTGATGAACGCCTTCTACAGCCGCACCCAGGCCTGCCTGAAGTTCGGCGACTTCATTCCCAGCGGAGTGGAGGGAGGCAAAGCCGCGCGCGTGTACACCTGCCGCTCCTTCGACATCGTGGCCCACGAGACCGCGCATGCGGTGCTCGACGGCCTCAAGCCGCAGTGGCTGCTGGCCGATGCCCCACCCCAGACCGGCGGCCTGCACGAAGCCTTCGGCGACCTCACCGCGATCTTCCTGGCCCTGTCCCAGCTCGACCAGTGCGAGGCGGTGGTGGCCCAGACCCGGGCCCACCTGCACGACAAGACCTACCTGGCCGACATCGCCGAGCAGTTCGGCATGGCCCTGGGCGGCGCCAGCTCCCTGCGCAACGCCGACAACGACCTGAGCTTGTCGCAGGCCGGCACCCAGGTGCATGCGATTTCGCAGGTGTTCACCGGCGCCATGTACGACGTGCTGGCCGACATGTTCGCCTACGAGCGCAATCCCGTACTGGACGACTGCGCCGCCGTGCTGCACCGGGTGGCGGCCTACCTGCGCGGGCTGCTGCTGCGCGCCCTGATCGCCGCCCCCGACAGCGCCGCCAGCTACGTGGACGTGGTCAACCAGATGCTGCGCATCGTCCAGGAAGACGGCAAGCCGGCCATCTATGCCGCCTTCATCCGCAACCAGTTCGCGCGCCGCGAGGTGGTCGAGCAGCCGGGCGCCGCAGCAGCCGACGCCGCCGCGCCGGCCGGGCCGCTGGCGCCGAAGGTGTGCGACAAGCCCGGCGCGCGCCAGGACCGGCGCGCCTGCTGCGGCACCATGAACCTGCCCGAGTATTACCGGGTGGACCGGGTACTCGACAGCGAAGCCCAGGCCCTGGCGCGCTGGTGCGCGGCGAATGGCCGCCTCGGCGAATGTGTCGCGCCCGCGTCCGTCGCCGTTCCGGTCGCCGCAGTGGCGGACCAGGCATGAAAATCAGCGCGCGCGCCTGCGGCGGCTTCGCCGGGCTGGCCGAAGCCTACGACCTCGATACCGCCGCCCATCCCGGCGGCGGCGAGTTCGAAGCGCTCCTGCAGCGCCTCGACTTCTTCTCGGCGGCGCCCAGCTGCCCGATCGGGGCCGACCTGCCGCGCTGGGAAATCACGGTCGAGGACGGTCCGCGCTGCCACACGGTCTTCGTGCGCGAGGACGGCAGCGGCGGCGACTGGCAGTCCCTGCTGGACCGGCTGCGGACGACTGCCTGAGCCTCCCCGGGCCCTGCGGCGCGCCACCACAGCCCACATTTGCTTATATATATTGTGTATAAGCCTAATTTGTAGGAAAAGCCGAATTGCCCTAAAATACAGTGCTTTGCAAGTCCCGCCGGCCCAGTCAGCGCCCGGCGCCGCGACACCATACAAACTAATAGGACTGTTATGACCCACGTTGTCACCGAATCGTGCATCCGTTGTCGTTACACCGACTGCGTCGATGTATGCCCGGTAGATTGTTTCCGGGAAGGCCCAAATTTCCTCGCCATCGACCCTGACGAGTGCATCGACTGCGCCGTCTGCGTGGCCGAGTGCCCGGTGAATGCGATCTACGCGGAAGAAGACGTGCCGTCGGATCAGCAGCAGTTCATCAAGATCAATGCCGACCTGTCGCGCTTCTGGCCGTCGATCACCAAGACCAAACCGGCCCTGCCGGACGCGGACGAGTGGAAAGACGTCAAGGACAAGCTGGACCAGCTGGCCCGCTGATCCCCCAGGCAGGGCCCGCCAGGGCCCTGCCAGCGCAGGCTCGTCAATCATGGCACACTAGCGGCCATCGTCACACGCACACCCAAATACACAGAAACGTTCAAAGAAAGACTAGCGCATGACTATCAGTGCCTCCCACGAAGCGGGCAGCATCGCTCCCAACAGCTCGTTCGCCGGCGCGATCGATGCCGATGCCGTGATCATCGGCGCCGGTCCGGTCGGCCTGTTCCAGGTCTTCGAACTCGGCCTCCTCGAGATCAAGGCCCACGTCATCGATTCGCTGCCGGCCGTCGGCGGCCAGTGCGTGGAACTGTATCCGGACAAGCCGATCTACGACATCCCGGCCGTGCCGGTGTGCACCGGCCAGGAACTGACCGACAACCTGCTCAAGCAGATCGAGCCGTTCGAGCCGACCTTCCACCTGGGCCAGGAAGTCACCACCGTGCAGCGCCGCGAAGACGGCCGCTTCAACGTGGAGACCTCGACCGGTACCCGCTTCATCACCAAGACCATCTTCATCGCGGCCGGCGTCGGTTCGTTCCAGGCGCGCACCATGAAAGTCGACGGCATCGAGAAGTTCGAGAACAGCCAGCTGTTCTACCGCGTCAAGGATCCGGCACTGTTCGAAGGCAAGAACCTGGTCATCTGCGGCGGCGGCGACTCCGCGCTGGACTGGGCCCTGAACTTCGTCGGCAAGGCCGAGTCGGTCGTGCTGCTGCACCGCCGCGAGGACTTCCGCGCCGCGCCGGCTTCGGTCGCCAAGATGAAGGCCCTGTGCGACGAATACGAAATGCAGCTGATCATCGGCCAGGTCACCGGCTTCGACGAGACCGATGGCAAGCTCAGCGAAGTGAAGGTCACCGGCGCCGACGGCGTCACCCGCCGCGTGCCGCTGGACATGCTGCTGGTGTTCTTCGGCCTGTCGCCGAAGCTGGGTCCGATCGCCGAATGGGGCCTGGACATCGAGCGCAAGCAGCTCAAGGTCGTGGACACCGAGAAGTTCGAGACCAATGTGCCGGGCATCTTCGCGGTGGGCGACATCAATACCTACCCGGGCAAGAAGAAGCTGATCCTGTCGGGCTTCCACGAAGCCGCGCTGGCCGCCTTCGGCGCCGCGCCCTACATCTTCCCGGACAAGAAGATCCACATGCAGTACACGACGACCTCGCCGAAACTGCACAAGATCCTCGGCGTCGAGACCCCGGTCTTCGACTGATCCAGAGACTGCTTCCTCTAGAAATGCCGCCCGGCGCAAGCCCGGCGGCATTTTCTATTCCCTCGATGTTCAGTTAGTGTGGCGCAACAAAATACCGTGTCGGACAGGACCTACCTAGTTATGTGGGCCGGTTCACGGAGCGGTATTGCACAAATATGCTACAACTGGTCTATGCAAACGGGATGTGAAAACGACTGTTTCCACAAGTAAATGACTATCCCCTATAATTGATTACAGTCACGCGCAACGATTGCACGGGCCATTCCCCACGAAGGAAAACTTTATGCTTTACCAACTTCACGAGATGCAACGTTCCTTCCTGACCCCACTCATGCAGTGGGCAGATGCGTCCTCAAAAATGTTTTCGAACCCGGTTTCGCCTTTTGCGCACACGCCCTTCGCCCAGCGTATCGCTGCCGGCTACGAGCTGATGTACCGCCTCGGCAAGGATTACGAAAAGCCGGCCTTCGGCATCAAAAGCGTCACCATCAAGGACGCCGAGGTCGGCATCATCGAGCGCACGGTGGTCGACAAGCCGTTCTGCAAGCTCCTCCATTTCAAGAAAGACCTGAGCGACAAGGAGTTTGCCGCGCTGGAACAGCCGAGCGTGCTGGTCGTGGCGCCGCTGTCCGGCCACCACGCCACCCTGTTGCGCGACACCGTGCGCGCCCTGCTGGTCGAGCATGACGTCTTCATCACCGACTGGACCGACGCCCGCATGGTGCCGCTGTCGAATGGTCCCTTCCACCTCGACGACTACATCTATTACGTCCAGGACTTCATCCGCCACCTCGGCCCGGACGTGCACGTGATCTCCGTGTGCCAGCCGACCGTGCCGGTGCTGGCCGCGATCTCGCTGATGGCGACCAACAAGGACCCGAAGCTGCCGAAGACGATGACCATGATGGGCGGCCCGATCGACCCGCGCAAGTCGCCGACCGCGGTGAACGACCTGGCGGTCGAGAAGCCGTTCTCGTGGTTCGAGAACACCGTGATCTATTCGGTGCCGGGCAACTACCCGGGCTTCGGCCGCAAGGTCTATCCGGGCTTCCTGCAGCATGCCGGCTTCATCGCGATGAACCCGGGCCGCCACGCCCAGAGCCACCGCGAGTTCTATTCGCACCTGGTGCAGGGCGACGACGATTCGGCCGAGGCGCACCGCCAGTTCTACGACGAATACAACGCCGTGCTCGACATGCCCGCCGAGTACTACCTCGACACGATCAAGACCGTGTTCCAGGAACACCGTCTGCCGAAGGGCACCTGGGAAGTCGGCGGCCAGCTGGTGCGTCCGCAGGACATCAAGACGGTGGCGCTGTTCACCGTCGAGGGCGAGCTGGACGACATCTCCGGCCTCGGCCAGACCCGCGCCGCGCACGACCTGTGCAGCGGCATCCCGAAGGACAAGCACCTCGAGTTCGTGGCGCCCAAGTGCGGCCACTACGGCATCTTCTCGGGCCGCCGCTGGCGCGAGATCATCTGCCCGAAAATCGGGGAGTTCATCCGGGCGCATGCCTGAGGTCATTGCCTCCAGTGGCGGCAATGACGTGAAAAATGCCGGAGCATGCTCCGGCATTTTTTCGGCAGGGCGGCCTCAAGCTCACTTCCCCACCAAGACCTCCTGCACCACCCCGGTCGCAATCGCCACCAGCGCATACTCGCTCCCCGCCTGCACCCACTGGTGCCCCGGCGGCGGCTCGGTCAGGCGATGCGCCTTCCAGTTCTCCACCACGAAATGATGGGTCCGGTAGCGCGGCGGCAGCTGCTCGCCGCGCTTGAGCTGGCCGCTGGCCGCCACGCTGCGATAGGGACCGGGTTTGGCCGACTTGGCCTGCTGCAGGCGCGCTTCCTGTTCGCCGCGCTGGTGCGCCTGGGCCGCGGCGCCACCGGCCAGCACCGCGGCGACCAGCAGCGGAACGATGATCCTGTTCATATGAGCTCCTCTCAGCGTCGAGGTCCCAGTACACCACGCACGGACGCCGCAGTCTGTTCGCTCCAGCACGGAGGCGGGTGGGTCGCACCGCTCCCGGTTTTGGCGGATAATGTCGGCTTTACCGCTCCACCCCGCGCCGTGACCAAGACCCTCGCCGACCAGATCGAAGACGTACTGCCGCAGACGCAATGCACCAAGTGCGGCTACCCCGCATGCCGTCCGTATGCGGAAGCGATCGCGCGCGGCGAAGCCGGGATCAACCAGTGCCCGCCCGGCGGCATCGAAGGCGTGCGCCGCCTGTCGAGCGTCACCGGGCACCCGGTGATCCCGATCAACCCTGCCAACGGCATCGAACGCCCGCGCCCGGTCGCCTTCATCGACGAGTCGCTCTGCATCGGCTGCACGCTGTGCATCCAGGCCTGCCCGGTGGACGCGATCCTGGGCGCGGCCAAGCAGATGCATACCATCCTGCCGAGCCTGTGCACCGGCTGCGACCTGTGCGTGGCGCCCTGCCCGGTCGACTGCATCTCGATGCTGCCGGTGACGGGCGAACGCACCGGCTGGGACGCCTGGTCGCAGGAGGCCGCCGATGCGGCGCGTGCGCGCCACGACTTCCGCAGCGAGCGCCTGCAGCGCGAACGCGAGGAGAACGACGCGCGCCTGGCCGCCAAGGCGCTGGAAAAGATGCGCGCGGTGACGGCCGAAGTAACGAACACGCCGGAAGAGCTGGCGGAGAAGGAACGCAAGCGCGCCATCATCGCCGCCGCCATGGAGCGCGCGCGCCAGAAGGCGGCCGGCAATCCTCCCGACAAAGCCTGACGACCGATGAATCCTGCCAAACGTTTAGAGATCTTCACGCGCTTCCGCGCCGCCAATCCAAAACCGACCACCGAGCTCGAATTCACCACGCCTTTCGAGCTGCTGATCGCGGTGCTGCTGTCGGCGCAGTCGACCGACGTCGGCGTCAACAAGGCCACGCGCCGCCTCTACCCGGTGGCCAACACGCCACAAGCCATCCTCGATCTCGGCCTGGACGAACTCAAGTCCTACATCTCGACCATCGGCCTGTACAACACCAAGGCGGCCAATGTCATGGCGACCTGCCGGATCCTGGTGGAGCAGCACGGCGGCGAGGTGCCGCGCGCGCGCGAGGCCCTGGAAGCCCTGCCGGGCGTGGGCCGCAAGACCGCCAACGTGGTGCTCAACACCGCCTTCGGCGAGCCGACCATGGCGGTCGACACCCACATCTTCCGGGTGTCGAACCGCACGAAGATCGCACCGGGCAAGAACGTCGACATCGTCGAGCGGAAGCTGCTCAAGTTCGTGCCGAAGGACTTTCTCCACGACGCCCACCACTGGCTGATCCTGCACGGCCGCTACACCTGCGTGGCGCGCAAGCCGAAGTGCTGGAACTGCCTGATCAAGGACCTGTGCGAGTTCAAGGACAAGACGCCCGCGCCCGCAGGCGTGCTGGACCCGGCCGCCGACCTGGCCAGCGAAGTGGCGGAACTCGGCTGACTTCAGCCGAGGCGTTGTTCTCCGGTGGCGAACGAGGCGCGCGCGATGCGCCCGTCGACCACTTCATACACGCACAGCATCTCCACCGTGCCGCGCCCCTCCGGGAAGTTGCGGGTCACGATCTCGAGGTCGGTGACGAAGTTGCCGAGAACCGAGCGCGTGAGCAGGCGGGCCTGCAGGTCGGGCTCGAGGAAGCGCTCCTGGTAGCGCGGGCGGATCTGGTCGTGGCCTTGCGCCAGCAGCGCACCGTGCAGCGCGAACTGCTGCGCGTCCGCGGCATAGGTACGCATCAGCGCGTCGAGGTCCTTGGCATTGTAGGCATCGAGCTGCGCCTGGACGACGGCGAGGGGAGAAGTCAGCTTCATAGCGTCAGGCGCTCAAGCGCGCAGGAGAGCGCCCCGGAAGCGCCTTGCGCGACTGCCGCGCATCCTCGAGCTTGAAGACCGCGACCACCTCGTTCAGGGCTTCGGTCTGGTCGCGCAGCGACTGCGCCGCCGCCGCGGCTTCTTCCACCAGTGCGGCGTTCTGCTGGGTGACGGCGTCCATCTCGCTGACGGCCATGTTGACCTGCGCGAGACCCGCGCCCTGCTCGGCGCTGGCCGTGCTGATCTCGCCGATGATCTCCATCACGCGGTGCACGCTCGTGACGATCTCGCCCATCGTGGCGCCGGTCTCGCCCACCAGGCGGTTGCCGGCGTCGACGCGCTGCACCGAATCGTTGATGAGCTCCTTGATCTCCCTGGCGGCGGTGGCCGAGCGCTGCGCCAGGTTGCGCACTTCGCCCGCCACCACGGCGAAGCCACGGCCCTGTTCGCCCGCACGCGCCGCTTCCACCGCCGCGTTCAGCGCCAGGATGTTGGTCTGGAAGGCGATGCCGTCGATGACGCTGATGATGTCGACGATCTTGCGCGAGGATTCGCTGATCGAGGCCATCGTGCCGACCACCTGCTCGACCATGTGGCCGCCTTTGGCGGCGACGTCGCAGGCCGACACCGCAAGCTGGTTGGCCTGGCGCGCATTGTCGGCGTTCTGCTGGACCGTGGAGGTGATCTCTTCCATCGAGGAAGCGGTCTCCTCGATCGCCCCGGCCTGCTGCTCGGTGCGGTTCGACAGGTCCAGGTTGCCGCGTGCGATCTCGCCGGAGGCCACGGCGATCGTCTCGGTACCGCTGCGCACCTGCGCGACGATGTTCTGCAGGCTGCCGGTCATGTCCTTCAAGGCCTGCAGCAGCTGGCCGGTCTCGTCGCTGCTGCGTACCTCGATCGTGGTCCGCAGGTCGCCCGCGGCCACGCTTTGCGCCGCTTCGACGGCTGCGCCGAGCGGACGGGTGATCGAACGCGATACCAGCACGCCTGCCACCACGGCCACGATGGAGCCCAGCAGCATCAGCACATAGCTGAGCAGCGTGGCGCGCTTGCCCACCGCTTCGGCGCTGACGACGGTCGCGGCAGCCTGCTTCGCCATCGCTTCATGCGCCTTCACCAGCAGCTCGGCCGGCGCCCGGTCCATGCCCTTGACGGCCTTGTCGCCGGCCCCCGAATCGAATCCGGCCGCCGTGAAGTCGTCGAAGCCGCGGCGGTAGCCCTGGCCCATCTTCAGGTGCGCTTGCGAAAACCGGGCCAGCAGCTCGCGCACCTCGCCGGCCGGCAGGGCCGCGACCAGCTCCTTCGCCTCCGTGGCGACCGCGGCCTCGCTATGCTGGAAGGCCTTCCAGTATTTGGCGCGCTGCTCCTCATCCTTGCCGCGCAGGAGCGTGTTTTTCCATTCCTGGGTCTGCAGGCGGAAATGCGAAAGCAGCGCCTCCACACGCTGGGCGTGGCCGGACTGGACCACGGCGGCGTTGGAGGTATCGAGGGCGTGATTCATCCGGCTCACCCCGAAAAAGCCGGCACAGGCAACGACCAGGGTGACGGCGGCAAAACCAAGGGGCAGTTTACGGCTGAGTTTCATGCTGAACTTTCGGATGCTATGCGAGGTGCATCCAGTTTATGTGCTGCATAGCTATTGAGCAAAATCAAAAGTTGACCTTTTGCTTGGCCGACATCGTTTTGTAGCCAGAGAGCAACACTCGCACATTGCAGCGCACGCTTTACATCAAAGCAGGACGAGATTGTCCCGATGTACCAGTTCCGGGCCCTCGACGTAACCCAGGATGCGCTCGATCTCGGCCGAGGAATGGCGCATGATGCGCCGCACTTCGCTGCTGGTGTAGTTGGTCAGGCCGCGCGCCAGCGGCTTGCCCGCTTCGTCGATGCAGGTGATCACCTGCCCGCGCCCGAACTCGCCGCGCACGGCGACGACACCGATCGGCAGCAGCGACTTGCCTTCCCTGGTGAGCTTCTGCACGGCGCCGGCGTCGAGCACCACCTCGCCGGTGGTGTGCAGGTGGTCGATCATCCACTGGCGGCGCGCGGTCAGGCGGCCGGTCGGCGCGGTCAGCTGGGTGCCGATGGCTTCGCCACGGGCCAGGCGCACCAGCACGTCCTGCTCGCGGCCCCAGGCGATCACGGTGTGGGCGCCCGAGCGCGCCGCGCGCCTGGCCGCCAGCACCTTGGTCAGCATGCCACCGCGCCCCAGGCTGGAACCGGCGCCGCCGGCCATCGCTTCGAGCGCCGGGTCGCCCGCCTGCGCCTCGCCGATCAGATATGCGGCCGGATCCTTGCGCGGGTCGGCGGAGAACAGGCCGCGCTGGTCGGTCAGGATCACCAGCACGTCGGCCTCGATCAGGTTGGCCACCAGCGCGCCCAGGGTGTCGTTGTCGCCGAACTTGATCTCGTCGGTGACGACGGTGTCGTTCTCGTTGATGATCGGGACGATGCCGAGGCGCAGCAGGGTCGTCAGCGTCGAGCGCGCATTCAGGTAGCGTTCGCGGTCGGCCAGGTCGGCATGGGTCAGCAGCACCTGGGCGGTGCCGATGCCGTGGGTGCGGAAGCTGGTTTCGTAGATCTGGGCCAGGCCCATCTGGCCGACGGCGGCGCAGGCCTGCAGCTCGTGGATGTCGGTCGGGCGCGCCGTGAAGCCGAGGCGCAGCATGCCTTCGGCGATCGCGCCCGAGGACACCAGCACGACTTCCTTGCCGAGGCCGCGCAGGGCGGCGATCTGGGCGGCCCAGCGGGCGATGGCGGTATGGTCGAGGCCCCTGCCCTCGTCCGTGACGAGCGAGGAACCGACCTTGACGATGATGCGGGAGGCTTGCTGGAGGGCTGAGTGATGGGCTGAGTTCATGTCGACAGGAATTTTCCTCGCGGCCGTAAGGCCAGCAGGGAAAGTCCTGCTAACAACTCGACCGCGCAGACTGCTAATAATACCCCCTTCGGCAGCCCGATCGCGAAAGCCGCGGCCAGGCGCCCGGCCGGCTGGGCCAGGAGGAACAATGCGGTGAGGTCGACGAGCAGGGGCCGGTCGCCCTGTCTCGCTGCCAGCAGCGCCAGCATCGCGGTAGCGAGGCGCATGCCCACGTAGACGGCGTAGAACTGGCTGTAGCCGTTCACGCCGACGAGAAAGATGCCCATCGCCGACGCGATACGGTCGGGATCGAGCATGGCCGCCAGGGCCGCCAGCGAACTGGCGGTGGCGAGGAGTTGCAGCAGCTGGCTGCGCAGCCAGCTGCGGTTCAGCACAGCTGCACTCAAGCTGGAACCTTAATCTTCGAGGATCTTGAAGCGCGGATCGTCCGGATCGATCGAATGGATGCCGCGCGCTTCCTCGGTCATCGTGGTCTCTTCGGCACGGTGCTCGCTGTGGCGCTTTTCTTCCAGGTGCAGGTAGATCGCATTGACCAGGTCCTGGCAGCCTTCGCGGTTCAGCGCCGAAATCTCGAACACCGGGCCCTTCCAGCCCAGGCGCTTGACGAAGTCCTTGACGCGCTTCTTGCGCTCGGCTTCCTCGACCACGTCGAGCTTGTTCAGCACCAGCCAGCGCGGCTTGTTCAGCAGCTCTTCGTCGTACTTCTCGAGTTCCTTGATCAGGGCCTTGGCTTCCTTGACCGGATCGACGTTGGCATCGAAGGAGGACAGGTCGACGATGTGCAGCAGCAGGCCGGTACGCGCCAGGTGGCGCAGGAACTGGTGGCCCAGGCCGGCGCCTTCGGCCGCGCCCTCGATCAGGCCCGGGATGTCGGCGATCACGAAGCTTTTCTCGTGCGACACGCGCACCACGCCCAGGTTCGGGTGCAGGGTGGTGAACGGGTAGTCGGCGATCTTCGGCTTGGCGTTCGAGACGGCCGTGATGAAGGTCGACTTGCCGGCGTTCGGCATGCCCAGCAGGCCGACGTCGGCCAGCACCTTCAGCTCCAGGCGCAGGGTGCGGCGCTGGCCTTCCTTGCCTTCGGTCTTCTGGCGCGGCGCGCGGTTGGTCGAGGTCTTGAAGTGGATGTTGCCCCAGCCGCCCTCGCCGCCTTGCGCCAGCAGTTCGGTCTGGCCGTGCTCGGTCAGGTCGGCGATGATCTCGCCGTTGACGTCGTCCACGATCAGGGTGCCCACCGGCATGCGCAGGTAGACGTCCTCGGCGCCCTTGCCGTAGCAGTCGGAGCCGCGGCCCGGTTCGCCGTTGCGGGCGTGGTGGGTCTTCGAGTAGCGGAAGTCCACCAGGGTGTTGATGTTACGGTCGGCCACCACGTAGATCGAGCCGCCCTTGCCGCCGTCGCCGCCGTCCGGGCCGCCGAATGGGCGGAACTTCTCGCGGCGGAACGAGGCGCACCCGTTGCCGCCGTCGCCGGCGATGACTTCAATTCTTGCTTCGTCGATAAACTTCATGATGGTGACCGATAAAAACTAAAAAGGCCCTACCGTGGGCAGAGCCTTTCGATGGAAGGCTTGCGCCTTGCAAAGAAGCGCCGCAGAACGCGCGGCGCGTGTGCTTAATTAAGCAGCGACTGCTTCGTTAGCAACGACGGTCACGAACTGCTTCGAGCCCACGCCTTGCTTGACGAACTTGACGGTACCGTCGACCAGCGCGAACAGGGTGTGATCCTTGCCGGTGCCGACGTTGGTGCCAGCGCGCACCGGGGTGCCGCGTTGACGGATGATGATGCCGCCGGCGTTGATCGCCTGGCCGCCGTAGACTTTCACGCCGAGGCGCTTGCTTTCTGAGTCACGGCCGTTGCGGGTAGTACCGCCACCTTTTTTGTGTGCCATTTATTTGCTCCTTGATGAATGAACTTGGTGAATCGAACGGCGATTAGCCGTTGATCGACACCACCTGGATTTCGGTGAAGTTCTGGCGATGGCCCTGACGCTTCTGGTAGTGCTTACGACGGCGCATCTTGAAGATGCGGACCTTGTCGTGGCGACCGTGGGAAACAACTTTCACCAGGACCGAGGCACCTTCGACCAGCGGAGCACCAAACTTGATGCTATCGCCCGCGCCGAGCGCGAGAACTTGATCGATGGTGAGTTCGGAACCAATGTCAGCAGGTATCTGTTCTACTTTGAGTTTTTCGCCAGCGACAACTTTGTATTGCTTGCCACCGGTTTTTATGACCGCGTACATGATTGAAACCTCATCAAATGTTAAAAGAATCCCGCCGGCGTCGAGACGCTGGACTGTTCGGAAGCCGGGGAACAGGGGATTATACATAACTCGCTGCAGCGCGTCAAAAGGCCTTGACGATTCGGCTGGGATCGTGTTGTCTGCGTAGCACAATGCCAACAATGCTCCCGGCCGGCGTTTCGCTCGCCGCGGCGACTGATAAGCCATCAGTGGGACAGCCTTTCCTTGCATGACGTATAATCCCGGCACTTAATACTCACCGTTTATTGCAGGTTCGCCTTGTCAGCCGCTACCCAACACGCCCAGAACACCATCGCCCAATCGATCGCCACCGACATGGAGGCCGTGAACGCGGTGATCCGACAGCGACTGCAGTCGGAAGTGAGCCTGGTGAACCAGATCTCCGAGTACATCATCAGCGCGGGCGGCAAGCGGATCCGGCCGGTGCTGGTCCTGCTGCTGGCGAACGCCTACGGCTACAAGGGCACGGCGCACCACGAGCTGGCGGCGGTGGTCGAGTTCATCCATACCGCGACCCTGCTGCACGACGACGTGGTCGACGAATCCTCGATGCGCCGCGGCCGCCAGACGGCGAACGCCCTGTTCGGCAACGCGGCCTCGGTGCTGGTCGGCGACTATTTGTACTCGCGCTCTTTCGAGATGATGACCAGCCTCGACAACATGCGCGTGATGAGCATCCTGTCGCGCGCCACCACCGTGATCGCCGAAGGCGAGGTGCTGCAGCTGCTGAACATGCACGACCCCGACGTGACCCACGAGAGCTACCTGAAGGTGATCCGCTCCAAGACCGCCAAGCTGTTCGAGGCGGCGGCCGAGCTGGGCGCCCTGATCGGCGGCGCGAGCGACGCGCAGATCGAAGCGGCCGGCGAGTACGGCCGCTCGCTGGGCACGGCCTTCCAGCTGATCGACGACGTGCTGGACTACGCCGGCGACGCCGCCGAGATCGGCAAGAACCTGGGCGACGACCTGCGCGAAGGCAAGCCTACCCTGCCGCTGATCTGGCTGATGGAAAACGGCAGCGACGAACAGCGCCAGCTGGTGCGCAGCTGCATCGAACACGGCGACGAGGAACAGTTCGAGGCGGTGCTGGCGGCGGTCACCTCGAGCGGCGCGCTGGACTATACCCGCAAGCAGGCGGAACAGGCGGGACGGCGCGCGGCCGAGGCGATCTCCGGCCTTCCGGACAGTCTCTACAAGGCCAGCCTGCTCCAGCTCTGCAGCTTCGCTGTTGACAGGAACCACTGAGCAAATTATAGTAATGCCTTCCCGAGATTGTGGAAACGCGATCTCAAACCGTCGGGGTGTAGCTTAGCCCGGTAGAGCGCTACGTTCGGGACGTAGAGGCCGGAGGTTCGAATCCTCTCACCCCGACCACCGAATTCATCAAACAAAAACAGCGGATATCCATCCGCTGTTTTTGTTTGTGCGGTGGCGGTGTCGCCACCCACGAAACGTCCACGCCTTCACTTGTCGGCCTTTGCATCATACGTAGCCTCAGTCGCTACAACGCGATTGCCAGCGAATCCGATCCACGGGAACCAGTGCCAGTTTTGTGTATTCAAGCTGGGGTGATAGCTGCCCGAATGTGCATAGATCTCGGATGATGCGCCTGTGGACAGCTTGGTCTTCTGAACAGCCATCGATGCGTAATTAAAAGTGCGCAAAAGGTAGACCGTGTCGCGGTCGAAAATGGCATCCAGGGTTACGCCGTAGCCAAATTTATCGCCTGCGGACGGCAGCATCTGAATCGTCGTGGACGCATGGTGGAAGCCGTTCTGTCCATCGTTACGGAAGATGGTCGGCGCGATCTGGTAGCCGTCGCCGGCGGGATCCGCCCCGGCCAGGAAGGCATCGAATCTTCCCGTGCCGGTAGTGTCGACCAATTCAGCAGTCCAGATCAATTTATACATGAGCCCGGACGGGAAGCGCGTCTTGTCGGCCTTGAAGGAGCCGTCCCTGTTATTGATCAGGAAATACGGCGTCCTGGCGACCATCTGGTCGGCCAGCAGAATGTCCGCATATCCATTCCCAGAAAAATCCGCAGCCGCTGCACCATGGCAGAAGCAATTGATCGCGATCTCGACGTTGCGATAACCCGTGGCATGGCTGAGCAGCACGCGCTGATTTTCGCCAGGAAAAGGTTCGGCATCGTAGCCGTGACAAGACAAGAAAACATCCGGCTTGCCGTCACCATTGAAATCGGCCACGATCGCCTTGCGTGCGCTGATACAAGCTGTTTGGTCAGAGAGCAAACGTGCCGATATATCGACCCAAGTGCCATTTACCCGTTGGAAGAAGTACAGCTTGGCCGGTTTGTCTGGAGTGCCGCGCGCATCAGTGTGTTCCCGGGAGAAGTTCGCCGTCGCCGCGACCATCGTATAGCTACCGTCTTGCAGGAAGTCGGCAAACGCGTATGCCGCGCCAATGACCTCGCCATTCGAGAATGTAGGCAGGGTGACCGGACCTAGCGCAGCAAACGCCTGCATTCTATTCTCGTATGAACTCGACCGCGCGACGATAGGACCGCCAGGGTTGTGAGGTACGAAGTCGAATCCATTCGCCATATCCGGCATGAGCGCAAGCCTGTTTTCTTTGCTGTCGGCAAAGCCGATCAGCACTGCGGACCGGTCCAGGCCATTGGACACCTGCTGAACCCACCAGTCGAACCCGCCAGCCTCCCCCGCCCGGTGCAGGATATTCCGATACAGCGCGTCGACAAACACGCCAGGCGAGGAACGTTCGCCATATGCCGTCTTGAATTCAGCCGAGCCGATGAGGTTGCCTGAGATGTGGGCCAGGCTGGATCCGTCCTGGTTTGCCTTGATCCAGAAGCCGAGGCCGGCATGATCTGGCTTCCGATTGAATGCCGCCTGGTAAAGACGATAGATCTGACCCGGCGTGCCATCGATGTCGAACGACGTCCACCTGTCCACAAATTTGATCAACTTCGGAGCCTGGAACACGTGAACATCCCGACTGTCGACCTTGCTGGTTACGGTAACGACACCGTCCTTATGAGCGATAGCGTAGTTTGCCCGGTACCCTGAAACTGCATGGACGCCGGTCGCCGCATCGGCCGCGGTGACGCTTGCCAGCAGCTTTGCGCTGCGGCGTGAAGCGCTTGCCTTCTCGGCTACCGGCTGCTGCTCTACGCCGCATCCTGCCAATAACCCCAGTACCACGGTACCGATCAATCCCAAGCGCCTCATAGTTTCTCTGTTCCTCAATTCGATCAGCAAGGTTGCTATAAATTGTAGAACAGTCTACCGAAAATATTTCCTTTACGCAATTTCAGGGCAGCTTCGGCTGCCAGGTCACGCGCACCGAAGCCTTATTCTCGCGCACCCTGCGCTAGTCAGGCTCTGCCAGCAGTTGCCGGATCTCGGGCAGGCAGGAACCGCAGTTTCCGCCCGCACGTACGCAGGCGGTGACGGCTGCGGCATCGCACAGTCCATGCTCGCGGATGGCCATACGGATCGTGTTGCGTCCCACGCCGAAGCAGGAACACACCGTCGGGCCAGGGTCCTCCCCCTGCACCGGTGGGCGGCCTGCCAGCAGCGTGGCCCGTTCCTTCGCCGGCAGGACTTCGTCGGCAAACAGGCCGCCGAGCCAGCTGCGCGCCGGCAGGTCCGGGCGGCGCGAGACGAACAGGCAGGCCTGCAGGCGGCCATCGACCAGCAGCGCGCAGCGCAGCATGCCCTCCGACTTGTCCTGATATTCGATCCATTCCGCTTCCTCGTCAGCCCCACCCAACAGCACTTTCGCCCACTCCGGCGAGACCGCTTCGCGCCCGCCCAGCTCGTAACGTATGAAGCCCGTGCCGCGCACCCGCGTCCAGTGGGCCACGCGCGCGAGGTCCAGCTCCTCACGGCTCAAGATGAAGCCGTGCCAGGCCACGCCGAAGGGTTCGATCCGCACCGGCGTGTGCTTGAACTCGGGTTCGCCCGAGACCGGGTCGACTTCCGGATTGACCACGGCGCCGACCCGCGCATCCGAGGCGGTCTGGCCGTTCCAGTGGATCGGCACGAAGGCGGCGCCGCGCGCGATGCCGCCGCTGTGCGCCACCCGCGCCACCATCGCGCCCCAGCGGCTGGTGACGCGCGCCAGTTCACCCTCGCGCACGCCGCTGAGCAGGGCATCGTGCGGATGCAGGTCCACGAAGGGTTCGGGGGCATGGCCGGCCAGGCGCGGCGACTTGCCGGTGCGGGTCATGGTGTGCCACTGGTCGCGCAGGCGCCCGGTGTTCAGCGCCAGCGGGAATTCGCCGCCGGGCGCGTGCACCGGCGCGCGTGGGGCGGTTGCGACGAAGCGCGCCTTGCCGTCGGGGTGGGAGAAGCGGCCGTCGCCAAACAGCCGCGTACTGCCTTCCCGCCCCTGCAGGACGGGCCATTGCAGCGGCTCCAGCGCGTCATAGGCGGCGCGGTCCATCCCCACCAGGCCGTCGATCCGGAAGGCGCGCGGCAGCCCGCCTTCTTCGTTGCGCCAGATCGAGAGCCGGGCGTGCTCGTCGAAGATCTGGTGCGCGTCCTCGTAATCGAAGCCGCGGAACCCCATGCGCTGCGCGACCTGGCAGATCGCCTGCCAGTCGCTTCTTGCGTCGCCCGGCGCCGGCAGGAAGCCGCGCTGGCGCGAGATGCAGCGCTCGGAATTGGTGACCGTGCCGTCCTTTTCGCCCCAGCCGAGCGCGGGCAGCAGCACGTGTCCCAGCGCGGCGGTGTCGGTGGCGCCGCTCATGTCCGATACCACCACCAGCTCGCAGCGCTGCAGCGCGCGTTTCACCTGGTCGGCGTCGGGCAGGCTGACCACGGGATTGGTCGCCATGATCCACACGGCCTTGACCTTGCCGGCTTCGATGGCGCGGAACAGGTCGACCGCCTTCAGCCCGGGCTTGTCGGCGATGCGCGGAGAATCCCAGAAGCTGCGCACGGCCTCGCGGTGGGCCGGCTTGTCCAGGTCGAGATGGCTCGCCAGCATGTTGGCAAGGCCGCCCACTTCGCGCCCGCCCATCGCGTTCGGCTGGCCGGTCAGCGAGAACGGCCCCATGCCCGCCTGGCCGATGCGGCCGGTGAGCAGGTGGCAGTTGATGATGCTGTTGACCTTGTCCGTGCCGCTCGAGGACTGGTTGACGCCCTGCGAGAAGGCGGTGACGACCTTCCCGGTCGCGGCGAACATGTCGTAGAACTCGGCCAGCTTGTGCGGATCGACGCCGCAGGTACGGGCGACGAAGTCGATGTCGGCGCAGCCGGCCGCTTCTTCCAGCGCGGCGTCGAGGCCGTCCGTGTGGGCGGCGACGAAGGCATGGTCGGCGGCGCCGGCGCGCGCCAGGTGGGTCAGGAGGCCGTTGAACAGCCAGACGTCGGTGCCGGCCTTGACCGGCAGGTGCAGGTCGGCCAGTTCGCAGGTGGCGGTGCGGCGCGGGTCGATCGCCACGATGCGCATCGACGGGCGCGCCTCCTTCGCCTTGGCGATGCGCTGGAACAGGGTCGGGTGGCACCAGGCCGTGTTCGAGCCGACCAGCACGACCAGGTCGGCCAGTTCGAAGTCTTCGTAGCAGCCGGGCACCAGGTCTTCGCCGAAGGCGCGCTTGTGGCCGGCCACCGCCGAAGACATGCACAGGCGCGAATTAGTGTCGATGTTGGCGCTGCCGACGTAGCCCTTCATGAACTTGTTGGCGACGTAGTAGTCCTCGGTCAGCAGCTGGCCCGAGACGTACATCGCCACCGCGTCCGGGCCATGCTCGGCGATGATGGCCGCGAAGGTCGAGGCGACCTTGCCGAGCGCCTCGTCCCAGCTTGCCGTACGCAGCCTGCCCTCCTCGCGGATGGCGGGGGCCAGCAGGCGCCCGTCCAGGCCGAGCGTCTCGCCCAGTGCCGATCCCTTGACGCACAGGCGCCCGCGGCTCGCCATGTGATCGGGGTCGCCCTCGATCAGGGCGCCGTCCGCCATGGGGGTGGCC
Source organism: Telluria sp. ZB4P36 (assembly GCF_059685865.1). NCBI lineage: Bacteria > Pseudomonadati > Pseudomonadota > Betaproteobacteria > Burkholderiales > Oxalobacteraceae > Telluria > Telluria sp. ZB4P36. The sequence continues at coordinate 190,259 of NZ_JCASIE010000003.1, forward strand.
TTGATGCCGCAGCCGACGCCGCAGTAGGGACAGGTGGTGCGGACCGCCGAAGCGATCGGAATCATGGGTGCATTCATCAGGCAGCCTCGCACAGGGCCGGACCGAACAGCAGCCGGTCGCGGAAGCCCGACACGTCGGCGCCGCGCTGGATCAGGTCGAAGTACCAGGGGCCGTCGGACACGTCGCCGTACAGCACCGCACCGGTGACGCGGTTCCCGGCCAGCACCAGGCGCTTGTACACGCCGGCGTGGCGGTCGCGCAGCACCAGGTCTTCGCTGCCCTCGAGGCCGACGATGTCGCCGGCCGAGTACAGGTCGATCCCGGTCACCTTCAGCTTGGTCGCGGTGGCCTGCTGCACGTAGCGGCGGTGCCCGAGCCCGGCCAGGTGGGCCGCGCAGACGCGCGCCTGGTCCCAGATCGGCGCCACCAGGCCGAAGGTGGCCTTGCGGTGCTGGACGCACTCGCCCACGGCGTACACGCGCGGATCGTAGGTCTGCAGGGTGTCGTCGACCACGATGGCGCGCTCGACGTGCAGGCCGGCCTCGCGGGCCAGCGCCACGTTGGGGCGCACGCCGGCGGCCATCACGACCAGGTCGGCCGGCACTTCGAGGCCGTCGGCGAAGCGTACCGCTTCCACCCTGCCGCTGCCCAGGATGGTCTCGGTCTGCGCGCCGAGCAGGATGCGCAGGCCGCGCCGTTCCAGCGCCAGCTTGAGCAAGAGGGCGGCCTGCGGGTCGAGCTGCTGGTTCATCAGGCTGTTCGTCAGGTGCACCACGGTCACCTGCATGCCCTGCCGCAGCAGGCCGTTGGCCGCTTCCAGCCCGAGCAGGCCGCCGCCGATGACGACGGCGCTGCCGCCGCGCCGGGCCGCGGCCAGCATCACCTCGACGTCGTCGAGGTCACGGAAGCCGATGACGCCCTCGAGCGTCGAACCCGGCACCGGCACGATGAAGGGGCTGGAACCGGTCGCCAGCAGGAGTCGATCATAAGCAACGGCCAGTCCCGAACGAGAGTGAACGGTGCGGCGCTTGCGGTCGATCGCCACCACCGGATCGCCGGCGTGCAGCACGATGCCCTGCTCCGCATACCACTCGCGGGTGTGCAGCACGATGTCCTCGGCCCGCTTCTCGCCGGCCAGGACCGGCGAGAGCAGGATGCGGTTGTAGTTCACGCGCGGCTCCGCGCCGAACACGGTGATGTCGTACATGCCCGCGTCGAGCTTCAGCAGTTCCTCGACGGTACGCATGCCGGCCATGCCGTTGCCGACCACGACCAGCCGGGGTTTTATGGAGCGATCCATACCTTGCCTCCTTCCACGCGGGCCGGGTAGCTGGCCACCGAATGCTCGGGGGCTTCCAGGCATTCGCCGCTGTGAAGGTCGAAATGCTGCTTGTAGATGGGCGAGGCGACCACGATGCGCTCGCCGATGCTGCCGACCAGGCCGCGCGACAGCACCGCCGCCTGGGCGTTGGGGTCGAAGTTGTCGATGGCGAAGACACGCGGGTCGGCGCCGCCGACGCGGAACACGGCCACCTGGCGGTTGTCGACCAGGGCGCAGACGCCGGTGTCCGGCACGATCTCGTCAAGGGCGCAGACGGCGGTCCAGTTCTGAAGCTGCATATCTCGGTGCATGGTTTTCTCCTTGGATTCAAGCCGCGCTGGCGGCGATCGGGATGACGCGTCCGCGTCGCTCTTCGGGATTGGCCGGGCGGATCTGGCCGCGCTCCGGCACGAACACGACATTGCTATCAAGCGCTTCGCTGTTGACGAAGTGGCGGAAACGGCGCCGCACTTCCGGATTGGTGACGGCCTCCTTCCATTCGCAGGCATAGGTGTCCACCACGTGCTGCATCTGGGCCTCGAGCTCGGCCGCGATTCCCAGCTTGTCCTCGACCACCACCTGCTTCAGGTAGTCCAGGCCACCCTCGAGGTTCTCGCGCCACACGCTGGTGCGCTGCAGGCGGCCGGCGGTACGCACGTAGAACATCAGGAAGCGGTCGACCAGCTTGACCACGGTTTCGTCGTCGATGCCGGAGGCGATCAGTTCCGCATGGCGCGGCTTCATGCCGCCGTTGCCGCAGACGTAGAGGTTCCAGCCCTTCTCGGTGGCGATCAGGCCGACGTCCTTGCCCTGCGCCTCGGCGCACTCGCGGGTACAGCCGGAGACGCCGAACTTGATCTTGTGCGGCGAGCGCAGGCCCTTGTAGCGGTTCTCCAGCGCGATGGCGAAGGCCAGGCTGTCGCCGACGCCGTAGCGGCACCAGGTCGAGCCGACGCAGGATTTCACGGTGCGCAGCGACTTGCCGTAGGCGTGGCCCGATTCGAAGCCGGCCGCGATCAGCTCTTCCCAGATGTTCGGCAGCTGCTCCAGGCGGGCGCCGAACAGGTCGACCCGCTGGCCGCCGGTGATCTTGGTGTACAGGCCGTACTTCTTGGCCACCTGCCCCACCGCGATCAGGCCGTCGGCCGTCACTTCGCCGCCCGGCATGCGCGGCACCACCGAATAGGTGCCGTCCTTCTGGATGTTGCCGAGGAAGTAGTCGTTCGAATCCTGCAGGCTGGCGTGCTCCGGCTTGAGCACGAAGTCGTTCCAGGCCGAGGCGAGAATATTCGCCACCACCGGCTTGCAGATGTCGCAGCCGAGGCCCTTGCCGTGGCGCGCGATCAGCTCGCCGAAGCTGCGGATGCCCTCCACACGCACCAGGTGGTAGAGCTCCTGGCGCGAGCAGGCGAAGTGCTCGCACAGGTGGTCGTTGACGGCCACGCCCAGCCGGGTCAGCTCGGCATTCATCACCTGGGTCATCAGGGGCACGCAGCCACCGCAGGCGGTGCCGGCCTTGGTGCAGCTTTTCAGCGCGCCGATCGAGCCGGCGCCACCCGCCACCGCTTCGCACAGTGCCCCTTTCGAGACGTCGTTGCAGGAGCAGATCTGGGCGCTGGCAGGCAATGCGTCGACGCCGAGCGCCGGGCGCGCCGCGCCGTCGAGTTGCGGCAGGATCAGGACTTCGGGCGACTCCGGCAGTGCGATCCCGTTCAGCATCATCTGCAGCAGCTCGCCGTAGGACGAGGCATCGCCCACCAGCACGGCGCCGATCAGCTGCTTTCCGCAGCTCGAGGTGACGATCTTGCGGTATTCCTGCTTGCGCTCGTCGAGGAACTGGTAGCTGCGGCAACCGCTGGTGGCGCCATGCGCGTCGCCGATGCTGGCCACGTCCACGCCCATCAGTTTCAACTTGGTGCTCATGTCGGCGCCCGTGAAGCTGGTCTCGATGCCGAGGATGTGCTTTGCCGCGGTGCGCGCCATGTCATAGCCCGGCGCCACCAGGCCGAACAGCTGCCCCTTCCACAAGGCGCATTCGCCGATGGCGTAGATGTGCGGATCGGAAGTCAGGCAGGCGTCGTCGATGACGATGCCGCCGCGCTGGCCGAGGGCCAGGCCGCTGAAGCGCGCCAGCTCGTCGCGCGGACGGATGCCGGCCGAGAACACGATCATGTCGGTGTCCAGGTGGCTGCCGTCGGCGAACTGCATGCGGTGCGTGCCCTCCTCGCCGTCGGCGATGAGCAGGGTGTTCTTCTGGGTGTGCACCTGCACGCCCAGCTCTTCGATCTTGTTGCGCAGCACGCGCGCCCCCGGATCATCGACCTGCACCGCCATCAGGCGCGGCGCGAACTCGACCACGTGGGTCTGCAGGCCCAGGTCGCGCAGCGCTTTCGCGCATTCCAGGCCGAGCAGGCCGCCACCGACCACCACGCCGGTGCGCGAACGGCCGCCGCACTCCTGCATGGCTTCCAGGTCTTCGATGGTGCGGTAGACGAAGCAGTCCTTGCGGTCCGATCCCGGCACCGGCGGCACGAAAGGGTAGGAACCGGTGGCCAGCACCAGCTTGTCGTAGCTCACAGGCTCGCCTTCCGCGAGCGTGACCTGGCGCGCCTCGCGGTCGATGCCGACCACGCGGGTGCCGAGGCGCAGCGACAGTTGCTGGTTCTCGAAGAAGCCAGGTGCTACCAGCGACAGGTCTTGCGCGCTTTTCCCGGCGAAGAATTCGGACAGGTGGACCCGGTCGTATGCCGGGCGCGGTTCTTCGCCCAGGATCGTGACGCGCAGGTCCGGGTCTCCGCTGGCTGCGAGGGTTTCAACGAATTTATGGCCCACCATGCCGTGGCCGACGACGACGATATGCATTGCTCTACTCCTTATGCGGCGGAGACCGCCGGCGATGCCTCGCCTGCGGTCATGGTGAAACGGGCGGCGATGGCGCACAGGCTTGCGACCAGCACCATCACGCTCAAGATCGTCAGGGTCTGGGCGATGTCGCCCGTGCCCTTCATCAGGAAACCGGCCGCCACGGCGCCGACGTTGCCGCCCGCGCCGACGATGCCGGCCACACCGCCCAGCGCCCTCGGTGCGACGAAGGGCACCAGCGCGTAGGTGGCGCCGCAGGCCATGTGGGTGAACAGGCCGAAGCACAGCATGGCGATCACGGCGTAGGCCACGCCCTCGGCCTGTGCGAACCACAGCAGGCCCAGGCCTTCGCCGATCATCAGCACGAACAGCACGGTGACACGGCTGTTGAGGCTGCCGGCCCTGGCGCTGCGGTCCGACAGCCAGCCGCCGAGGGCGCGGGCGAACAGGGCCAGCAGGCCGAAGCTGCCGGCGGCCAGGCCGGCCGCGCCGAGCGACAGGCCGAACTTGTCGACGTAGTACACGGCGGCGATGTTGTGGATGAAGATCTCGATGCCGAAGCAGGCGCCGTAGGTGACGAACAGCAGCCAGGCGCGGTGGTTGCGGCAGGCTTCGCGGAAGCTCGCCAGGCCGCCTTTGTTCCCCTGCGGGAGTTCGCCCTTGGCGCGCAGCTCGTCGTAGTTCCCGGCCGGGCAATCCTGGGTGTAGCGCCAGTAGACGAAGGCCATCACGATCATCATCAGGCCCGGCACCACCAGCGCCACGCGCCAGCTCATGGCCTGCGAGACGCCGAGCATGGTGACCGCGGTGAGCAGCAGCGGCATCAGGGCCTGGGCCGCGCCGCCGCCGCTGTTGCCCCAGCCCGCGGCAGCCGCGTTGGCGGTACCGACCACCTTCGGGCCGAACATCACCGAGGTGTGGTACTGGGTGATCACGAAGCTGGCGCCGACCGCGCCGATCCCGAGGCGGAACAGCAGGAAGCTCTCGTAGCTCTGCGCCATCGCCACGCCCAGCACCGGGATGGAACCCAGCAGCAGCAATCCGGTATAGGCCTTGCGCGGGCCGAAGCGGTCGCACAGGGGGCCGATGAGCAGCCGCACGAAGATCGTGATGGCGACGGCGGCGATGTTGATGTTGGCGACCTGCTCCATCGACAGGCCGAACTCGCCCTTGATGACCGGCATCAGCGGTGCGCAGGCGAACCAGGCGAAGAAGCAGATGAAGAAGGCGACCCAGGTCAGGTGAAAGGCGCGCATCGGCGCCGTATTGAACGAGAAGAGTTTGATGCTGTCTGCTTTGCTGGCCATGTTTCTTCCTTTAGAAAACAAAACGGCGTCCGCGCTCCTGCTGTTGAAGCAGTGAGCTGCGGACGCCGTTGTCCTGTCGTTGCGCTTGTTTGCCGGTCCCTCGTTAGACCAGCGACAAGTTGAAGGGGATCGCCATTGATCCTTTACCAAAGTATGAGCAAGAGCCGTGCCAGACCGGGCACAGAGGGAAGCGCAAGGGAAGGATCGGGCGGCGCGCTACATTGCGGTGCAACATGCCCGCAAATGATGCAGTCCGGCGCACCGATTCAGTCAAACCACTCAAAACGATGCGGCGTAGCCGGCAGGGTCGCTGCCGTCCCACACGCGGCCGTCGAGCAGGGTCGAACTGCGCAGCGGCGTATCCGGCACGGCCACGCCGGCGAGCGCCGCGCCGTCGCGGTAGAGATCGATGCGGTTGACCTCGCGCGCGATGGCGGCATAGGCCGGGTCGGTACGCAGCAGGCCCCAGCGGCGCTGCTGGGTGAGGAACCACATGCCGTCCGACAGCCAGGGGAAGGTGGCTTCGCCCTCGCCGAAGAAGCGCAGGCCGTTGTGGCCGCGCCAGGCGCCGGCGACGCCCTTGCCGCCCGCACGACCGGCCAGGCAATGTTGCAGCACGTCCCTGCCCGCATTCACGTAGCCGGGGCTGGCCAGCACCTCGGCGGCCGCTTCGCGGTTGGTGCGCGAGGCATCCAGCCAGCGCGCCGCCGCCAAGAGCGCGGCCACCATCGCGCGGCAAGTGTGCGGATGGGCGGCGGCGAAGTCGGCGCTCGTGCCCAGCACCTTGCCCGGATGGTCCGGCCAGATCTCTTCGCTCGACAGCGCCGGCACGCCCACGCCTTCGCGCAGCGCGCGCTGGCCCCAGGGCTCGCCGGCGCAGAAGCCGTCCATGTGGCCGGCCGCCAGGCTGGATGCCATCTGCCCGGGCGGCACCGTGACCAGCTTGCAGTCCTCGAAAGGATCGATGCCGGCGGCGGCCAGCCAGTAATACAGGAGCATCGCGTGGTTCCCGGTCGGGAATGTATGGCCGAAGGTGGGACGCAACTGTTCCGCATGCAGCAGCCGCGCCAGCGCCGCCCCGTCCTGGGCGCGCGCGGCCAGGGCGCGCGACAGCGTGATGCCCTGGCCGTTCTGGTTCAGGTTCATCAGGACGGCCATCTGGCGCGCCCGCGTGCCGACGCCCATCTGCAGGCCGTACAGCAGTCCATACAGGACGTGGGCCGCATCGATCCCGCCGCCCACCAGGCGGTCGCGCATGCCGGTCCAGGACAGCTCGCGGCTCAGTTCGAACCGGATCCCGTATTGTTCGTCGAAGCCGAGCACCGAGGCCATCACCACCGGCGCGCAGTCGGCCAGCGGCATGAAGCCGATCCGCACGGTGGTTCGCTCCGGTTGGTCGGAACCGGCGATCCATGCGCCGCTTTGCTCGCTGCCTGCCATAGTGTTCCGTTTCTCCGCCGCCGGCATCATCCGAGCAGGTCTTCCACATCGATCAGCCGCTGCGCGATCTCCGCCAGCTTCAGGTTCTTGTTCATGGCCATGCTGCGCAGGCGCTGGTAGGCCTGGTCCTCGGTAAGCTGGTAGCGCGTCATCAGGAGGCCCTTGGCGCGGTCGACGATCTTGCGCTCGGCCAGCTTCTGGCGCGTGCCCTGCAATTCGTCGAGCAGCTTCTGTTCGCGCCGGAAGCGCGCCAGCGCCACGTCCAGCACCGGCTTGACGCGCTCTGCGTGCAGGCCGGCCACGATGTAGGCCGAAACCCCCGCTTCCAGCGCGGCATCCATGCTGGCCGGCGCATCGTCTTCGGTGAACAGCACGATCGGACGGCGCGCATCGCGGGTGGCGATCACGATGTGTTCGAGGATGTCGCGCGCGTCCGACTCGCTGTCGACGATGATCATGTCCGGCTGCAGCTGGGCGATGCGCTCGGGCAGGAACACGTCGGCCGGCAGCGAGGCGATCAGGTCGTAGCCCGATTCCAGCAGCCCGATGCGCAGTGCGGCGCTGCGGCGCGCCTGTTCGGCAAGGGCCGCATCGCGCTCCGCGCCGGGCGGCGCGGCGGGGTTGACGACGACGATGCGCAGATGAGGTGGACCACAGCTTGAGGATGTCATGCCGGTATGGCATGCAAGAACCGCACCACCCCAAGTGAGCCTCATGCGAAGTGGCGGGGATGAGACATTCGCGGCGTCAATATCACGGATGAGCTCGGATCGTTAATTATTCACAGAACGCATCGCTGCAATCACGAATCTAAAGTTTATTTATGGCTCGTCCCTCCTTATACTGCGACGCAACATCACCTTTTTTCACAGGAGTCCACCATGGCCGCAACCCGCCGCTTCTTCGCCAACGCCGCCGCCGCAGTGCGCAGCTTCTCGATCGAACTCTATGCCGCCCACGGCGGCTGGGCGCCGGCAGTCCGGGGCTGAACATGAACACGCTCGACTCCGTCCTGAGCGTCTGCGCCCTGATGGCGCTGGTGGTCCGCCTGGCCCTGTTCCTGCGCCCCGCCAAGCGCCCGCGCACGGCCGCCTGACACGCTGCGACGCAGCAGCCGTATTGATATGTATTTGCCGGTCCGGCGTATGTATGTACGCCGGCATTGTCTTTTTTAGCAAGTCCGTTCTCCACATTCCCCGCACCGTGAAATGCTGAGCTAGAATGCAAATCGCATTTTTGGCTAGAAAGCCAAACCTTTCAATCAGCTATCCACGACACGATGCGACCACCTGTTATCACGATCTTTGCGGCCCTGCTGGTGCTGCCAGCGCTGCCGGCCGCGGCCTCCACGCCCATCACCCTCGACCAGGCCATGGCCCACCCCGACTGGATCGGCACCCCGGTGGAAACCGCCTGGTGGAGCTGGGACAGCAAGCAGGTGTTCTACAAGCAGAAGCGCAGCGGTTCGCCGATCCGCGACACCTGGCAGGTGGTGCAGGGCGGACAGCCGAAGCTGGTGGGCGATGCCGAAGGCGCGAAGATCGATGGCGCCGACGTCGTCTACAACCCGGCCCAGACCCGCGCCCTGATGCTGCGTAACGGCGACCTGTTCGAGCGCGACCTGAGGAGCGGCGCGCTGGTGCAGATCACGCGCGGCGCCAGCAGGCTCGAAGCACCGCAGTATTCGAGCGACGAACGCAGCGTCCACTACCGCATCGGCACCGACTGGTACGGCTGGGACCGCGCCACCAGGGTGGTCGGCCCGGTCGCGCTGCCGCGCGCCGCCAAGGATCCGGCGGTGAACGAGGAAGACGCGCTGCGCGACCAGCAGCTGCGCCTGATCGCCACCCTGAAGCGCCAGAAGGACGAGCGCGATGCGCTGCGCGAGCGCATGAACGAGCAGCGCCGCTTCGACCCGACCCTGCCCCCGGCGCCGGTCTACCTGGGCGACAAGGTCGCGATCGAGAGCAGCGTGCTGTCCCCGGACGGCCGCTGGCTGCTGGTCGTGACCGCGCCGAAGAACGGCGACAAGGGCCGCGTCGGCAAGATGCCGCGCTACGTGACCGAGTCGGGCTACGAAGAATTCGACGACCAGCGCACCCGCGTCGGACGCAACATGCCGGCGCCTCATGCACTGAAGCTGGTCGACCTGCGCACCAACAAGGTGCAGGACCTGTCCTTCGACGTACTGCCGGGGATCACGACCGATCCGCTGGCCGAGCTGCGCGCCGCCGCCAAGAAGGAGCCGCTGAAGGGCAACCGCCCGGTGCGCGTGATCGACGGCGCCGATGCGATCGAATGGTCGGCCAACGGCGCCAACGTCGCCGTCATGCTGCGCTCGGTCGACAACAAGGACCGCTGGATCGCCACCGTCGACCTGGCGGGCGCCAGGCTCAAGCCGCTGCACCGCCTGACCGAGCAGGCCTGGATCAACTACGACAACAACGAATTCGGCTGGCTGCCGGACAACCGCACCCTGTGGTACCTGTCCGAGGAAAGCGGCTATTCGCACCTCTACACCCAGCCTGCCGAAGGCGGAGCCCAGCGCGCCCTCACCTCGGGCAAGTGGGAAGCCTCGGACGTGCGCTGGTCGCATGACGGCAGCGTCGCCTGGGTGATGTGCAACCGCGCCACCCCGGGTGACTACGAAGTCTGCGCCGTCGACGCGAAGACCGGCGCGATCCGCGAAGTGACCAGCCTGGACGGCGTCGAGCGCTTCCGCCTGTCGCCGGACGAGCGCAAGCTGCTGGTACACTGGTCGAGCAGCTATACCCCGGTGCAGATCGCCACGGTGCCGGCAAGCGGCGGCGCGGCCGTCAAGCTGACCGATACCCGCACCGCCGAATTCAAGGCGCGCCAGTGGATCGAGCCGCAGTACGTGGCGGTGCCCTCGAGCGATGGCGGCGACCCGGTCTGGGCCAAGCTGTACCGACCGGCCCAGCTCGACCCGAACAGGAAGTACCCGGTCGTGATGTTCGTGCACGGCGCCGGCTACCTGCAGAACGTCAGCAAGCGCTACCCGAACTACTTCCGCGAGCAGATGTTCCACAACCTGCTGGTCCAGAAGGGCTACGTCGTGCTCGACATGGACTACCGCGCCTCGAAGGGCTACGGCAGCAAGTGGCGCACCGCGATCTACCGCCAGATGGGTCATCCGGAACTGGTGGACTACATCGACGGCGTGAACTACATGGTGTCCAGGCACCAGGGCGACGCGAAAAACGTCGGCATCTACGGCGGCAGCTACGGCGGCTTCATGGCCTTCATGGGCATGATGCGCGCGCCGGAAACCTTCAAGGCAGGCGCCGCACTGCGTCCGGTGACCGACTGGGTGACCTACAACCACGAGTACACCGCCAACATCCTGAACACGCCGGACATCGATCCGCAGGCCTACAAGATCTCGTCGCCGATCGAGTACGCCGACAAGCTGCAGGGCCACCTGCTGATCGCCCACGGCATGATCGACGACAACGTGTTCTACCAGGACTCGGTGCGCATGGCCCAGCGCCTGATCGAGCTGAAGAAGGATAACTGGGAACTGGCCAGCTACCCGCTGGAACGCCACGCCTACGTCCAGCCGGAAGCCTGGTACGACCAGTACCGCCGCATCTACCAGCTGTTCGAGCGCACGCTCAAGCAGTAAGCCGAAACAGGGCGCCTCCGGGCGCCCTGTTTGCATCGTGCACGCCTGGCAGCGGCGAAGCATTATGATGAGCGTCCAACGCCGACGTCACGCCTCTCGAGAAGCCGACATGCCCACCTGCCCGTTCAACGCCGCCATCCTGCGCTACATCCCCGCTTCGCTCCTGCTGTGCGGCGCCCTCCAGGCTTCGGCCCAGACCTTCAGCGGCCTGCCGGCCGGCGGAGGGCTGGATGCACGCAAGGTGGTCGAAACACGTTACGGCGCCAGCGGCGTCGCCGGTCCGAGCGCCCCTATCCAGAAGATCGACGGCAGCCTCGTCACGCTGATGGTGGAGAACGTGGCCGGCGCCACGGCCGGTGAAACCGTTCCACTGAGCTTCGGGCAGGTCTTCGCGCCGGGCGAGCTCCCCCGCGGCCGCAGCCTGCAAGGCAAGACCGCATCCGGCACCCTGCCGCTGCAGCTGGACGTCAAGGCCGTCCACGCCGATGGGTCGGTCCGCCATGCGGTGATCTCCACGCTGCTGCCCCGCCCGGAAAAGCGCAAACCCCTGGCACTGGGCCTGATCGTCGCCGCCTCCGGGCTCCCTGCGCCGGACGGCGCAGCCGCTACGCCGAAGCCGGCGGCCACGGCGACGGTCTCCGCCACGATCGACGGCACGCGCTACAGCGCTTCGCTGGGCCGCGCGCCGGACAGCAGGGGCGGATGGCTGGCCGGACCGATCGCCAACGAATGGCATGCCAGCCTTCCGCTGCGCAGCGCCGCGGGCGAGGAGCACCCGCATCTGGCAGTGCGCTTCGCCCTGCGCACCTATCCCGGCGCAGCGCGCGCCCGCGTGGATGTCACGGTGGAGAACAACTGGGCTTACGAGCCCGGCCCGCGCAACTTCGGCTACGATGCCGAGATCATCGTCGACGGCAAGCCGGTCTTCACCAAGCCGGGCCTGCTCCATTATCACCATGCGCGCTGGCGCAAGGTGTTCTGGATTGGCGGCGACCCGGGAATCGAGGTGCATCCCGACATGCGCCACCTGATCGCCAGCGGCGCCGTTCCGAACTATGATCCGTCCCTGCAGGCGGCCGAACCGGCGCTGGCCGAACTGCAGACGCTGTGGCAGGGAGAACGCATCGAACCGATGGGCACCGGCGCGGCCATGCCCTATATGCCGACCACGGGCGGCCGCCCGGACATCGGCCTGCTGCCAGGCTGGGCCGCCCTGTACGTGCTCAGCGCCGATGCGCGTGCCCGGCGGGTGACGCTGGGCACCGGCGATCTCGCGGGCAGCTATCCGATGCACTACCGCGACAAGCGCACCGGGCGTCCGATCAGCCTGCTCGACTTTCCTTACATGACGGTGCTGCCGGGCCGTGGCGAAACCCGCAATCCCGTCACGGGAAAGCTCGAGGCCTTCCCGCTGTGCGCCGCCTCCGACGCCTGCAAATCGCCCAACGCCGAAGACCGCGCGCACCAGCCCTCGCTGGCCTACCTGCCCTACCTGCTGACCGGCGACCATTACTACCTCGAAGAGCTGCAGTTCTGGGCGATGTACAGCGTGTTCTGGTCGAACCCGCCCTACCGCGAATACGCCAAGGGCTTGCTGAAGACCGACCAGTTGCGCGGCTCGGCCTGGGCCTTGCGGACGCTGGCCCATGCGGCCTGGATCACCCCGGATGGCGACCTCCTGAAACGCCATTTCCTGAAGCTGCTGGACAATAACCTGGACTGGTACAACACCCATTACACCCGCGATCCGCGCGCGAACAAGCTGGGCGTCATCGTCGATGGCGCGATGGCCTACGACAACGGGATCGGACTGGCGCCATGGCAGGACGATTTCTTCACCTCGGCCGTCGGCCATGTCGCCGACCTCGGATTCGAGAAAGCGCGGCCGCTGCTGGCCTGGAAGGCAAGCTTCCCGGTGGCGCGCATGATGGGCCCGGGTTACTGCTGGATCGAGGCCGCGGCCTACAAGATGCAGGTGCGCGACAGCGAGGCCACGCCGCTGTACGACAGCATCGGGAAAGTCTATCGCGCGAACCACACGCCGGAATTCGCCGCCCTGCCCTGCGCCGGCCCCGAGATGGCGGCTGCGCTGAAGCTCAAGCCGGGCGAAATGAACGGTACCGCGCACAGCCCGACAGGACAGCCGGCGAACCTGCAGCCGGCGCTGGCCTACGCGGCCGGCGTCGCCGGGGAACCCGGCCGCAAGGCCTGGGAACGCTTCATGGCGCGCAACGTCAAGCCCGACTACAGCATGGCTCCGCAGTTTGCGATCGTGCCGCGCTAGGGCTTACCCGGCCCCAAGGAAGTCAAGAAGGGTAAGCGCCACCACCTTGGTGGCCTTGCGCAAGTCGTCCAGCTGCACATGCTCGTCGGCCTTCTTGGCGTTCGATTCCGGCACGCTGCGCGGGCCGGCGCCGTACAGCACCGCCGGGATGCCGCGCTCGCCGTACAGGCGCGCATCCGCATACAGCGGCGTGCCCTGGGCCGTGATGTCTTCGCCGAGGATGGCGCGGCCGTGGCGCTGCAGGCTCGCCACCAGCTTCCCGGAGCCTGGCAGCGGGCGCAGCGCATGCGACAGCAGCAGGCGCCGGATCTCGAGCCGGATGCCGGGCATGCCGGCCACCGCTTCTTCGATGAGGGCGCGCAGCTGCGCTTCGACCGCCACCGGATCTTCTTCCGGAATCATGCGGCGGTCCATCTTCATGACCACCTTGCCCGGCACCACATTGGTATTGGTGCCGCCGTCGATGCGGCCCACCAGCATGGTGGGCGAGTCGATGCCCGGGACGCTCGATGTGATCTTTTTGAGCGCCGGCAGCTGGCCGTAGATCGCGTTCAGGATGCGGGTGGCGGCCTGCAGCGCGTCCACCGCCAGCTCCGGCATGGCGCCGTGGCCGGCCTTGCCGTGTACCGTGATCTCGAGCTGCAGGCAGGCGTTGTGCGCGGTGACGATGTTATAGCTGAAGCCGGCCGCGATCACGTAGTCGGGACGGGTCAGGCCTTGCGCCAGCAGCCAGCCCGGGCCGAGCAGGCCGCCGAATTCCTCGTCATAGGTGAAGTGCAGCTCGAGCGCGCCCTTGAGCGGCACGCCCAGCGCTTCCAGCGCGCGTACCGCGAACACATAGGTGGCGAAGTCGCTCTTCGAGACCGCCGCGGCGCGGCCGTAGATGGCGCCCCCGTGGATCTCGGCGCCGTAGGGCGGCTTGCTCCAGCCCTCGCCCGGCGGCACCACGTCGCCGTGGGCATTCAGCGCCAGCGTCGGGCCGCCGTCGCCGTAGGGGCGGCGCACGATCAGGTTGGTGATGCTCTCCATGCCGTAGTCGCGTACTTCCTGTGCCGGCACGGCGTGCTTCTCGGCCTTCCACCCATATTGCGCCAGCATGCCGGCCACCGCTTCCGCGTGCGGCGCGTTGTTCCCCGGCGGCGTGTCGGTCGGGATGCGGATTACCTGCTGCAGAAAGCCGACTTCCTCGTCGAAGTGGGCGTCGATCCATTCCAGGAGCTGCTGCTGGCGTTGCTTGTCCATTACTTTTGTCCGGTTTTGGCGCCGGCTTCGAACCAGGCGCCGACCTGCGCCCGTTCGGCATCGGTCATGTTGGTGAGGTTCGCCAGCGGCATGGCCTTCATCTGCACCGTCTGCTGGTAGATGCGCTGCGCGTTCTGGCTCACGAGTTCGGGGGTGTGCAGCATCACGCCGGCCGGCGCGGTGGCGAAACCTGGCTGGGTCGGCTGCTGCGCATGGCAGGACACGCAGCGCTGGTCGATGATGGCACCTACCCGGGCGAAGCGCGCGGCATCGTCGGCGCCGGCGCCGGCCCTGGCCTGGACCGGCGCCTTCGGCGCAATCGCGACGGCCAGGGCCAGCAGCAAGGCCACGCCCGCCGCCGGGTACTTCCACTCGACGCGTCCCTTGTGGCGCAGGTTGAAGAAGTGGCGGATCAGCACGCCCGCCGCCATGATCACGCCCAGCACCGCCCACGCGTATTCGTGGCGGTAGGTCATCGCGTAGTGATTGCTGATCATGATGAACAGCACCGGCAAGGTGAAGTAATTGTTGTGGACGCTGCGCTGCTTGGCCTTGATGCCGTGCACCGGGTCCGGCTTCTGGCCCGCCATCATCGCGTTCACCATCTTGCGCTGGCCCGGGATGATCAGCATCGCCACGTTCGCCACCATCATGGTGCCGATCATCGCGCCCACGTGCAGGTAGGCCGCGCGGCCGCTGAGCAAATGGGTCAGCACGTAGCTGCTGGCGACCAGGAAGGCGAAGATCACGAGGCCGAAGGCCAGGTCGTGTTTGCCCAAAGGCGAGCGGCACAGCAGGTCGTAGACGATCCAGCCGACCACCAGGCTGGCCAGGCCGATGCCCACCGCTTGCCAGCTGCCGAGGTCGGCGACGCTACGGTCGACCATCATCGCCTGCGCATTCAGGTAATAGACGATGACGAGCAGCGCGAAGCCGGAGATCCAGGTGGAATAGGCTTCCCACTTGAACCAGTGGAGTTCCTTGGGCAGCTCGGCGGGCGCCACCAGGTATTTCTGCGGGTTGTAGAAGCCGCCGCCGTGCACCGCCCACAGCTCGCCGGCCACGCCCTTCCTGGCCAGTTCGGAGCCGGGGGCCGGCGGCCGGATCGTGTTGTCGAGCCAGACGAAGTAGAACGAGGCGCCGATCCAGGCGATGCCGGTGATGATGTGCAGCCAGCGCACCAGCATGTTGAACCATTCGAGGGCATACGGGCCCAGATAGCCGAAAACGTCCATGGGGCTTCCTTGATGTCTATCCCTCGACAATAGCCTGATTTCAATTTCTGTAACATGAAATTTAGCGTATATTCGACATAGCCGAATTGATATACACACGATACCGATGGCCAGCCTGCCCCAGCACCTCGACCTGCACCTGATCCGCATCCTCTACCTGCTGCTGCAGGAGAAGAACGTCTCGCGCGTGGCGCTCAAGCTGAACCAGCCGCAGCCCTCGATCTCGGCCTCGCTGCGCAAGCTGCGCGAGCTGACCGGCGATCCGCTGCTGGTGCGCGGCGCGCGCGGCATGGTGCCGACCCAGCACGGCGAAAGCCTGATGAAGCCGGCCAAGCGCATCCTGGACGAAACCGAGAGCCTGTTCGTGCGCAAGTCGCCCTTCGTGCCGGAGGAAGCGGCGCGCACCTTCCACATCGCCGCGCCGGACTACCTCGACACCCAGTTCCTGCCGGGGGTGGTGGCCTCGCTGCGGCGCGGTTCGCCCAACAGCAAGGTGGTGATCCACAGCCTGGGGCCGGGCCTGGACTACCTGCGCATGCTGTCCGACGGCGAGATGGACCTGGTGATCGCCAACTGGGACGAACCGCCCGCCCACCTGCACATGTCGAAGCTGTTCGAAGACCCGATCACCTGCACCATGCGCGCCGACAGCCCCTATGCGCGGCGTACGGCCAGCGACGCGATGACGGTCGAGGACTACCTGTCGCTGCCGCACGTGGCGCCCTCGCAGATGCTGCCGGGTTACCACGGCGTGATCGACGCCCACCTCGACCGCCTGGGGCTGCAGCGCAAGGTGGCGGTCGAGTCGCCCTATTTCGGCGTGATCCCCTACATGCTGACCCAGACCGACCTGGTGCTGACCACCGGCCGCCAGTTCATCCGCTTCTACGAGCGCACGCTGCCGCTCAAGAGCTTCACGGTGCCGATCAAGTTTCCGCCGATGCGCTTCTACCAGCTGTGGCACCAGCGGGTGCACCAGTCGACCGAGCACAAGTGGCTGCGCGACCAGGTGAGCGCGGCCGCGCGCGCACTCGCAGTCAAGTAACAATACCGCTTATGCGCACCCGCGTATAAGCTGGATGGCTTGCAGGATTTATCATCATTGATTCCAATGAGGCGATGCATACCATGACCACCCTGCCGGACCTGAACAGCCTAGCGCCAGCCGACTTCGTCGAGGCCCTGCGCGGCATCTACGAACACTCTCCCTGGATCGCGGAACGCGCCGCCGGCCTGCGTCCTTTCGCCAGCATCGCCGCCCTCAAGCAGGCCTTGCAGACGGTCGTCACCCGGGCCACGCCAGACGAGCAGCTCGCCCTGCTGCGCGCCCACCCCGAGCTGGCGGGCAAGGCGGCGATCGCCGGCGAACTGACGGCCGAATCGACCGGCGAGCAGGCGGCCTCCGGGCTGGACCGCTGCAGCCCGGAAGAATTCGCCCTGCTGCAGGCGCTGAACGCGCAGTACAAGGAGAAATTCGGCTTTCCCTTCATCCTGGCGGTGAAGGGTCCGACGGGCCGCGGCCTGAGCCGCGCCGCCATCATCGCGACTTTCTCGCGCCGCCTGAAAAACAGCCGCGGCGACGAGATGGCCGAGTGCCTGCGCCAGGTGCACCGCATTGCGGAAATCCGCCTCAACGCCCTGCTGAGCGTGCAGCACGCCTTCGGGCCGCAGGTCATGGACTGGGCCGAAACGCTAGGCGCAGTCAATGACAACTTCAGCGACAGCGAAGACGGGCTGACCTGCGCCTACATGACGCCGGCCCACCAGCGCACGGCAAGCCAGCTGCGCGACTGGATGATCGAGGCCGGCATGGAAGCGCACATCGACGCGGTCGGCAATGTGGTCGGGCGCTATGCCGCCGTCCAGCCGGATGCGAAGACGCTCCTCACCGGCTCGCATTACGACACCGTCCGCAATGGCGGCAAGTACGACGGCCGGCTCGGCGTCCTGCTGCCGATCGCCCTGGTGCGCCACCTGAACACACGCGGCGAACGCCTGCCCTTCCACCTCGAGGTCATCGGTTTCGCGGAAGAGGAAGGCGTACGCTTTCGCAGCACTTTCCTGGGCAGCAGCGCGCTCACCGGCCGCTTCGATCCGGCCCTGCTGGACCAGCAGGACAGCGCGGGCCTGAGCATGCGCGCGGCCCTGGCCGCCGCCGGCCACGATCCGTCGGCGATTCCCGGCCTGGCACGCGATCCGGCAACGCTGCTGGGCTTTGTCGAAGTGCACATCGAACAGGGCCCGGTGCTGCTCGAACGCGGGCTGCCGGTCGGCGTGGTGACGGCGATCGCCGGCAGCTCGCGCTACCTGGTCGAGCTGTCGGGCGTGGCCAGCCATGCCGGCACCACGCCGATGGACATGCGCCGCGACGCCGCCGCTGCGGCCGCCGAGATCGTGCTGCTGGTCGAGCGGCGCTGCAGCGGACGCGGTTCGCTGGTGGGCACGGTCGGCCAGCTCGAGGTACCGTCCGGCTCGGTCAACGTGATACCCGGCCAGTGCCGGCTGTCGCTCGACATCCGCGCCGCCAGCGACGAGGAACGCCTGGCGGCGGTGGACGAGATCCTGGCCGGTGTCAGCGCCATCTGCGCGCGCCGCGGCATCGAGGAAAAGCTGTGGAAGCTGCTGGAAGCGGATGCCGCGCCCTGCGCGCCGCGGCTGATGGACCTGCTGGGCGCGGCCGTCGAGACGAGCGGCCTGGCGCGCTTCGACCTGCTGTCGGGCGCCGGGCACGATGCCATGGAGATGGCGAAGATCACCGAGGTGGCGATGCTGTTCACGCGCTGCGGCAACGGCGGCATCAGCCACAATCCGCTCGAGACCATGACGGCGGACGATGCGGAGATCGCGGGCGAGGTGCTGCTCGGCTTCCTGCGCACCCTGGCGACCGCTTAATTCTTAGGCTCGGCCTGGTCGCGCTTCGGCGTGATCCGCAAGATCGCCAGGATCACCAGCGCGAACAGGGCGCTCAGCACCGCGGTCGCTTCGCGTCCCATGCCGGCCGCGATGCCGATGGCGGCGGTCAGCCAGACGCTGGCCGCCGTGGTGACGCCTTTGACGTCGTCCTGCTGGTGGTGCTTGAGAATGGCCCCGGCGCCGATGAAGCCGATGCCCGCGGTGACGCCCTGCAGCACGCGCGACAGGTCGCCGATCTGCATCCCCGCCTGCAGCGGGATCAGCACGAACAGTGCGGCGCCGAGCGACACCAGCATGTGGGTGCGCAGGCCGGCCGAGGCGCCGACCGACTCGCGCTCGTAGCCGAGCAGGCCGCCCAGGACGACCGCAACGAGAAGACGCAACACGATGCGCGTGATGTCCTCGACGTTGCCGAGGTCGGAAAATTCCAGCGCGATGGTGCGCCAGCTCCGTTCCAGCCAATCCATGCAGCTCCTCCCGAATCAAGCTGGGGATGATGCCACTTATGCAAGAACGGTGTCGCCCGCCTCAGCCGTAGCTGAGGCGGAGCAGAGCCTCAGGCTTGACGGCGGCGGCGCGCCACCAGGCCTGCGAGACCGGCCAGGCCGAGCAGTGCGATCGACGCTGGTTCAGGCACGGCGTTCGCGTTCTTGATCTCGGCGACCTGGGCGGCAGTCAGGACGCTGTCGAAGACCTGGACGTCCGCAATCGAGCCGGTGAAGAAGTTGTTACCGACCGCGATACCGCCGATGGCAAGCGGGTTCTGCCCGGTGCGCTGCATGCCGATCGAGCGGGTGGCAATGGTGGAGTTGCTCAGTACGCCGTCCAGGTAGAGCGACATGCTGCCGGTGTTCATCTGCCAGGTCGCATTGATCAGGTGCCACTGGTTGTCGTTGACGTTCTTCGCGGTCGTGATCGTGGTATCCGGCCAGCCGATACCGAAACCGACCTTGTTGTTCATGAAGCTCAGGCCCCAGTCGGTCGTCACGCCGCCGCGTTCCGCATCGACCAGGCCCAGGCCCTGGTACCACTGGCCGGCATTCTGCGGACCGACACTGGCGGTCTTCATCCAGAACGACACACTGAAATCACCCGAGATGTTATTCGATGGCACGGCCGTCGAACGCATATACCCGGTGCCATTGAAGACGGCTGCCTTGCCTTCGGCCGCGGCCGGCGCGGTCGCCGCGTACGTGACCGTACCGCTCTGGTTCATGGTCAAAGGCTTCGAGCCGGTGTCCAGGCGATTGTCCTTGAAGACAAAGTGGTCGACAGGAATTGGCGCCGCCATGGCACTGCCCGCAGCAGCGACGAATGCGATACCGGCCAGCAGCGTGGTGATTTTGCTCATTTCCAACTTCCCTTACCTTTAATTAACGATAAGGGTGAGAAAGCAATATTTATGCCAAGAAAATTA
Organism: Telluria sp. ZB4P36; assembly: GCF_059685865.1. NCBI lineage: Bacteria > Pseudomonadati > Pseudomonadota > Betaproteobacteria > Burkholderiales > Oxalobacteraceae > Telluria > Telluria sp. ZB4P36. The sequence goes on from NZ_JCASIE010000003.1 coordinate 209,926, forward strand.
AAGTGATTTGAAACAAAGACTTGCCCGAGCCGGTGGGTTTCCTGTCCAGGCAAGTGTAAATATTCTCGACAGGAATACTCGCTCAGTCCGCGATGCCGGCCCGTTCCAGCATCGCATGCAGCAGCACATTGCAGCCCGCCTCCAGGTGCGCCGGCTGGGCATCTTCGATCTCGTTGTGGCTGATCCCGTCCTTGCAGGGCACGAAGATCATGCCCGCCGGCGCGACGCGCGCGGCATAGATGGCGTCGTGGCCGGCGCCCGACACCACGTCCATGGTCGAATAGCCCAGCTTGTCGGTGGCGGCGCGCACGGCATTCACGCAGTCGGGGTGGAAGGGGCATGGCGGGTAGTAGGACACCCGCTCGACCTCGATGCCCAAGCCGCTGTCCTGCCGGGTCTTGGCGACAAAGGCCAGCATCTCCTCATGCATGGTGTTGAGCAGCGCATCGTTCACGTTGCGCAGGTCGATGCTGAACTTCACCTGGCCCGGGATCACGTTGCGGCTGTTCGGGAATACCTGGACCATGCCCACGGTCCCGCGGCCGTAGGGCGGGTAGCGGTTCGCGATCCGCACCACCTCCTGCATGATGGTGGTGGCCACCTGCAGGGCATCGCGGCGCAGGCCCATCGGCGTCGGACCCGCATGCGCTTCCATCCCGGTCACCGTGCAGTCGTACCAGGACAGGCCCATCACGGCCGGCACCACGCCGATCACCTTGTCGGCGTCTTCCAGCACCGGCCCCTGCTCGATGTGGGTCTCGAAATAGGCGCCGATCGGATGCCGGCCCGGCACCTCGTCGCCCAGGTAGCCGATGCGCTCCAGTTCCTCGCGCACGCTCTTGCCTTCCACGTCGCGCGCCGCATAGGCCGTCTCGAGGCTGAAGGCGCCGCAAAACACGCCCGACCCCATCATCACCGGCACGAAGCGCGAGCCCTCCTCGTTGGTCCAGAACGCGACCTCGATCGGCGCCTCGGTCCGGATCTTCATGTCGTTCAGGGTGCGCACCACTTCCAGCCCTGCCAGCACCCCGTAGTTGCCGTCGAACTTGCCGCCGGTCGGCTGGGTGTCGACGTGGCTGCCGGTGACGATCGGGGGCAAGGACGCGTTGCGTCCTTCACGCCGCATGAAGACGTTGCCGATCTGGTCGACCGTGACTTCCAGTCCGGCCTCACGGCCCCACTGCACGACCAGGTCGCGGCCCTGGCGGTCGAGGTCGGTCAGCGCCAGGCGCTTGACGCCGCCCTTCTCGGTGGCGCCGATCGCGGCCAGGTCCATCAGCGACTTCCACAGGCGGTCGCCATCGATATGCAGTTCGTTCATGCGGGTTCTCCTCAGGCTGCGGTGGCGCTAAAGGCGGGACGTTCGACGTAGCGCCCGGCGCCCGCTTCGGCACGCAGCGTACCGCGCTCGAACACCAGCTTGCCGGCGGCCACCGTGTGGGTCGGAACGCCGCGTACCGTGCGGCCTTCGAAGACGTTGAAACCGCCTTTCGAATGCTGGGTCCGGGCCGAGATGGTACGGCTGCCGTTCGGATCCCAGACCACGATGTCGGCATCGGCGCCGGCGGCGATCAGCCCCTTGCGCGGGTACATGTTGAAAATCTGGGCCGCATTGGTCGAGGTGACACGCACGAACTCCATCGGCGTGAGCAGGCCGCTGTTGACGCCGGCGTCCCAGACCACGGCCATGCGCTCTTCCACGCCGCCGCAGCCGTTCGGGATCTTCGTGAAATCGTCCTTGCCGGCCGCCTTCTGCTCGGCGCAGAAGCTGCAGTGGTCGGTCGCCGTGGTGTGCAGGTTCCCGCCCTGCAGGCCCTGCCACAGCGCCTGCTGGTGGTGGCTGCTGCGGAACGGCGGGCTCATGACGTGGGCGCGTGCGAACTCGGGATCGGGGTGGCGGTACACGCTGTCGTCGATGACCAGGTGGCCGGCCAGCGCTTCGCCGTAGACGCGCTGGCCCTTGGCGCGCGCGCGCGTGATGGCTTCCAGCGATTCGGCGCAGGACACGTGCACGATATAGACCGGGGTGCCGAGCACGTTGGCGATCGCGATCGCGCGGTTGGCGGCTTCCGCTTCCACCTCGGGCGGGCGCGAGAGCGGGTGCGCTTCGGCGCCGCGAATGCCCCTGGCCAGCAGCTCCTGCTGCAGCTGGTAGACCAGTTCGCCGTTCTCGGCGTGGACGGTCGGGATCGCGCCCAGTTCGAGGGCGCGGCGGAAGCTTTTCACCAGGGTCTCGTCGTCGGCCATGATCGCGTTCTTGTAGGCCATGAAGTGCTTGAAGCTGTTCACGCCGTGCTCGCGCACCAGCACGCCCATTTCTTCATGCACCGAGGGATCCCACCAGGTGACGGCCACGTGGAAGCTGTAGTCGCCCGCCGACTTCTGCGCCCAGCCGCGCCAGGTATGGAAGGCCTCGAGCAGCGACTGCTTCGGGTCGGGGATCACGAAGTCCATGATGGTGGTCGTGCCGCCCGCCAGGCCGGCCGCGGTGCCGGTGAAGAAATCGTCGGCCGTGACGGTGCCCATGAAGGGCAGCTGCATGTGGGTGTGGGTATCGATCCCGCCCGGCATCACGTACTGGCCGCCGGCGTCGACGACCGCCGCGTTCACGGGGGCCTCCAGGTTCTCGCCCACCGCCGCGATCTTGTCGCCCACGCACAGCACATCGGCGCGGAAGGCACGGTCGGCGTTCACGACGGTACCGCCACGGATCAGAGTCGTCATGCTTTTCCCCTTGTCTAGGATTGGTGTGCTGCCAGGGCTGATTCCACCTGCGTGCGGTGCCCCTTCATCATGGCGCCGTAGACGACTGCCGCAATGGCGACGCCGACGAACCATGCATAGGTATAGATCGTCTTGAACACCTCGCCGACGCCCGGGAAGGAATTCGGGAAGGCGGCGTTCAGGAATCCCGGGATATTCGGCAGCACGCCCAGCACGAAGGCGACGACAGCCGCCATGTTCCAGCCGTTTTTATACGAGTAGATGCCGTCGTCGCGGTACATCTGGCCGACATCGAGTTGGGTCTTGCGAACCAGGTAGTAGTCGACGATCAGGATGCCGGCGATCGGTCCGAGCAGCGCGGAGTAGCCGACCAGCCAGGTGAAGATGTAGTTCTGGGTGGTTTCCAGGATCTTCCAGGGCATCATGACCAGCGCCAGGCCGGCCGTGATGTAGCCGCCCATGCGGTAGCTGATCGCGCGCGGCGCCAGTGCGGAAAAATCGTAGGCCGGGCCGACCAGGTTGGCCGCCAGGTTGACACTGACGGTATCGACCAGCAGCACGATCAGCGCCACCAGCACCGCCGTGCCTTCCATGCGGCTGGCCAGGTCCACCGGGTCCCACAGCGCCTTGCCGTACAGGACCACGGTGGCCGAGGTGACGATCACCGCCAGGGCAGCCAATAGCCCCATCGGCACCGGCAGGCCGACGGTCTGGCCCACGACCTGGTCGCGCTGGGTCTTGGCGAAGCGGGTAAAGTCGGGAATGTTGAGGGCCAGCGTGGCCCAGAAGCCGATCATGGCGGTCAGCGAAGGCCAGAACACCTGCCAGAACTGCCCTTCTTTCGGCCCACCCGGCACAAAGGCCGACGGACGGTCGAGCAGCGGACCGAAGCCGCCGGCGCGCTCGTAGACCCACCACAGCAGCACGAAGCAGATCGCGATCTTCAGCGGCGCGGTCCAGGTCTCGAGCTTGCGGATCGACTCGATGCCGTGCACGATGAAGTAGAGCTGGATCGCCCAGAAGGCCAGGAAGCACAGCAGCTGCGCCAGGTTGATGCCGAGGCCCGCGATCGGCTCGCCGCCGATCGGTGCGCCGTTCATCACGCCCAGCAGGGTGTAGATCATGCTGCCGCCGAACCAGGTCTGGATGCCGTACCAGCCGCAGGCCACGATGGCGCGCATCAAGGCCGGCAGCCTGGCGCCGCTGGTACCGAAGGAGCTGCGCGCCAGCACCGCATACGGGATGCCGTACTTGGTGCCGGCGTGGCCGATCAGGAGCATCGGCACCAGCACGATGGCATTGGCCAGGAAGACCGTCCATACCGCCTGCCAGGACGACATGCCGGATTCGATCAGGCTGGCCGACAGCGTATAGGCGGGAATGCACATCACCATGCCGACCCAGAGCGCGGCGAAGTGGTACCAGCGCCAGGTGCGCTGCGCGGCCGCGGTGGGGGCCAGGTCCTCGTTCCAGAGTTCGGAGCTTGCGTTGTGCTGTGTGGTCACGGTCGGACTCTCCTCGTCGGTTGCAGATTATGCAACCGAGTGTAGCGCAATCGCCGGGGCGGATGCGCGGCTCATACTGCGACCGGCTCCGCCCTTGGATTGCGCGGGTCCTGGGTCCAGTTCATGTAGGGCTTGCCGCTCTCCTGCGGCACCATGGTGATGCAGGCCTCCACCGGGCAGGTGATCTCGCACAGGTTGCAGCCCACGCATTCGTCCTTGATCACCTCGTAGCGGCGGGCGCCCAGCTCATCCACGGCGCGCGAGATCGCCTGGTGCGAGGTGTCCTCGCAGGCCACGTAGCACTTGCCGCACTTGATGCACTTGTCCTGGTCGATCTGGGCGATCACCTGGTAGTTCATGTCCAGGTATTTCCAGTCGGTGGTGTTGCGCACCGCCTTGCCCGAGAAGGCCGCGATGTTCTCGTAGCCCTGGCTGTCCATCCAGCGCGACAGGCCGTCCTTCATCTCTTCGACGATGCGGAAGCCGTGCAGCATCGCGGCCGTGCACACCTGCACGCTGCCGGCGCCCAGCGCGATGAACTCGGCCGCGTCGCGCCAGCTTCCGATGCCGCCGATGCCGGAGATCGGCAGGCCGGCGGTCTGCGGATCGCGCGCGATCTCGGCCACCATGTTCAGCGCGATCGGCTTCACCGCCGACCCGCAATAGCCGCCGTGGGTGCTGGCGCCGCCCACCACCGGGAAAGCCACCATGCGGTCGAGGTCGAGGTGGGTGATCGAGTTGACGGTATTGATCAGCGAGACGGCGTCGGCGCCGCCGGCCAGCGCCGCCCGCGCGGGCTGGCGCACGTCGGTGATGTTCGGCGTGAGCTTGACGATGACCGGCAGGCGCGTGTGCTTCTTGCACCAGGCAGTGACCATCCTGACGTAGTCCGGCACCTGCCCCACCGCGGCACCCATGCCGCGTTCGGGCATGCCGTGCGGGCAGCCGAAGTTCAGTTCGATGCCGTCGGCGCCGGTGGCTTCGACCAGCGGCAGGATTGCGGCCCAGGGCGCTTCCTCGCAGGGCAGCATCAGCGAGACGATCACGGCGCGGTCGGGCCAGTCCTTCTTGACCTGGGTGATCTCGCGCAGGTTGATCTCCAGGCTGCGGTCGGTGATCAGCTCGATGTTGTTGAAGCCGATGACTTCACGGTTCTTGCCGTAGTGGGCCGAATAGCGCGAAGAGACGTTGACCGCCGGCGGATCCTCGCCCAGCGTCTTCCATACCACCCCGCCCCACCCGGCCTCGAAGGCGCGTACGACGTTGTAGGCCTTGTCGGTCGGCGGCGCCGAGGCCAGCCAGAACGGGTTCGGGCTCTTGATGCCGCAGAAATCGATGCTCAGGTCGGCCATGCTGCCTCCGTTTTTGCCTGGATGTCTTGGTGGATGCTGAGTGCGGCCAGCTTGCCGTGCTGGACCGCCTGCACCGTCAGGTCCTGCCCCGGCGCGACGCAGTCGCCGCCCGCGTAGATGCCCGGCAGCGCGGTGCGGAAGCGGCTGTCGATCCCGATGCGCTCGCCCTCGCGCGACAGCTCGCGTGCGAGCGGTTCGTTGAAGTCCTCTTCGCTCATGCCCTGCCCGATGGCCTTGAACACGGCGTCCGCGGCGATCTCGATGAAGCCGCCGGTGCGTACCAGCCGCCCTTCTTCCATGCGGGTCTGCTCGAAGCGCATGCCGGCCACCCGGCCGCTGTCGTCGAGCAGCACCTCGAGCGGCGCGGCCCAGGTGCGGATGCGGACGAAATTCGCCTTGGCGATCTCGATTTCATGGCCTGTTGCGCTCATCGACTCCAGGCCGCGCCGGTACACCAGGGTCACGTCCTCGGCGCCGAGGCGCTTGATCTGCACCGCCATGTCGATGGCGGTGTTGCCGGCGCCGATCACGACCGCGCGGCGCGGCACCGGCAGCGTGGACAGGTCGCCGGCCTGGCGCAGCGCGGCGATGTAGTCGGTCGCCGCCATCAGGCCCGGCGCGTTTTCGCCGGTCAGGCCGAGCGCACGGCTGGCCTGCAAACCGATGCCCAGGAAGACCGCGTCGTAGCGGGTATGCAGTTCGGCCAGGCTCAGGTTCTCGCCCAGCCTGCGGCCGTACTCGACGTGGATGCCGCCGATCGACAGCAGGAAGTCCACTTCGCGCTGGGCGAAGTCGCCCGGCAGCTTGTACTTGGCGATGCCGTATTCGTTCAGGCCGCCCGCCTTGGGACGCGCTTCGTAGACCACCACGTCGTTGCCGAGCATGGCGAGACGGTGGGCACAGGACAGGCCGGCCGGGCCGGCGCCGACCACGGCAATCACCTTGCCGGTAGCCGGAGCGCGCGCGAACGGATGGTGGGTAAAACCGGCATTGTCGATCGCGTAGCGCTGCAGCAGGCCGATGCGCACCGGTTCGCGCTCGGCCGGGTTGTTGCGCACGCAGGAATCCTCGCACAAGATCTCGGTCGGGCACACGCGGGCGCAGCTGCCCCCGAAAATGTTCGCCTTCAGGATGCCGTGGGCGGCGCCGTCGATGTTCCCGTCGTGGATGTTCTTGATGAAGCTGGCGACGTCGATGCCGGTCGGGCAGGCGTTCATGCAGGGTGCGTCGTAACAGTACAGGCAGCGCGCCGCCTCGACGGCGGCCTGGCGTGCGGTCAGCGGCGGGGCCAGGTCGGTGAACTGCGAGGCGAGCTCGCCGTTCGACCCTGCCGCGGGTGGCAGGTGCTGGAGTGATTCGATCATGGGCATCCCTGTTGTGTTGTTGAACCCGGGCTTACTTCATTTGCGGGAAAGCGAACTGCGGCCCGCTGCTGGCCGTATTGGGCCAGCGCTCCATCACCGCCTTGTGGCGGGTATAAAAGCGCACGCCTTCGGGACCGTAGGCGTGGTGGTCGCCGAACAGGCTGCGCTTCCAGCCGCCGAAGCTGTTGAAGGCCATCGGCACCGGCAGCGGCACGTTCACCCCTACCATGCCGACCTCGATCTGGCGCACGAACTCGCGCGCCACGCCGCCATCGCGCGTGAAGATGGCGACGCCGTTGCCGTACTCGTTGGCGTTGATGAGCTCGACCGCGCGCCCCACGTCTGGCAGGCGCACCACGCACAGCACCGGGCCGAAGATCTCTTCCTGATAGATGCTCATGTCGGGCGTGACGTGGTCGAACAGGGTGCCGCCCACGAAGAAGCCATTCGGGCAGCCGTCCACGCGGTAGCCGCGGCCGTCGACCACCAGGGTCGCGCCCTGTTCCACGCCCTGGCCGATCAGGCGTTCGATGCGCTCCTTGGCGGCGCTGGTCACCACCGGCCCCATTTCGGCGCCCTCGGCCATGCCGTCGTCGATTTTCAGTTTGGCGGTGCGCTCGGCCAGTGCCGCCACCAGTTTGTCGCCGGCGTCGCCGATCGCCACCGCGACCGAGATCGCCATGCAGCGCTCGCCGGCCGAGCCGTAGGCGGCGCCGATCAGCGCGTCGACCGCCATGTCCATGTCGGCATCCGGCATCACCACCATGTGGTTCTTGGCGCCGCCCAGGGCCTGCACGCGCTTGCCTTTGGCCGAGCCGCGCGAATAGATGTATTCGGCGATCGGGGTCGAGCCGACGAAACTGATGGCCTGGACGTCGGGATGGTCGAGCAGCGCGTCGACCGCGACCTTGTCGCCCTGGACCACGTTGAACACGCCATCCGGCAGGCCGGCTTCCTTCAGCAGCCGGGCATGCAGCAGCGAGGGCGAAGGGTCGCGTTCCGAGGGCTTCAGCACGAAGGTGTTGCCGCAGGCGATCGCGACCGGGAACATCCACATCGGCACCATCACCGGGAAGTTGAAGGGCGTGATGCCGGCCACCACGCCGAGCGGCTGGCGCATCGACCAGGCATCGATGCCGCGCGCGATCTGGTCGGTGAATTCGCCCTTGAGCATCTGCGGGATGCCGACCGCGAATTCCACCACCTCGATGCCGCGCGCGACTTCGCCCTGGGCGTCGGCGAAAGTCTTGCCGTGCTCGCGCACGACCATGGCCGCGAAGTCGTCGGTGTGCTGCTGGCACAGCTGCAGATACTTGAACAGGACACGGGCGCGCGCCAGCGGCGGCGTGGCCGCCCAGGCCGGGAAGGCCTTCAGGGCGGCGTTGACGGCGGCGTCGATGTCGCGCGGCTCGGCCAGTGCCACCCGCGCGCAGGGCTCGCCGCGCGCCGGATTGTAGACGTCGGCCTGGCGCGTGCCTTCCGCGTGTGCCAGTTGGCCGTTGATGAAATGCGAAATGATGGTCATGTCTCTAGTCCAGGTTTTTCAATACGTCGGCAAGCTTGCCGAACAGTTCGTCGATGTGCTGCTTGTCCAGGATGAGCGGCGGCGACAGCGCGATGATGTCGCCCGTCACGCGGATCAGGATGCCGTCCGCGAAGGCCTTCTTGAAGGCGCTGTAAGCGCGCGCACCCGGCTTGCCGGCGATCGGTTCGAGCTCGATGCCCGCCACCAGGCCGATCGAGCGCAGGTCGATCACGTGCGGCAGGCCGCGCAGCGAATGCAGCGCATCCTCGAAGCAGGACTGCATCGCTGTCGCGTTCTCGATGATGCCCTGCTCGCGGAATACGTCGAGGGTGGCGATCGCGGCGGCGCAGGCGAGCGGGTGGCCCGAGTAGGTGTAGCCGTGGAACAGCTCGATGCCGGCCGGCGCGTCCATGAAGGCGTCGTGGATGAAGCGTTTGGAGAACACGGCGCCCATCGGCACCACGCCGTTGGTCAGGCCTTTCGCCGTGGTCATCATGTCCGGCTCGACGCCGAAGTAATCGCTCGCGAAGGGCGTGCACAGGCGGCCGAAGCCGGTGATGACTTCATCGAAGATCAGCAGGATGCCGTGCTTGTCGCAGATCTCGCGCAGGCGCTTGAGGTAACCCTTGGGCGGCACCAGCACGCCGGTGGAACCGGATACCGGCTCGATGATCACCGCCGCGATCGTCGAGGCGTCATGCAGGGTGACCAGGCGTTCCAGCTCGTCGGCCAGCTCGACGCCGAAGTCCGGTTCGCCGCGCGAAAAGGCATTCTTCAGCAGGTTGTGCGTGTGCGGCAGGTGGTCGACGCCCGGCAGCAGCGGACCGAAGCTCTTGCGGTTGTTGCCGATGCCGCCCACCGACAGGCCGCCGAAGCCGACGCCATGGTAGCCGCGCTCGCGGCCGATCAGGCGCGTGCGCCCGCCTTCGCCGCGCGCCCGGTGGTAGGCCAGCGCCATCTTCAGCGCGGTGTCCACCGCTTCCGAACCGGAATTCGTATAGAACACGTGGCCGAACTTATGGCCGGTGTAGTGCATCAGCTGCTCGGCCAGGTCGAAGGCGGCCGGGTGGCCCATCTGGAAGGTGGGCGCGAAGTCGAGCTGGCCGACCATCTCGCTGACGGCTTGCGTGATGCGCGGCTGGGCGTGGCCGCAGGGCACGCACCAGAGACCGGCGGTGCCGTCGAGCACGCTGTTGCCGTCCACATCCTTGTAATACATCCCCTCAGCCGACACCAGCAGGCGCGGATTGGCCTTGAAGTCGCGGTTATTGGTAAATGGCATCCAGAATGCGGACATCGACTTGGGCATGGACTCGTTCATGCGTCTCTCTCCCCGCCATGGTGGCGAAAATTTTTACCAGTTGGCAAAATATTGATCAATAATAGTCAGCGAGGCAACACCGGCACAGATACACCAAGGGCAAAACCGACCAACCGTACAGGTCACGCGGCCTGTACAGTGATAACCCCGTGACTGGAGTGGTGGCGATGGAAGAAGCTGTTCTGACAGAGATTATTCCTTCTGAAACCTTGCGATTGGCGTCCAGTATGGCATCCGCCAAGGCTTGGCCCCTGCTCGCCATCGACAGGAAGGGACGGGCCAGCCTGGTCGACCAGATCGTCGGCGCTATCTCCGCGATGGTAAACGAGCGCCAGCTCGGTTCCGGTACGAAAATGCCATCGGTTAGACAATTCGCAAAGTGCAATGGCGTCAGCACATTCACCGTGGTGGAAGCCTACGAGCGCCTGCACCAGCTGGGCCTGCTGTCCTCGCGCCGCGGTTCCGGATTCTTCGTCGCACGCAGCCTGCCCCATGCGCCCAGCAGCCCTGGTCCCGCGCAGCCCAGCCTGCAATCCGAGATCGATGCCCTCGCCCCCGATCTGTACAGCGGCCAGGGCGAAGCGCTGCCGGTGGGCGCCGGCTGGCTGCCGCCCGAGTGGTACGGGGAGAACACCATCCTCGACGCCGTGCGCCATGCGATGAAGATCCCGGCCAGCCGCCTGCGCGGCTACGGCCACCCCCTCGGCTTTCCCTCGCTGCGCCAGCACCTGGCGGCCAGCCTCTCCAGCGAGCTGTTCCCCGTCGAGCCCGACCAGGTCTTGCTCACCAATGGCGCCACCCACGCCTTCGACCTGGTGCTGCGCACGCTGACCCGCCCGGGCGACGTGGTAATGGTCGAAGACCCGGGTTACAGCAACCTGCTGGCCCTGGTGCGCCACCACGGCTGCATCCCGGTCGGCATCGCGCGCACCGCGGCCGGCCTCGACCTGGACGAGCTGGCGCGCCAGGCCGCCCTGCTGCATCCCAAGCTCATGTTCGTCAACACGGTGCTTCAGAACCCGCTCGGCACCTCGCTGTCGCCGGCCCAGGCGCACCGCCTGCTGGCGCTGGCCGAGCAGTTCGATTTCTGGCTGGTGGAGGACGACATCTACCGCGAACTGGCCGCGCCCGGCGAAGCCTCGCTGGCGGCGATGGACGGGCTGCGCCGCGTGATCCGGGTCGGCAGCTTTTCCAAGACCCTGTCGCCGGTGCTGCGCGTCGGTTCCCTGTGCGCCTCGCCTTCGCTGGTGCCGGAACTGCTGCGCGTGAAGATGGTCGCGGGCCTGACGACTTCCGAGATCAACGAGCGCGCGGTCTTCCACGCCACCAGCGCGCGCGGCTACCGGCGCGTGGTCGAGCGCCTCGCGGCCCAGCTCGAGGACGCGCGCGAGCGTACCCTGGAGGCCCTGGCCGGCATCGGCATGGCGGCGCTGGCGCGTCCGCGCGGCGGCATGTTCGTCAGCGCCGGCTGGGACGCAGCAACGGCGCCCGGCCGTACCGGCCGGGCCATCGCCGACGCAGCCCTGCGCGCCGGCATCCTGCTGGCGCCGGGCGAATTCTTCACCCAGCGCGAACCGCAGGGCATCTGGTTCCGATTCAATGCCGCCTATGCGGACCACCCGCAACTGCTGGCCTTCCTGCGCGCGCAGCGCTGAGGACACCATGGACATTCATGTTACCGACGGCGCCAAACGGCGCGACCGACTGGAAGGCACGATCCTCGCCGCCGCCACCCGCCTGTTCGCCGAATGCGGCTTCGAAGGCACCAGCATCGCCGCCGTCGCCGAGCAGGCCGGCATCTCGAAGCAGAACCTGCTCTACTACTTCCCGACCAAGCACGGTCTGTACGAACGCGTGCTCGACGACGTGCTCGACGACTGGCTGGCGCGCATGGCCCACCTGGCCGATGCCGGGGCCGAACCGGCCGAGGTGCTGCGCGCGTACGTAGCGGCCAAGCTGCGCTTCTCGCGCGAGCAGCCCTGGGCCTCGCGCGTGTATGCGATGGAAGTCATCGGCGGCGCCAAGTTCTACGGCGAGCAGATCCGCGCCCGCGTGGTGCCGCTGCTGCGCCGCGACATCGAGGTCTTCGAACGCTGGATGGCGGACGGACGCATCGCCCGGGTGGACGCCACCCACCTGCTGTTCGCGCTGTGGGCCATGACGCAGTCGTATGCCGACTTCGCGGCCCAGATGACACTGGTGCTCGGCAAACCCGAACTCACGGGGGAAGATTTCGAGGGCGCCGAACGCCTGATCGGCGACATGGTGGTGCGGGCGGTGGCCGCGGCGGCTTGATGCCGCGCGGGTGTTATCATTTCCGTCATGTCCAGCTATCCCACCCCTATCCTGACGACCGCGCGGCTCACGCTGCGCCCCCTGACACCGGACGATGCGGCAGACCTGTTCGCGGTGTTCTCCGACCCGGCCGTGGTGCGTTACTGGAGCGCTGAGCCCTGGACCTCGGTCGCCTTCGCGGAAAACGCCATCGCGCGTGCGCTCGACAGCTACCGGGAACAGTCGGAGGTGCGCTTCGGGATCGAACTCGCCGCCACCGGCGCCATGATCGGCACCGTCAACCTGCACCACTTCTTCCCGCAAAACCGCCGCTGCGAACTGGGCTACGCGCTCGGCAGTCCGCACTGGTGCAAAGGCTATGCCACCGAAGCCCTGCAAGCGGCGCTCGACTACGGCTTCCATGAACTGCGCCTGAACCGCGTCGAAGCCGACATCGATCCACGCAACGGCGCGTCGGCCGCCGTGCTGGAGCGGATGGGGTTTCGCAAGGAAGGCTATATGCCCGAGCGCTGGTTCGTGCATGGCGAGATGGCGGACACGATCAACTACGGCCTGTTGCGCCGCTACTGGGACGCGCGCGCGCGCACCTGAACCGGATACCGATGAGCACCCACGCTGCGCTGTTCGCTACTTTCATGCTGGCCGCCTTCCAACTGCCCAGCGCACTGGCCCAGCCCGACGGGCACATGATGGTCGGCGACACCCTGGTCTATCCCGGCGACGCCGCCTACCCGGCCGGCCTCGCCGCGCGCGGCGTGCAAGGCCGGACGGTGGTGCGCGTGTCGGTGAATGCCGAGGGCAAGGCTGCCGCCGCCGCCATCGGCACCTCCTCGCGCTCGCGTGAACTGGACGATGCGGCACTGGCCCTGGCACGCTCCTATCCCTACCCACCGGCAAGCAAGGGCGCAGCGGGGAGCGAAACCCTGGTCACGATCCGCTTTATCAAGGATCGCCCGTCCGACCTGCCGAAGAAAACCTGCGCGGATTTCAATATCGACAAGGCCTGGTTCAGCGCCACCTTCCCCTGGAAGAGGCCGGGCGACATGGAGGTGGTGAAGGCGCTGCAGGACAGGGTCATCTTTACGCTGCCGGGTCCGCAGCAAATGCCCTACGCGCGCAACAGCAGTGCTGTCGCAGCGGCAGCCGTTGCCGCTTGCGCAACACGGCCCGGCGACACCCTGTTCGCACTGATGCAGCAGGAAGCGGCAAAGCTCCCCCGACAGTAAGACGGCGCCTTCCGCTTATCGCCCCACGCTACCGCCAGAACCGGGATTTCGACCGTTCGTCGGATCACCATGGCGCTGCTGGCGCCGAGGGCCTACAGTGGCGCCATCAACTCAACCGAAGGACACACGCATGAAAACCTCCCGCTTCGATTCGTTCATCGACGACATGAAAGCCATCGGCCGCCAGACCAACCGCGCCGTGCGCTCCGGCGCCCGCAGCCTGGCCGCCCTGTCCTGGCCATCGCTGCTGGCCGTGTCGATCGCCCTGGCACTCGTGCTGAGCATCGTGCCGCTCGCGCTGACCCTGTTCGTCTGCTTCCTGCTGCTGAAATTCGTGGCCGCGGCCCTGTTCGGCCGCCGTCCGGCCCAGATCGTGGAGTAAGCCATGACCGCCGCCCCGATCAACCGTGCAGTCGACTTCGTGCGCGAAGCCGTCAGCGAAGCCAGCGCCCTGTGGTGGAGCTTCTTCGACTGGCTGGCCCTGGTCGAGTGGCGCAAGCTGTACGTAACCTGGTTCATCGTCTTCGTGTTCGGCATCTCCTTCCAGCTGACCGAACCGGCGGTGTGGTTCATCCTGATCTCCTTCGGCGTCAAGGTGCTGGCCGGCGGCAAGCGCCGCGCCGAACTCACCGCCCGCGAAGCCGCCGACAAGGCCAACGTGGCGACCCTGGAGCGCCGCCTGATGGAAGCGCAGATGGCCACGCTGCAGGCCCAGGTCGAACCGCACTTCCTGTTCAATACGCTGGCCCTGATCGGCCAGCTGATCGAGACCGACCCGAAGGAAGCGGCGCGCGTGCATGCGCACCTGATCGAATACCTGCGCTCCTCGCTGCCGCAGATGCGCGCAGGCGGAGGCGGTACGCAGGGCACGCTCGGCAAGCAGGTCGAACTGTCGCGCGCCTACCTGTCCATCATGCAGGCACGCATGAAGGAACGCCTGGCAGTGCGCTTCGAGGTGCCCGATTTCCTCGGCAGCGCGCCCTTCCCGCCGATGATGCTGCAGACCCTGATCGAGAACTCGATCAAGCACGGGCTGGAGCCGAAGGTGGCCGGCGGCACCATCACCATCCGCGCCCACGTCGAAGTCGCCACGCTGCACGTGGACGTGTGCGACGATGGTGTCGGCATCGACCTGCATGCCGACGAAGGCGTGGGCCTGGCCAACATCCGTGAACGGCTCGCGCTCCTGTACGGCAAGGATGCCGAGCTGGTGATCGAGATGCCGCCTGGCGGCGGCGCCTGCGCCTCGATCCGCCTGCCCTACCGCATGACGGAGTTCGACTGATGACCGTGACTGCCCTGATCGCCGACGACGAGGCGCCGATGCGCGACCAGCTGCGCATGCGCCTGCTTGAAGCCTGGCCCGAACTGCGCGTGGTCGCCGAAGCAGCCAACGGTGCCGAGGCGCTGGAGCTGGCCGCGCGGCACAAGCCGGACATCGCCTTCCTCGACATCCGCATGCCGGGCATGGGCGGCATCGATGCCGCCCGCCAGCTCTACGACCGCTGCCACATCGTGTTCGCGACCGCCTACGACCAATATGCGCTGGACGCCTTCGAACAGGGCGCGATCGACTACCTGCTGAAACCGGTGACGCCGGCACGGCTGCAGACCACCTGCGAGCGCCTGCGCGCGCGCCTGCACCGCTCGCCGCAAGACATCGGCGCGCAGCTGGCCGAACTGGGCACGCTGCTGAAGCAAGGGGGAGCGGCCAAGCCGAGCTACCTGCGCTGGATCCAGGCGCAGGTGGGCGGCAGCCTGCGCATGGTCAGCACGCGCGAGATCCTGTTCTTCCAGTCCGACGACAAGTACACCTGCGTCCAGACCGCCACCGCCCAGCTCCTGATCCGCAAGACGCTCAAGGAACTGGCGGACGAGCTGGACCCGGACGAGTTCTGGCGCATCCACCGCTCGACCCTGGTGCGGGTGGATGCGATCGCCGAAGTGGTCCGCGACGTGCGCGGACGGCAGATGCTCAGGCTGCGCGGCTTCCCGGACGAGCTGGAAGTCAGCCGCAATCACGGGCATCTGTTCCAGCAGATGTGACGGGTTTTCCTTAGGCCGCGCTCAGCCGAACAGGCCTTCGTCGGAGCCGTCGCCGTCGAAGAAACCGCCGCTGCCTTCGATGCCAGCTTCGGCGCCGAGCAGGCCGTCGCCGGTGCCGATGTCGTTCAGGCCGGCCTGGTCGGCCAGTGCGCTGCCCGACAGGTCGCTACCCGCCTGGTTCTCGCCGCCCAGCAGGTGGGCCGCACCGCTGCCGTCATGGTCGTGGAACAGGTTGTCGAGGCCGTGGAAGAGAAAGCTGCCCGCTGCCACGCCGGCGGCCGTTGCCGCGATCGAACCCAGCAATCCCCCACCTCCGCCGCCGCGCAGGAAGCCGCCCATGCCCTGGCCCATCGAACCCATGCCGGCATGCTGGTAATGCATGTGCTGGGATTGCGGATGGCTCGCATGCCGGCGATGTCCCCACGAGTGTGGATCGAGGAAGCTGCCGCCATGGCGCTGCTGTTGCTGCAGCTGGCGTTCCAGTGCGGCGATCTGGGATCTTGCGCTGTCCAGGGCCTGTTCCATCAAGAGGGCGCGCTGGACCAGCAGGTAGGCAGCGTCGGGTTGCTGGGCGACCGCGCGCTGGATGAGCGCGTCGGCTTCGGGGTCTTTCTGGATGCCCCGGGCCTGGACGAGCTGGCCGAGGAAATCATGCAGCTTTTGGGTATCGGATGGGCTCATGGTGGTGCTCCTCATCGAAAACGTGATCACAACTGCATGTTGTGCGCCTCGCGGCGTTTTCAAGCGGAGTTACCTACCTGAGCGTAATTCTCGCTGATGTTGTGGTTGATCGACTATGAGCCTCTTACGCAATAGCAACATTCCTGTCGACAGTCGATGAATCACGGTTGGACCGTGTCAATTTTTCTGATCCATCCGGTTGTCTTCTTTTTTCCATTATCGTATTGAACAAAATACCAATCAGGCCGCTCGTCGTAGACATAAATAACGTTGCCTCCGATCAGGTATGCGTTCCTCACCCAAGCCTTATTTGGTTCGCTATGGAAGTTCGCCTTCTTTGCACCGATTACATAGACCCCAATCCAATCACCGGATTGCCAAACCTTCATGGTTACGATGACTTTGTCGGCAGTTTCACGCACACGCGGACCGACTTTAAATGGGAGTATCCATTCACAATCCCCACCCATGAATTCTTTACTAAAATGTAAATAAATTTCGTTCCTTTCGGTTGTTATTGAAAAGTCGTTATTTTGTCCAGTCTGGCTTGCAGGCACCCAAATGTCTTCCTGATATTTGACAGACCAGTTACCTCCATTTCCGCTAAACACCACTTTGCATTCATCCGTCCTGCCTGGCGCCGTCCTGAACGCTGCGAGGTATCCGGACAAGACCTTTGTCTTAGGATTGTATCCGTATGCCACAAATGGATTATCCGATATCTCCGATTTCGCCGAGGAGCTTAGCTCATCGGCAAGCGCGAACGATCCAATAAAAGTGCCCAGCACCGTTAATACCATCAGCATCATCTTCTTCATAACTTCTCCCGCTTGGCTTTCTCGTACTCATAACGGAGCTTCACATGATATTCATTGACTTTATAGTTAGGCCCATTGTATGCACAGGCGACTGCGTCCCAATCCTTTGAGTGCAATAGCTCTTTTTATTTTTGGATTTACTTTTTCGATATACAAAACAAAAGCTTTGATCTGCTCTTTCGGAGAGCGCGACATGGATTTTGCGAATTCAACTGCACTTGCATACCCCATCGCTTGCCAGTACTCCCCCATAATCTGAAAAGTTCCCCAAGAACAGCTTTGCAGCGCAGCCGTGGGATCAAGTGCGTACGCCTTGATCAGCCTTTTATAACTTCCTACATCCTTGAGATATACATGGTCCGCACGTTCCAATTTCCCTTCGTTGAGTAGGTCTTTGAAATGGGCCGCTTGCGCTATTGTCTCGTCACTATCTTTCTTATTAACGGCGCGATAGTAAGAGACATCTTTCGGAATATTGCGTTTCTTCTTGTGTACGGCATCCGTCAAAACGTAGCGATCCTTATTATTGTAGTACCCGCAAGGTAGCGAAATATCGGGATTGAGTTTGCTGTACGCATTATCGGTGAACTTGGCGAATCGGTGTCTCTCGTAAAGGATCTTTGGAACGATTTTATCACCCAGCTTAAAAAACCCTTCATCTTCCGCCTCGACAATAGCGAATGCTTTTATAGCAGCATGCTCAATTCCAAGTGTTTTTGCGGCCAATAAGTAGTCTGCGTCGCACATTTCCTCACCGTTAAATTCATCTAGGAATTCAAGGTTTGGTATATCACCCTCCACTTTCGCGACAGAGTTCCCTTCTTTATTTCTTGTTTGCTCGACTTTCGGACCAAATCCCTGTTTGTTCGTTGGCGCTTTTAATTTTCCGGGGTCATAGATTGGAGGCGTGGCGTCCCTTCTACTGGGGGTCTGCCCGGGAGTTGACGTCGAATGTGGTAGGGTTGGGCTGGCAATTTTAACGCGGGGGCTAACCAATGTAACCAGCTTGTTTGCGTTCCCAGCTACGACTTGTGCAATCGTCTTAATCGATTTGTCTATCCGTTCGATTGCTATCTCGACTTTGCCGCTCGGAGCCAGTGTTAGCTTTCTTGTCAAGCCATCAACTCCCGTATCGCCAGAGATCATAGCCCCATTAAAATAGAGTCTGTAGGAAAGTCTTTATAGGATTACGGTCGGCATCCAATATCAAGACTTGCAGTGAGACATTTTTCGTATCAGACATGATTTAATATGTTAGGTCAACCGGAAATATTTCCTGAATTCACCAGTGCACACATATTTCACAGCTCATGGAATTTGCTCGGTTAGAAGCGACTCATCAAACTCTATATACTCTTCAACTTCCCATGATCCCGCGCCGATAAAAACAGTCAATTCAGTTTCGCTATTCGTTAGAATCCGGTCCGTCATTCCGTTTTTATCTGTTGTTCCAGAGGTTATGAATTTCCCGTTAGCATCAAATACCTCATATGGCAGATGTTCGGACGAAAACCCGAGAGGATGATTTAAAGCAAGATGTGACAAGTCAAAACGTTGACTAAAGACTGGTTTCTCAGTTGTGATAATTGCCTAGGGTTTGGGAAATCGCGGCGCGACGATATTGATGATCTTTGGCCCGGATAATTCTTTCTTACTGGCATTGAATTCAACATTCCCCGGCGCATGAACCTCAATATTCCCGCCCTCCAGCTTGATATACGCCCCTTGCGCCGTCAGCAGTACATGCTTCGTCGGCGCCGAAATCGACACCGATTTGGTAACGCTCGCCACCGTGACCTTCTTGTCCGCCGTCAGCGAAGTCGCCCCAGACTGACTTTGACTGCTCAGCTTCCCGCTCGCCGCGTGCAGCTTGATCCCCACCTCCTGATTCGGCTTCTCCTTGTTGGTCGCCTTCCCATACGTGAACAGGCTGATGCCGCTCGCCACGAGCGTGGACATGCTCCCCTGCGCGACCATGTTGATGTCCTGTCCCGCCACGATGCTGCTCGTCGTCCCCGCCGACAGCACTGCGTCCGCTGGCGTGGTGGCAACAATCCCTGCCGGACTCGACAGCTGTAGATGCGGTTCGCTATATGCTTCCACAGGCTGCGGCGAGCCAGCTGTCGCGTTGAGCACTTCAGCGCTATGCGCCATCTGCTTGATCGCCGCCAGCTCTTCCGGACCAGCCTCATCCTTCAGCTTCGCGTTGTGCTTCTGCGCCAACGCTGCAATTGAAACCTGCAACTGATGACTCTCCTCGACCTGGCTCACCGCCTCGCGCGAGTCGAGCTGGTTGCCGCGCCCACCATTACGCGCATCCGTCGACAACAGCATCCCCTGCCCCGCCCGCAGCGCGACGCTGTTTGCCGTCTTCAGTTCCGCACCGAAGCCGACGGTCTGCAAGCGCTCGTTGTCGCTCTGGTGCCGCAAATGCCCCAGATTCAGTTCGGCAGCACCGTCATGCTGCTTCGCATGATGCTGCAAGCCAATGCGCGCCTGCCCTGGCGTGTCGTCGAACACCAGCTGGTTGTAGGCGCCGTTGCCAGCCTGACTGCCCTGCATGGCTTGCGACTTGAAGCCCGACAGCACAGCAGGATGCGCATGCCCGCCGCCTTCACCTGGAAACCAGGGCGGCGCATTGCCGGTCGCAGCCCCGGCCCCGTGTGCGACCTGGTTATGCTGGGCGTCCACCTGCCCGCGTCCGTTGTACAGGCTGCCGATCACCACCGGCCGGTCGATATCGCCTTCGAGAAAATCGACCAGCACTTCCTGGCCGATCCGCGGCAGCATATTGCTGCCCCAGTTCGCCCCTGCCATCGACGTCGCCACCCGGACCCAGGTGCTGGCCGTGTCGTCGCCGGGCGCACCGGTATGACCTTCCGGAAAAGCATGCGCCAGACGGCTGTGGCTGGAAACGCCGCGCTGCCAGTGGAACTGCAGCTTGATCCGGTGGTCCCGGTCCGTGTGGATCACCGCACCTGGCGGGCCGACCACGATCGCGGTCTGCTGGCCATGCACCGTCGGACGCGGATGCAGGAGCTGGCCATGTCCATCGGTCGCGCTGCTGCGGTAAGGCAGGCTCGCCGGGATCGCGTCGATCCGGTTGCGGTACAGCGGCCGTTCAGCGCCGGGCCGGAGCGCCTTCAACATCGGCTCTTCCGTCCCCGTCCGCGCCACGGCGCCCTGCCCCAGCAGCTTGGCGACCCCGTCGAGCATGTCCGCGCTCAGGTTGTTGTGCATCAGGTGCACCGTGCGCAGGATGAGGAAAGTGCGCCCGTCGTCGTGGTCGGCCCGGTCGACCTCCGCATGGCCGTGCAGGGTGAAGGTGGTGCCCGGTCCGAACGACCGCACGGTCCCCGCGCCGACGTGGAGCCGCCGCGCCGCCTCGATCGCGTCGATCTGGTTGCCGGCGATGCGCTCGCCCTGTTCGCGGTCCTCCCAGGCATACAGGCCCGGACAATCGCGGCTGCACAAGGACAGCTCGCCGGCTCCCCCTGCCGCCACCTGGCGCCGGCGCGCGCTTCGGTAGTCCCAGCTGCCCATCTCGATGGCATTGGTCGACAGGCGCACTTCGCTGCGCCAGCGGTCGATGCTGTCGGCCTTCATGACCGCACCGGGCCGGGTGAACGCGACGGAAGACCGGGCATTCGGCGTGAACGCCCCGTTGTGGTCCGCGACGACCATGGTATGGCTTCCCAGCGAGGCGCTTTCCGGATCGCCGCTGTGTTCGTAGAAGTAGAACAGGCCTTCCTCGTGCATCAGCCGTTCGACGAAGGCGAGATCGCTTTCCTGGTACTGGGTGGTGAGGCTGCGCTTCGGATAGACGGATCGGTCGGCGAGTTCGAAGCGCCATGCGGGCGCAATCCGGCCCCGTCCCGCGTAGCCGCCGAAGACCACGTCCAGGATGTCGAACACGCTCATGTCCTGGAAGATCCGGCTGTCGCGGCCCAGCGACAGGAACTGGCTCCAGGGTTCGACGGTGAGGACGTAGCGCGCGAAACCGCCGTTCGCGCCCGTCATTTCGGCCGCGGTGACGTAGCCGTGGAAGGGACGCAGCGCGGCATGGCTGTCTGCGGTCAGGAGCTGCACCAGCGCCGGCTGCCCGACCAGCGTCCTGAGGGATACATGGGCATCCGTCGACAGCGCATCGATGCGGAAACAGTAGCCCCTGCTGATGGCTTCCTCGCCGTGGACGCATTCCGCCACCAGGTCCTCGCCCAGTGCGGTGTGCAGCCGGATCAGGCGCGTGTCCTGGGTGAAGCGCGTGAATGAAGCAAACAGGCTGGTGTCAGGTGCTGACATCGGCGTCTCCCTTCGTGCAGTGATTCCTGCGATTACACGTCGGGATTCTTTTGTTGCACTTGAGAAGGATCAGGCAGTCGACTACACAAGAGCTCGCATTCGGAATAATCCGACGCAATAAAAAAGCGCTGCCGCGTTTCCGCGAACAGCGCTTCGTGTCAGGTGTGAACCTGGGACGTGCTAGTTCAGGTCCCTGCCGCCAAAGGCATTCGGCAGCTGCTCGGCCGCCGTCGTCTCGAACACGTCACCCTTCAGGTTGGTCAGCACCACCGGCAGCGCATTGCCGCCCAGTTCCAGGATCACCTGGCGGCAGGCGCCGCAGGGGGCGATCGGGCCGTCGGTCTGGCCGATCACGGCCAGCGCGCTGAAGTCGCCCGGCTTGTAGCCGTGCGCGATGGCGCTGAAGAAGGCGGTGCGCTCGGCGCAGTTGCACAGGCCGTAGGACGCGTTCTCCACGTTGCAGCCGCGGAAGATGCGGCCGTCCTTGCACTCCAGCGCGGCGCCGACCTGGAACTTCGAGTACGGGGTGTAGGCCAGCTCGCGCGCGGCGCGGGCTTCATCGATCAGTTTTGCGTATTTCATGCCCGGGATCCTCAAGGACGAATGGTCTTGTAGATCATCGGTTCGGCAACCGGCTTGTCGGCGCCGATCTGGTAAGCCGCCTGCACCTGGCGCACCGCCTGCCCGGCGGCGTCCTGGGTACGTGCATGCACCATCGCCAGCGGCTGTCCGACCGCGATCGTGTCGCCCAGTTCCACCAGATTGGTGAGACCGACGGCGAAGTCGATCGAATCCTGCGGACGCACGCGGCCGCCGCCCAGCGCCACCACGGCCAGGCCCAGGCCACGGGTATCGACCGAGCTCGCGTAACCCGCCTGCAGCGCCGGTACCGGCACGATCACCGGTGCGGTCTCCAGGTGCGCATCCGGCTTGTCCATCAGGTCGGCCGGACCGCCCAGGGCCGTGACCATGCGTGCGAAGCGTTCGGCCGCTTCGCCGGAGTCGAGTGCCGCCTGCAGCCTGGCGCGTGCCTCAGCGTCGTTGGCGGCGATGCCCGAGATGACCAGCATCTCGGCGCACAGCGCCATCGTCACTTCATGCAGGCGCGCCGGGCGCGATTTACCCGTCAGGTAGTCGATCGCGACGCGCACTTCGACGGCGTTGCCGGCGGCGTGGCACAGCGATTCGTTCATGCCGGTCAGGATGGCCGAGGTGCGGGTGCCCGCGCCGTTGCCGACGTGGACGATGCTCTCGGCCAGCTCCACCGATTTGTCGTAGGTCGGCATGAAGGCGCCGCTGCCGACCTTCACGTCCATCACCAGCGCATCGAGGCCGGCGGCCAGCTTCTTCGACAGGATCGAACCGGTGATCATGGCCACCGATTCCACGGTCGCCGTGGTGTCGCGGATGCTGTAGAAGCGCTTGTCGGCCGGCGCCAGCTGGGCGGTCTGGCCGATGATGGCCACGCCCACGTCCTTGACGACCTGGCGGAACTTGTCCGGGCTAGGGACGGTGCTGTAGCCGGGGATCGAATCGAACTTGTCGAGGGTGCCGCCGGTGTGGCCCAGGCCGCGGCCCGAGATCATCGGCACGTAGCCGCCGCAGGCCGCGATCATCGGGCCGAGCATGAGCGAGACCACGTCGCCGACGCCGCCGGTCGAGTGCTTGTCGACCACGGGACCCGGCAGGTCCAGGGATTTCCATTCCATGACGAGGCCGGAATCGCGCATCGCCAGCGTGAAGGCGACGCGTTCGTCCATGTTCATGTCGTTGAAGTAGACGGCCATCGCGAGTGCGGCGATCTGGCCTTCGGTGGTGCTGCCGTCCGGGATGCCGCGCACGAAGAACTGGATCTCTTCGGCACTCAGGACGCCGCCGTCACGCTTTTTGCGGACGATTTCTTGGGGGAGGAACATGATTTTCTTTTCAAATTTCTACGAACGTAACTGGGCCTCGAGAAACCGTAGCGAGCGGAAGGAGTGTTGGCCGAGAAGCGCAGTAGGTTTATCGAGGTCCCCTCAGACGCCGTAGGGGATCCATACGTTCTTCACCTGGCTCGCATGCTGCAGCACCGTGCGGCCGCAAGCCTGTTTCGCATCGAACCAGTCACGGCCCTTGGCGCCGCCGACCCAGGTACGCTTGAGCGACTCGGCCGACAGGCGCTCGACTTCCGCGCAGCCCTCGAGCGAACCGTCGTGGCGCCACACGGCGTCCACGTCCGAGTGCGAGGCCAGCGTGCGCGCCAGTTCCGACGCGGAGCCGGTCACGATGTTCAGCGCGCCGCCCGGCAGGTCCGAGGTATCCAGCACCTGGTACAGGTCGGTGCTTGAGAGCGGATGCGCCTCCGACGGCACCGCCACCACGCGGTTGCCCAGGGCGAGCGCCGGAGCGACCAGCGAGATGAAGCCCAGCAGCGGGTTCTCGTTCGGGCAGATGATGCCGATCACGCCGACCGGCTCGTTCAGCGCCACGGTGATGCCGTGCATCGGCGGCTGGTGGGCCTGGCCGTCGTACTTGTCGCACCATGCGGCCCAGTAGAACAGGCGCTCGATCGAGGCCTGCACTTCACGCGCGGCGTCCTTCGAACCGGTCTGCGCGGCGATGCGCTGGGCGAATTCGTCGGCGCGGATCGCCAGGTTCTCGGCCATGTAATACAGCACTTGCGCGCGGTTGTGCGCGGTGGCTTTCGACCAGCCGGCGGCCTTGTGCGCCGCTTCCACGGCATTGCGGATGTCCTTGCGGTTGCCCTCGCCGACGTCGGCCAGGAAGGCGCCGTTGGCGCCGTTGATCGCGCGGCTGTAGGCGCCGTCCGGGCGTGCCTGCTTGCCGCCGATGTACAGCTTGGCGGTGCGGTCGACAGCAAACGGGCTGCCCTCTTCCGACGGCCTGACGCGGCCCAGGTCGGACGAAATGCGAGCGACGACCGGCGCGGCCGGACGTGCGTCTTCAGACAGCGGGATCAGGTACTCGTACATGCCCTCCTTGCCGCCTTCGCGGCCGAAGCCCGACTCCTTGTAGCCGCCGAAGCCGCAGGCCGCGTCGAACTGGTTGGCGGTATTGATCCACACCACGCCGGCCTTGATCTGCGGCGCCACGTCCAGTGCCAGCGAGATCGATTCCGACCACACGCAGGCGGCCAGGCCGTAGACGGTGTTGTTCGCCAGCTGCACGGCTTCGCTCGGGGTGCGGAAGCTCATCGCCACCAGCACCGGGCCGAAGATTTCGGCTTGCGCGACGGCGGCCGAGGTCGAGGCCCCTAGGATCAGGGTCGGCAGGTACCATGAGCCGGCTGTCGGCGCTTCGCAGGCCGGCTGCCACACTTCGCAGCCCTCGGTGCGTGCCGATTCCACCAGCGCGTGGATGCGCTGCTGCTGGATCGGGTCGACCAGCGCGCCGATGTCGTTCGATTTATCCAGCGGCGAGCCGACGCGCAGGTTCTGCATCCGCGCTTTGACTTTCGCGATGAAGCGGTCGTAGACCGATTCCTGCACCAGCAGGCGCGAACCGGCGCAGCAGACCTGGCCCTGGTTGAACCAGATCGAATCGACCAGGCCTTCCACGGCTGCATCCAGGTCAGCATCGTCGAACACGATGAAGGGCGACTTGCCGCCCAGTTCCAGCGACAGCTTCTTGCCGGTGCCGGCGGTGGCCTTGCGGATGATGCGGCCGACTTCGGTCGAACCGGTGAAGGCCAGCTTGTCGATGCCAGGGTGGTTGACGATGGCTTCGCCCACGGCGCCGTCGCCGGTGACGATGTTGACCACGCCCGCCGGCACGCCGGCCTGCTGGCAGATCTCGGCGAACAGCAAGGCGGTCAGCGGCGTGAACTCGGCCGGCTTGAACACGATGGCGTTACCGGCGGCCAGGGCCGGGGCAATCTTCCATGCCAACATCAGCAGCGGGAAATTCCACGGCACGATCTGGCCGACCACGCCCACGGCGCGGTAGTCGGCGAATTCTTCCGACTGCAGCTGGGCCCAGCCGGCATGGTGGTAGAAGTGGCGCGCGGCCAGCGGCAGGTCGGCATCGCGGGTTTCGCGGATGGTCTTGCCGTTGTCCAGGGTCTCGAGCACTGCGAACAGGCGCGAGTGCTTCTGCAGCAGGCGCGCCAGCGCGTACATGACGCGCGCGCGGCCATGGCCGCCCAGGGCCACCCAGCCCGGCTGCGCGCGGCGCGCGGCCTGCACGGCGCGTTCCACGTCGTCCGCGGTGGCTTGCGTCACCTGGGCCAGCTCATTGGCGTCGGCCGGGTTGCTGGTGGCGAAAGTAGTCGCCGCTTCGGTCCACGCGCCGTCGATGAACAGGCCAAAACGGCGTCCATGCTGGTCCAGCCACGCATTTGCTTCCTTGGTGCTTTCTGGTGCGGGGCCGTAATCCATAGTCTGAAGAATCTCTTTAATAGTTGGCATGACGAATCCGATGCTGTTTTATGGTTGCGCGTGGCGATGGGCGGCCGAGTAGTTGCCGGTCACGTAGTGTTCGAGCTGGCGTTCGATGTCGGTCATCAGGCTCGATGCACCGATGCGGAACAGGTGCGGCTGCAGCCAGTCGTTCCCGAGTTCTTCCTTCATCACGGTCAGGTACTGCAGCGCGGCCTTGGCGGTGCTCACACCGCCAGCCGGCTTGTAGCCGACCTGGAAACCGGTCTGCTCGTAGTAGTCGCGGATCGCGCGGGTCATCACCAGCGAGACCGGGATGGTGGCGTTGACGCCTTCCTTGCCGGTCGAGGTCTTGATGAAGTCGGCGCCGGCCATCATGCAGACCATCGAGGCCTTGGCCACGTTGTCCAGGGTGACGATGTCGCCGGTGGCGAGGATCGCCTTCACGTGCGCTTCGCCGCAGGCCTGGCGGTAGGCCAGCATCTCGTCGTACAGGGCTTGCCAGTTGCCGGTCAAGACGTGCTGGCGGGTGATCACGATGTCGATCTCGGTCGCGCCGGCGGCCACCGACAGTTCGATCTCGCGCAGCTTGGTCTCGAGGCTCGACAGGCCGGCCGGGAAGGCGGTCGACACCGCGGCGATCGGCAGGCGGCCCTGCAGGATCTTGACGGCCGGCCCGATCATCTCGTGGTACACGCAGACGGCGCCGGTGGTGAGCGATTCCAGGCCCAGGGCCTGCATCAGGTCGGCGCGCAGCGGGCGCATCGCCTTCATGCACAGGCGCTCGACGCGGCCCGGGGTGTCGTCGCCACCCAGGGTGGTCAGGTCCATGCACTCGACGGCGCGGATCAGCCAGGCGGCCTGGTATTCCTTCTTGACGGTGCGGCGGTTGGCCAGGCTGGCGGCGCGGCGGTCGGCCGCGTTGCGGTTCACCTTGACGTGCTTGACCAGGCCGAGGTCGAGGCCGACGGCGGTATTACGTTTGAAATCCAGGGGCTGGGTCATAGCAGTGCGGTTCCGTTCGAAAGTGGTTTGACGCCAAGGTGCTTGGCAAGGGTTGCGCCGATGTCCGAGAAGGTGTTTGCGATCGGCAGTTCTTGCGGCGCGACCGTCGGGCCGAAGAAGATCATCGGGATGTGCTCGCGGGTGTGGTCCGAGCCCGGCGCGGTCGGGTCGCAGCCGTGGTCGGCGGTGATGACGACCAGGTCGCCATCCTGCAGCTTGTCCATGAATTCCGGGAGGCGCGCGTCCAGCTCGTGCAGCGCGTTCGCATAGCCGGCGACGTCGCGGCGGTGGCCGAAGTGCATGTCGAAGTCGACGAAGTTCACGAAAGTGAGCGACCTCGAAGGTGCGGTGTCGGCCACTTCGACCAGGCGGTCGAACAGGGCCATGTTGTCGACACCCTTGATCAGCTGGGTCACGCCCTGGGCCGCGAAGATGTCGCTGATCTTGCCCAGTGCGATGACTTCGCCGCCCGCGTCCTTGACGTGGTCGAGCAGGGTCGGCGCGGTCGGCGGCACGGCGTAGTCGTGGCGATTGGAGGTGCGCTTGTACTTGCCGTTCTCGCCCAGGAAGGGACGCGCGATCACACGGCCGATGTTGTAGGGCTTGACCAGTTCATACGCCGCTTCGCAGACCTCGTACAGGCGCTCGAGGCCGAAGTGCTCTTCGTGGGCGGCGATCTGCAGCACCGAGTCGGCCGAGGTGTACAGGATCGGCTTGCCGCTGGCGACGTGCTCGTCGCCCAGCTCGTCGATGATGGTGGTGCCGGAGGCGTGGCAGTTGCCCAGCCAGCCCGGCACGCCCGTCAGCTCTTGCAGCTTGTCGGTCAGCTCTTTCGGGAAGGACGGCACGGTCTTCGGGAAGTAGCCCCAGTCGAACAGCACCGGCACGCCGGCGATTTCCCAGTGGCCGCTCTGCGTGTCCTTGCCGGTCGACTGCTCGCGCGCGACGCCCCAGGCGCCGGTGAAGCCCTCGCGCCGGCCGAAGCCCGCGGCCCACTCGCCGCTGGCCTTGTGCGCGGCGGCCGCCAGGCCGAGGCGCTCAAGGTTGGGCAGCGCCATCGGCTTGCCCTCTTTCGCTGCCCATGCGGCGATGTGGCCGAAGGTGTTGGCGCCTGCGTCGCCGTACTTGTCGGCGTCGGGCAAGGCGCCCAGGCCGAACGAGTCAAGCAGGAGGATGAATGCGCGTGACATGGAATCTCGCTGGAATGAATTAAGCGGCGCGCGGGGTGGAACCGAGGCGCTCGATGAAGGAATGGATCAGGGTGACCAGGTCCTTGGCCGCGACCGCGGCGTACTTCAGGGTCTGCTCGTGCGACAGCGGGAACGGGGTCAGGCCCTCGGCCAGGTTGGTGATGGCCGAGATGCCGGCCACTTTCAGGCCGCAGTGGCGTGCCGAGATCACTTCCGGCACCACCGACATGCCGACCACGTCGGCGCCGAGCGCCTTGAAGGCACGGATTTCGGCGGCGGTTTCGAAGTTCGGGCCCGGGCAGGCCAGGTAGACGCCTTCGTTCAGGGTGATGCCCTTGCTTGCCGCGGTTTCCTTGATCATGGCGCGCAGCTCGGCGTCGTAGGCATTGGCCATGCTGAAGAAGCGCGGGCCGAAGCGTTCGTCGTTCGGGCCGGCCATCGGGCTGCCCGGCAGCAGGTTGATGTGGTCGCTCAGGACCACGACGCTGCCTGCGTCCACTTCGGGACGCAGCGAGCCGGCGGCATTGGTCACCAGCAGCATCTCGCAGCCGATCAGCTTGAAGGTGCGCACGGCGGAGGTCATCACGGCTGCGCCATAGCCTTCGTAGAAGTGGCCGCGGCCCTTCATGCACACCACCGGCACGCCGGCCAGGGTGCCCAGCACCAGTTCGCCCGCGTGGCCGTGCACGGTGCTGATCGGGAAGCCCGGCAGGTCGGCATAGCTGATCGAGACCGCGTCAAGCATCTGCTCGGCCAGCACGCCCAGGCCCGAGCCCAGGATCAGTGCGGCGCGCGGCGCGAAACCGGGTTTGCGGGCCTTGATGACTTCTGCTGCTTCAAATGGGGTGTTGCTGAACATGGTGGTCCTTGTGTGCGGAGTCGGGGAGATGTGAGGAGGCTGGCACCGAATCGCAAAGAGTTGCTACTGAAAAGTAAGCGAGAGGCACATATCAGCCGGAATATTATAACTATGCATGAGGGCCAATATGTATGGCAAATACCATTTTTCTTATCGATTTATTGGTTTAAAAAATAAATCGAAGGGTGTATTGTTGGCATGCACCGATATGCTTTGACACTTGTCAAACATTTGTCTAGTATCGATGAACAATTGTTTAAACCACCGAAGACCGTGACCGAGCTGCCCAAGAAAGAACAGTTGTACGAGCTGATCCGCGCGAATCCCTTCATTTCGCAGCAGGACCTTGCGACCCAGCTGGGGCTGTCGCGCTCGGCCGTGGCCAACTACATCGCCACCCTGGTGCGCGAACGCCGCATCCTGGGGCGCGCCTACGTGCTGCCGGACCAGCGCCCGGTCCTGTGCATCGGCGCTTCCAACCTCGACCGCAAGCTGCGCAGCATCAGGAAACTCGCGCTCGGCACCTCGAATCCGGCCACCCAGGACGAATCCTTCGGCGGCGTGGCCCGCAATATCGCCGAGAACCTGGCGCGCCTGGGGGTGCCGGTGGCACTGATCACGGCGGTCGGCAACGACGCCTCGGGCCGTGCCCTGCTGGCCCACGCCGAAGACGCCGGCATCGACACCCGCGGCGCCCTGCGCCTGGACGGCGTCAGCAGCGGCACCTATACCGCGGTGCTCGACCAGGACGGCGAAATGGTGGTGGCGCTGGCCGACATGGCCCTCAACGACAGCCTGAGCCCGGCCTTCCTGGCGACGCGCCGGCAGCAGCGCGCCAGCGCCGCGCTGGTGGTCGCCGACCTGAATCTTCCGCTCGACAGCATCGCCGCCCTGCTCGCCGACACGGCGCGCGATGGCCTTGCGCTGGTGCTGGTGGCCGTGTCCGAGCCGAAGATGGCGCGCCTGCCCGAGAACCTGTCCGGCCTGCGTCTCCTGATCTTGAACGAAGGCGAGCTGGCGACCCGCGTCGGCCGCCCGCTGGACGGCGACGCCGCCATCGGCGCGGCCTGCCTCGAACTGCAGCGCCGGGGCGTGCAGGACCTGATCGTCACGCGCGGCGCCTGCGGCGTCATGTACACCTCGCCCGGCGGCGTGATGCGCCTGGATGCGCCGGCGGTCAACGTCGTCGACGTCACCGGCGCGGGTGACGCCTTTGCCGCCGCCGTGTGCTGGTCGCTGCACAGCGGCGAGACCGATCTCGGCCTGGCCTGCCGCCGCGGCCTGCAATTGTCCGCCATGACCATCGAGTGCAAGCAGACCGTCTGCCCGGCGCTCGAACCAGCCCATCTGGATTTCCCAGTTCGTGGCACCCCTCTTGATACCGTATTGGACTGAGCATGCAATCCTTCCTCCTGTTCTCGCCCGAAGTGGCGGCCGCGCGCGCTGCCGGCAAACCCGTCGTCGCGCTCGAATCGACCATCATTTCGCACGGCATGCCCTACCCGCAGAACGTGCAGACCGCGCGTGACGTCGAACAGCTCATCCGCGACGCCGGCGCCGTGCCGGCCACCATCGCCATCATCGGCGGCAAGATCTGTATCGGCCTGTCCGACGACCAGCTCGAGCTGCTCGGTTCCTCCCCTAGCGCGATGAAGGTCAGCCGGCGCGACCTGGCCTACGTGCTGTCGCAAAAGCGCCTGGGCGCCACCACCGTGGCCGCGACCATGATCTGCGCCCGGCTGGCCGGCATCGAGGTCTTCGTCACCGGCGGCATCGGCGGCGTGCACCGCGGCGCCGAGACCAGCTTCGACATCTCGGCCGACCTGCAGGAACTGGCCCGGACCAGCG
Source organism: Telluria sp. ZB4P36 (assembly GCF_059685865.1). Lineage (NCBI taxonomy): Bacteria > Pseudomonadati > Pseudomonadota > Betaproteobacteria > Burkholderiales > Oxalobacteraceae > Telluria > Telluria sp. ZB4P36. The sequence goes on from NZ_JCASIE010000003.1 coordinate 240,366, forward strand.
TGGCCGTGGTCTGCGCCGGCGTGAAGTCGATCCTCGACATCGGCCTGACCCTCGAATACCTCGAAACGCATGGCGTGCCGGTGATCAGCGTCGGCCAGCCGGGCTTCCCGGCCTTCTTCACGCGCGAGAGCGGCTTCCAGGCCGACTTCCAGCTCGACACGCCTTCAGCCCAGGCGGCCTTCATCCGCACCAAGTGGGAGCTCGGCCTGGCGGGCGGCGTGGTGGTCGGCAATCCGGTGCCGGTGGAATCGGCCATGCCGGGCGAGGAAATCGATGCCATCATCGCCCAGGCGCTGGGCGAAGCGGACCAGCAGGGCGTAAAGGGCAAGGCGGTGACGCCCTTCCTGCTGGCGCGCATCAAGGAACTCACGCAGGGCCGCAGCCTGGCGACCAACATCGCGCTGGTCAAGCACAACGCGCTGGTCGGCGCGCGCCTGGCCGTGGCCCTGAACGGCTGACCCGCGCACCATGTCGATCGACCTGAAACAGCTGCGCTACTTCCTGGCGGTGGCGGAAGAAAAGAGCTTCAGCCGCGCGGCCGAGCGCCTGCACATCTCACAGCCGCCGCTGAGCCAGCAGATCATGAAGCTCGAGAGCGAACTCGGGGTGCGCCTGTTCACCCGCACCACGCGCAGCTTCGAGCTGACGGTGGCGGGCAAGGCCTTGATGAGCGAGGCCGCCGAGCTGCTGGCCAAGATGCGTATGACGATCGACACCATCCGCCAGATCGACCGCGGTGAAGTGGGCCGTTTGCGCGTCGGCATCGTCGGCTCGGCCATGTGGGGTCCGATCCCCGCCCTGCTGGAACAGTTCCAGAGCCAGTATCCGCGCGTCACCTGGACCATCCACGAACTGGGACCGAACGACCAGTGGGAAGCGCTGCGCGCGAAGCAGATCGACGTGGGTTTCTGGCGCGAGCCGCGCATCGAGCAGGACGTGCTGAAGCAGGCCAAGCTGCGCCAGGACCTGTGCTCGCGCGAGAACGTGTGCGTGGCGATCAACGAGAAGCATCCTCTGGCCCAGAACGATGCCATCGAACTGATGGACATCGCGGACGAGCCGATGCTGACCCTGCACCTGGACCAGTCGGCCGAGCCGCGCTACCTGATCCAGTGCTGCGTCAACGCCGGCTTCCAGCCGACCATCTTCCAGGAAGCGGCCGAACCGCAGACCCTGCTGGCCATGGTGGGCGCCGGCCTGGGCGTGGCGCTGCTGCCCCAGACCACCAGCCGGATCGGCTGGCCGGGCGTGCGCTTCCTGCCGATCCGCACCAACCCGCCGTCGGCGAATCTCTACATCAGCTATCCGGTGGAGGGCGATGCGCCGGTGGTGCGCGCCTTCCTGAACATCCTGTTCCCCGAGGGCGCGGCCTGAGGAAGGCTGTTACTGGCGCTTGAGCTCGACCGCCACCGTGCTGAGCGAGGCGATCTGGTGGCGCCGGTCGGCCGGGCGGGTCAGGACCCGCATCGTGGTGCCGAGCGGGACGCCCATCTTCGCCAGTTCGGTCGCGGCATGGGGGCGGCCTTCGCTGGCCGCTTCGTGGATAGCGGCATCAATGAGCAGTGCAGTCTTGTAGTCGTTTCGTCGGTCCATTGATTCATCCTAACATCGCTCAAGCTCGCACTCCAAGGCAAACGCCCTTCGACAAAACCGATTGCAACACCCATTTCGATTAATTTTGTTTAACGGGCAAGTTTTCTCTGTTCTGCGTTACTTTGCGCACCGTTCTCGACGGCGCACTGGTGCAAACTCTTGTCAAAAGATGAATAACTTAAACCCTTTTACAAGGAGCACACCATGAAAACCACCGCCACCATTACCGCCCTGATGCTCGCCGTCGCTATGACCGCTACCGGTTGCAAGAAGGCCGACGACAACCCGAACATGGGCCCGGCACAGGAAGCCGGCGCCGCCGTCGACGCGACCGCCGCCAATGCGGCGCAAGAAACCAAGGAAGCCGCACAGCGCGTCGAGAACGCCACCGAAAACGCAGCCGCACGCGTGGACGCCGCTGCCGACCGCGCCGGCGAGAACATCGAGCAGGCTGCCGACAAGGCCGGCCAGAACGTGCGCGAAGCCGGCGCCGAAGTGAAACAGGAGTCGAAGGAAGCCGCTGCCGAAGTCAAGGCTGCTTCGGACAAGGTGGGCGACAAGACCGGCGCCGCCCTGGAGCGCGCTGGCGAGAAGCTGCAGGAAAAGCGTTAATTTGCTGAAGTAAGCGTCGTGGCGCAGCTCGGCGGGCGGCTCAGTGAGTCGCCCCGCCGGGCTGCGCCACGTCGCGTTCCACGGTCAGCGCCGTCTCGACCGCGATCCTGATCCCCGCGACGATGTCCTCGAGCGGCATGGACGGCGGATTGTCCGGCCATGCCTCGGCCTGCTCCGGCAGGAAGGGCACGTGGATGAAGCCCGCCTTCACCGGCTTGCCCGCCGTGTGGTGCATCAGCCCGTAGAACACGTGGTTGCACACGAAGGTGCCCGCGGTCTGCGACACCCCCGCCTTCAATCCCTTGTCGCGCATCGCCGCCACCATCGCCTTGATCGGCAGCGTGCTGAAATAGGCCGCCGGTCCGTCTTCACGAATGGGCCGGTCGACCGGCTGCCGGCCGGCGTTGTCCAGGATCGACGCATCGTCGACATTGATCGCGACCCGCTCCACCGAGATCTCGGCGCGTCCGCCGGCCTGGCCGACGGCGATGACGACGTCCGGATACAGCTCGTCCACCATCGCAGCCAAGGCGTCGTTGGCCTCGTCGAACACACAGGGCAGCTGGCGCACCTCGACCCGGAAGTTCGGGCCGCACCAGCCCTCCAGCGCGCGCACGGCTTCCCAGGCGGGATTAACGGTCGCCTTGTTGAAGGGCTCGAAACCGGTGAGCAGCACAGTCTTGATCATTGGTTCATCAGGAAATACAGCAAAAAGATGTTCGCCACCAGCAGCGGCAGCGCCGTCGGGATCTGCGCCCGGATCACGGCATTCTTGTCGGGCAGGTCGAGCAGCGCCGCCGGCACGATATTGAAGTTGGCCGCCATCGGTGTCATCAATGTACCGCAATAGGCGCTGAACATGCCGATCGCAGCCATCACGGCCGGGTTGGCGCCGTACACCCCGACCAGCACCGGAATGCCGACGCCGCCCGCCATCACCGGGAAGGCGGCGAAGCCATTGCCCATCACGACCGTGAACAGGGCCATGCCGATGCAGAACACCGCCACCGCGACGAAGCGCGCATCCATGTCGATGTAGGAGGTCGTCACGTGCGCCACCGCCTTGCCCACGCCCGCCTCGGTGAACAGCAGGCCGAGCACTGCCAGCATGTGCGGCAGCACGACGGCCCAGCTCATCGCATCGACCAGGCGGCGCGCCTCGCGCACGCCCTGCAGCGGCGTCGCGCGCGTGAGCCAGCAGGCCGCGCCCAGCGCCACCAGGGCGGCGACGCCGAGGCTGACCAGGGTCAGGTGTGTGGGGTCGAGCAGCGGCAGGCCGCCGACCTGCAGGTCCTTGAACAGGGTGGCGCCCAGCATGGTCACCAGCGGCAGCAGCAGCGCCGGAATGAACAGGCGGTTGCCGAGGCGCCGGCTGGAGGCGCGCCGCTCCTCCTCCGGCAGCACGGCCGGCTTGCCCGCGGTCACACCCTTGAAGCCAGCCACCAGCGCCATCAGGATCATCAGGGCGCCGACGAAGCTCGGCGGCAGGCGTTCGCCCGCCAGGTAGAGCAGCGCGTACAGGCCCCAGAACAGCGCGGTCGTGAAACGGCGCGGATTGCTGCGGTCGCGCAGGTTCATCACGGCGACCGCCACGAACAGCACGCCGACCAGCAGGTAGAAAAATTCGAGCGTGATCATGCTGTGCGCATCTCGCGGCGTATCTGCGCGTCGAGGCGGCGCAGGTTCCAGGCATGGATGATGAAGGCCGTGATGGCGGTCGGGATGCCCCACAGCGCCATGTGCAGCGGATCGACCGCGATGCCCTCGGCGTTCAGGATGGTCTGCATCAGGACGATGGCGCCGAAGGCCACGAAGATGTCTTCGCCGAAGAACAGGCCGACGTTGTCGGTGGCGGCGGACATCGCGCGGATGCGGTAGCGCAGGTGGTCGGGCAGATTGCCGTACTGGGTTTCGGCCGCGGCTTCCGCCATCGGCGCCACCAGCGGCCGCACCATCGAGGCCTGGCCGCCCAGGCTGGTCAGGCCGGCCGCCGCCGAGGTCTCGCGTGCGAACAGGTAGACGATCAGCAGGCGCCCGGCGGTGGCCGAGCGGACCTTCGCGATCGCGGCCTGGGCGCGCTCGCGCAGGCCGGCGCGTTCGAGCAGGCCGATCGCGGCCAGCGGCAGCAGCAGGATCAGGGGCAGGTTGCGGGTCTTGACGAAGGCCGCGCCGAGCGCGGCGAGGATGGCCTCGAGCGGCATGGCCGCGGCGAAGCCGGTAACGCCGCAGGCGGCCACCACCACCAGCACGGGATGGGCGCGCAGCAGGAACCCGGCGACGATGACCGCGACGCCGAGCAGCGGCCACAGGTTGACGGCAGATTGCATGAACTCTCCGGCTCAGTTTGAAAGCCGGGCAATGTTACCTGTTCAGTACAAATTTGCCAGCGATAAATCAGCCGGGGCGGACCGGGGTGAAGGCCGCGTCCCCGACCACGGTGTTCCACCGGCGCACGTGGAAGGCCCGCACCAGGCCGTGGGTGACATACGGGTCCTGGGCGGCGAACATCTGCACCGGTTCCGGCGTGTCGCAGCTGAACATCAGGACCGCGTGGTCGGCCGGGTCGGCCAGCGCGCCGGCGATCACCAGCTCGCCGCGTGCCTGCGCTTCCCAGGCCAGCTTCAGGTGCGCGTCGCGGAATTCGCCGCGGCGTTCGAGGTAGTCGGGGGCGAGGTCATACATGAGCAGGTAGTGCACGGTTTCTCCGATGGGTGGCGGCACGCGGGCCGGAATGAGCGATCTTACTGGATCGGCATCCCAAGCGTGCGTTCCCCTCCCCCGCCCTATGCCACACTGATCCCGACAGCAACCAACGCCAGGAGCATGCCATGAACAAGATCACCATCGCCGGCCAACCTCTGCATTCGATCCTGGGCGCGGCGCCGGCCGTCCTGATTCCCTTCGGTTTCATCCTCGACGCCATGCACAGCGCCACCGGCGACGATGACTACGCCAAGGCTTCCTACCTGAGCATGGGCGCCGGCATCGTCGGCGGACTGGCGGCCAGCGCCGCCGGCGTGGCCGACTACGTGGCCGACAAGCCGCAGGGCGAGGCCAGGCGCGAAGGCCAGCTGCATGCCGCCCTCACCGGCGCCGCCCTCCTCGTCGGCGCCGCCAACCTGGTGCTGCGCCGCCAGGGCAGCCATGCGCGCGGCGGTTCGCTGGCGCTGACGGCGCTGTCGGCGGCCGGCGTGCTGGCGTCGGAATACCTGAGCAGGCACATGTCGGGCTCCGGCGAGCATGCCGAAGCCGGCGTCCATGCCGACCAGGCCGATGTCCGCATCGACCACAACGCGCCCGACGTCGAACAGTACGTCGCCGCGGGTCCGTCCACGCTGCACGCTCCGCAGTGAAGCTGCGGGGCCGCCTGATGTTGTAATAAGCCAACTGTTCCGCTACTCATCCATATCGCGTTCTACTTAGCGAAGTGCCGCACAGAACAAATCCGCGCGGCGAGAGTAGACTGGAAACATGGACACATCAAAGAAAATGGCGGCGGGGATCACGGGATTTGCCAGTTTTTTATGGCTGACCCTGAGCGCCGCCCTGGCGGCCAACCAGCGCCGCCTGGTGTTCAATCCCTGCATCACCCCCGAATGCGAAAGCCCGCGCAGCACCGGGCACCGCACCCGCCCGGTCGTCCTGCGCGCCAAGGACGGCACCCGCCTGTCCGGCTGGCTGCTCACCCCGCTCGTGCCCGGCCCGCGTCCCGCGGTGATGTACTTCGGCGGCCGCTCCGAGGAAGTGTCCTGGGTCGCGCGCGACGCCGGCAAGCTGTTCCCCGGCATGACCGTGCTGGCCATGAACTACCGCGGCTACGGCCAGTCCCACGGCGTGCCGGCCGAAATCCACATGATCGAAGACGGCTGCACCCTGTTCGACTGGCTCGCCGCCCTCGGCCAGGTCGATGCGGCGCGCATCGCGCTGGTCGGCCGCAGCCTGGGCTCGGGCGTCGCGGTGCAGGTGGCGAAGGAACGTCCGGTGCACTCGGTGGTCCTGATCACGCCCTACGACTCGATCCTGGCCATCGCCAAGCGCCGCTTCCGGGTGATCCCGATCGAGTACATGCTGCAGCACCGCTTCGAGTCGATCAAGTACGCGCCCTCGCTCAAGGCGCCGACCTATGTGCTGCGCGCCGCCCAGGACGACGTGGTGCCGCATTCCCACACCGACCAGCTGGTGGAAAAGCTGGCCACGCTGGTGGGCGACGACACCGTGCCCGGCTCGGATCACATGACCATCCCCTACATGGAAGCGACCCAGGCCCTGATCGCCAGCTTCCTGACGCGCCAGTTCAAGAAGCCAGTCGCCACGCCCCAACTCCCCGCCGCCGACACGCCGGTGCTGCAGGCCGAAGTCGGCAAGGAAGTCGGTCCCAAGCCGGCCGAGGAGGCCCCGCTGGCGCTGCCGGCTGACGACACGATGAGCGCCATAGCAAAATAATTGCTGAAAATTATCAACAGTTATATTTCCTTGGAATAAATTGCCAAGTAAAATCGTATTTGTCATCACTATGCCGCTTGATGCATATTTGACAGGCTGAGCTGCGTATATCCGGATTTTCCTCATTGCGCGGCATTGCGGCGGATTTTTCGCCTCCAGGCTTGTCGCGGTTTGCTTGCTGATGTTGTAGATGAGCTACATGTCGCAGGCCCCCGCATCGAGCGCTGTCGAGAGAAACTTCACCGCGATACAAATGGTAACCCCACGGACGCCGTGCGGCTGACACAATGCGCTTCGCATGGTCCGGCCCCCTGCGCCCTTGGCGATGCAGCTTGCGCAGCCCGTTCCAAGCGACCTCTTGTGCCGGGTACAATATCGAAATTCCAGGAGCCTCATTCATGAAACTCAAGCAACTCACCATGACCATTGCGGCGCTGTGCGTCGCCGGCAGCGCCGCTGCAGCAGCACCGGCCGCACCGAAGTTCGGCATGGTCTACGATGCGGGCGGCAAGTTCGACAAATCCTTCAACCAGTCGGCCTTCGAAGGCCTGCAGCGCTTCTCGAAAGAGACCGGCATCAAGGTCCTCGAAGTGCAGGCCAACAGCGATACCCAGGCCGAGCAGGTGATGCGCGGCCTCGCGCGCAAGAAGGTCGACCTGATCGCCGCGATCGGTTTCTCGCAGACCCAGGCAGTCCAGAAGGTCGCCAAGGAATTCCCGAACGTGCGCTTCGTGCTGATCGACAGCATCGCGCAGGGTAACAACATCAATTCGGTGATGTTCAAGGAAGAAGAAGGCTCCTACCTGGTCGGCGTGGCCGCCGCCATGGCCTCCAAGTCGAAGAAGCTGGGCTTCGTCGGCGGCATGGATATCCCGCTGATCCGCGCCTTCGCCTGCGGCTACGCGCAAGGCGCCAAGGCCCAGGCTCCGAAGATCGAGATCATGCAGAACATGGTCGGCACCACCGCCGCGGCCTGGAACGACCCGGCCAAGGGCGGCGAGCTGGCACGCGCGCAGTTCGACCGCGGCGCCGACGTGGTGTTCGCGGTGGCCGGCGGCAGCGGCATGGGCGCGCTGCAGATGGCCAAGACCAAGGGCAAGCTGGCGATCGGCGTCGACTCGAACCAGAACTATCTCCACCCGGGCAACATGCTGACCTCGATGGTCAAGCGCGTGGACATCGCCGTCTACGATTCCTTCATGGCGATGAAGAACGGCAGCTGGAAGGCCGGCGTCACCCACAAGGGCCTGAAGGAAGGCGGCGTGGACTGGGTCCTGGACAAGGACAACCGCAAGCTGGTCTCGCCGGAGATGGAAAAGCGCGTCAACGCCGTGCGCACCGACATCATCAACGGCAAGATCAAGGTCATCGACTACCGCGCCGCAGGCAGCTGCCCGGTCTGATTCCCCCATCCCCATGAAAAAGCGCGCCGCGCCGGTGAACCCGGCCCGGCGCGCTTTTGAATGAAGAACACTTACTTACTACTGATCGCAATGCAGCCAGCCGTAGAATTTCGCAACATCAGCAAGGCCTTCGGGGCCGTGCAGGCGAACGCTGATGTCAGCTTCTCGATCGCCAAAGGCTCGATCCACGGCGTGATCGGCGAGAATGGCGCGGGCAAGTCCACCCTCATGAGCATCCTGTACGGCTACTACAACGCCGACAGCGGACAGCTCCTGATCGACGGGCAGGAACGCCAGATCCGCACCTCGCAGGAAGCCATCGCCATGGGCATCGGCATGGTCCACCAGCACTTCATGCTGGTCGAGAACATGACCGTGCTCGACAACGTCATGCTCGGTACCGAGGGCGGATTCAAGCTGGCTGCCAAGCGCAAGGAAACCGAAGCCAGGCTGCGCGAGATCTGCGCCCGCTACCGCCTCGACGTCGACCCGCTCGCCACCATCCACGACCTGTCGGTGGGCGCCCAGCAGCGCGTCGAGATCCTCAAGCAGATCTACCGCAGCGCCGAGATCCTGATCCTGGACGAGCCGACCGCCGTCCTCACCGCCCAGGAAACCGCATCGCTGTTCGAGATCCTGCGGCTGTTCAAGGAACAGGGCAAGACCATCATCCTGATCACCCACAAGCTGGGCGAGATCATGGAGATCACCGACCAGGTGACGGTGATGCGCGCGGGCCGGGTGGCCGGCGCCGTCGCCACCCGCGACACGTCGAAGGAACAGCTGGCCAACATGATGGTCGGCCGCCCGATCGAAGGCAACCTGCCGCGCAAGCCCTTCAAGCCGGGCGCGCCGGTGCTGCAGATATCGAAGCTGCAGCTCGAGGACAAGAACAAGGTAAAACTCCTCAGCGACATCGACCTCACGGTGCGCGCCGGCGAGATCGTCGCGATTGCCGGCGTGTCGGGCAACGGCCAGAGCGAACTGATGGAGATCCTGTCGGGCATGCGCCTGCCGACCTCCGGCAAGCTCGCATTCCTCGGCAAGGAGCTGCCCTACGCGCGCCGCTCGAACGCCGACGGCCTGCCCGCCGAATTCCGCGAACTCGGCATCGGCCACGTGCCGGAAGACCGCCTGCGCGATGGCGTGATCAAGGATTTCTCGGTCATGCAGAACACCGTGTTCGGCTACCAGGACCGGGTCAAGAACAAGCTGGGCCTGTTCGACTTCGAGGCCATCGCCAAGCGCTGCGCCCACCTGCTGGAAGCCTTCGACGTGCGTCCGAAGAACCCGGACCTGCGCATCGGCCTGCTCTCGGGCGGCAACCAGCAGAAGGTCGTGATCGCACGCGAGGTGTCGGCCAGCCCGAAGCTGATGCTGGTCGGCCAGCCGACCCGCGGCGTCGATATCGGCACCATCGAAAGCATCCACACCCAGCTGCTGCGCCTGCGCGACGAAGGCGTGGCGATCCTGCTGGTCTCGACCGAACTCGAAGAAGTGCGCGCACTGGCCGACCGTATCGTGGTCGTATCTAGCGGCCGCATCACGGGCGAACTGAACGTCGACGAATTCGACACTACCCGCATCGGCCTGCTGATGGGCGGGATGCACAAGCACTAAGCTCCAATGAAAACGACTGAACTTCCACGCTGGGCATCCGGCTTTGTCCTGCCGGTCCTGAACCTGCTGTCGGCGCTGCTGGTGGCGGCGCTGGTCATCCACCTGCTGGGCGAAAGCCCGGTCGAATCGCTGCAGATCCTGGTCAACAGCGCCGTCATCAATCCGGAAGGCCTGAGCTACACCCTGTTCTACGCCTCCACCTTCATCTTCACCGGCCTGGCGGTCTCGGTGGCGATGAAGGCCGGCCTGTTCAACATCGGCGCCGAAGGCCAGATGTACCTGGGCGGCCTGGGCCTGACCCTGGCCATGCTGGCCTTCGATGCCTCGCTCTCGCCCTGGCTCCTGATTCCGCTGGCAATGGTGGCCAGCGCCGTGTTCGGCGCCGGCTGGGCCTTCCTGCCGGGCTACCTGCAGGCCAGGCGCGGCAGCCACGTGGTGGTCACGACCATCATGTTCAACTTCATCGCCGCCAGCCTGATGAACTTCCTGATCCTGAAGCTGATCCCCGAGGGCGACCAGAATCCGGCCAGCCGCGTATTCAGCGAAGCGGCATGGATGCCGCGCCTGGGCGAGTGGTTCCCGGTGCTGGGCGACACCCCGCTGAACATCGGCTTCTTCCTGGCGATCGCCGCGCTGGTGATCTATGGGGTGAGCATGGGACGCTCGGCCTGGGGCTACAAGCTGCAGGCCACGGGCCTGAACCAGCACGCGGCCCACTACGCCGGCGTGCGCATCAGCCGCATGATCATCGTCGCGATGCTGATCTCGGGCGCCCTGGCCGGCCTGGCCGCGGTCAATTCGATCCTCGGCTCGACCCACTACCTGAGCCTGAACTTCCCTGCCGGCGCCGGTTTCATCGGCATCGCGATCGCCCTGATGGGCCGCCAGAACCCGGTGGGCATCTTCCTGTCGTCGGTGCTGTTCGGCGCCCTGATCCAGGGTGGCTTCGACCTCTCGCTGGAGAAGCCGAACATCCCGCAGGAGACCTTCATTTTCATCCAGGGACTGATCATCCTGTTCTGCGGCGCGATGGAGAACCTGTACGCGCCGGCCGTCCTCAAACTGATCAACGCTCGTAAAGGTTAAAGAGCCATGGAAGACTTCCAGTTAGCCGGTATCGTCGTGACGATGATCCGCAATGCGCCGGTCCTGATTTTCGCAGCCATGGCCGGCCTGTTCGCCGAACGCAGCGGCGTGATCGACCTGGGCCTCGAGGGCAAGATCCTCGCCTCGGCCTTCGTATCGGCCGGCGTCGCCTTCGCTTACCAGGACCCGTGGCTGGGCATCGCCGCCGGCATCCTGGCCTCAAGCGCCCTCGCCATGGTGCAGGCCTTCGTGTCGATCACCCAGAAGGGCAACCAGCTGGTCGCGGGCATGGCGATCAACATCGCCATGAGCGGCCTGACCTTCGTGGTGGCCCAGTACTTCTTCCAGCAGGGCGGCCGCACGCCGGACCTGGGCGAAGCGCGCCTGGGCGATATCGTCCTGCCGGGCACCGCGGCGCTGGCCGACATCCCCTTCATCGGCTGGCTGTACGGCAGCGTGATCGGCGGCCATACCGTGCTGGTCTATCTCGCCTTCCTGCTGCTGCCGGTGGTGCACTGGGTGCTGTACCACAGCCGCTTCGGCCTGCGCCTGCGCGCCTGCGGCGAAAACCCGCACGCGGCCGACGCGGCCGGCGTCCCGGTGCAGCGCACCCGCTACACCGCGATGCTGATCGCCGGCGTGCTGTGTTCCTTCTCGGGCGCCTACCTGTCGATCGTCCAGAGCGGCTTCTTCCTGCGCGACATGTCGGCCGGCGCCGGTTACCTGGCGCTGACCGCGATGGTGTTCGGTAACTGGCGTCCGCTGCATACGGTGCTGGGCTGCCTGATGTTCGGCTTCTTCGGCGCGCTGCAGGTACAGATCGAAGGCGTGGACTTGCCGGTGGTGGGCCGCATCCCGGGTGCGCTGATCCAGATGATCCCGTATGTCCTGACCGTGGTGGTGCTGGCCGGCCTGATGGCCAAGTCGGTGGCGCCCAAGGCACTGGGCAAGCCCTTCGTCAAATCGCGCTGATCCACGCCGCACAAATGGCCTGCTTTCCGCAGGCCATTTTTTTGCCTCAAGCCATGGGGTGTTGCACAGTTTGTTAGCAAATGTGACTACCGTAAGGCTTTGTAAGCCCCGTCAACAGACCTCATCCGCGCCCCGTTAGATGCTCAGGTGACACGATTACGTACGCCAGAACCCGAACCGGAAAGGAATCACCCAATGAAGAAAAGCATTGCTACCCTGATCGTCGCTCTGTCCGCTGCCTCGGCCTACGCCCAGACCACCCCGGCAACGCCGGCCACTCCGGCTGCCGCTGCCACCGCCGCCACTCCGGCGGTCCCGGCTACCGACACCGCAGCAGCCACCGATACCTCGGCAAGCGGCGGCACCGGCACCACCGCGGCAACCGCAGCATCGCCGGCAACCCCGGCGACGCCGGCATCCGCAGCAGACAAGGCCGACAAGGCCGATGCCAAGCAGGCCAAGCAAGACAAGAAGTCCGCGCGCAAGGACGCGAAGGACGCTTCCAAGTAATCCGATCGTCATCCGGGCCGGCCTTGCGCCGCCCGGTGTACACGCAGCCGTGCGGCCCCGCACGGCTTTTTGCTTTTACATCAAAGGCTCGGGTCGACCGTATCCGTCCCGCGGGCCCGCGCCGCCGAGCGCTTGAAGGTCCACATCACCCCCAACCCGCCCGATACGCCGCTGTCCTTCACATGCAGCGGACTCTCACGGTTCGCCGATCCCTTGTAGCTTTCGACCCGCAGGTAGCCGAACAGGCGCACATCCTCGTTGACGTAGCGCGAGCCGAACAGGCCGAGGCGCGTCAGGAGCAGGCCGGAATCGGCCGCGTAGGCCGGCCGGGTCGCCGTCGCATACTGCGGCGCGACTTCGTAGAAGTGGCGGTTGATCTTGCGGTCGCCCAGCACCGCCGACACATTGGCCTCCAGGGTCCAGCGCCTGCGCTCGCCGGCCATTTCATAGGCCAGGCGCGGCTCGAAGGTGGTGCCGCGCGCGTGCAACCCGCCGCGTGCTTCGATCACGGCGCGCAGCGGCAGTTCGAGGCGCAGCCTGCGATTGCTGCCCAGGTCCGCCAGCCGCAATTTGAGGCGCGGGCCGAATTCCACCAGCGGGCCGAGGTCGGGCATGCCGTCGCGTTCGTCGACCTCGTCCGAGTCGGACGGCAGGGCGCCGGCGAAGCCGACGTCCAGTTCGGCGCGGTCGGAGCTGAACAGGCGCGCCGCGATGCCCGAGCGGTCGGCGCGCAAGACCTTGCCGCGATAGACCACGTTCGGGAACACCAGCACGCGCGACACGCGTTCATCGGCGCCCGGATAGGCCGGCGTGGACAGGGCCGCCCCGCCGACGCCGATTTCCCAGAGGGGGAGATTGCGTTCGGGGTCGGCCTGGGCGAAGGCTGGGGAGGAGGACAGGAGGCAGGCGCAGCAGGCGGCCTTGAGGACGGAGTTCATGGGTTCTGGAGGTGTCGGATGGTGTGCGGCATTCTAGCCGAAGAAGGCATTACACCGGTCCCTGCACCACCTGCAGGACGACGTCCCCTGCCGCGGCGGCGCCTGCGAGATTGCCCTGCGCAGCAGCGGGGTCAGCGCGTTCGCGCAGCCCCATGAAGCAGGTCGCGCGGTTGCGGCCACCGGTCTTCGACATGTACAGCGCCAGATCGGCCACGTGCAGCGCATCCGTCCATGCCTGGCCGGGCCAGGCCGGCCAGGCGATGGCGCCGGCGGAGGCGCGCATGGCAATCTCGCGGCCCTCGTGCACGACCTTCGTGCTGCCCAGCGCGTCCAGGGCCTTGGCCGCGATCACCGGCAGGCCGTCGGCCGTCGTGCCCGGCAATACCAGCACGAATTCCTCGCCACCCCAGCGCACCACCGCATCCTGCCCGCGCACCAGGGCGCTGAGACGGGCGGCCACGGCTTTCAGGACCTCGTCACCGGCGGCGTGCCCATAGCTGTCGTTGATGCGCTTGAAGTGGTCGACGTCCAGCAGGATGAGGCCGACCGCAGCCTGGTAGTTGCGCTTGCGCGAACGGCCGCCCAGGATCACCGCCTCCTGCTGGGCCATCAGCTGCTCCAGGTGGCGCCGGTTGAACACGCCCGTGAGCGGATCGTGGATGGACTGCGAGGCCAGTGCTGCATTGTCGACCGCGAGCGCCCGGTTGCGGCGGCGCGCCACGCGCAGCCACTGCAGCAGCAAGGCCGCCGCCAGCAGCAGGGCCACCGCGACCGCGGCCCACAGGCCCTGCTTCCAGGCGCGCGCCGCCACCTCGGCCTCGGCCCGCGCATGCAGGAGCGACAGGCGTTCGATCTCGCGGGTCTTGCGCTCGGTCGAGAATCTTTCCTGCAGCTCGAGCACGGCCTTCTCGCGCTCGGCAGTGGTGATGTCGCCTGACAAGGCCACCACGCGCCGCAGCGCCGCGAGGGCTTCGCGATGGCGGCCGGCGCCTTCGAGCACGTCCACCTGTTCCGACAGCAGATCGAGCACGTCCCGGCGCCCGCCCACCTGCTCCGCCTTGTCCAGGCCAAGCTTCATCAAGGCCATGCCCTCATCGACACGGCCGCCGCGGGCCAGGGCGCTGCCGCGGTTGCTGATCGCAAAAGCCACCCCGATCTCGTTGCCCAGGCGGCGCGCCAGGCCTTCCGCGGCAAGCGCATGGCGGATCGCCAGCGCGTGTTCACCGCGGTGGATGTGGTAGGCCGAGAGGTTGGACTGCGCGATCTGCTCGAGCGCCTCGGTGCCCGGGGTGCCGTTCGTGATGCGCAGCATGTCGAGCAGGGCCTGGTACTCTTTTTCTTCCTGCTTGAGGGTGCCGTAGGCATAGTTCTGGTTGATGCGGACCTGCGCCATCACGTAGCGAAAACCGATGCGCTCGGCGAGCGCATAGGCATCCTGCATGACCCGCAGGGCGTTCGCCATGTCGCCGCGCGCCAGGTGCACGCGCGCGAGTGCGCTCATCAGGCGTGCCTCGGTCGCCGGCAGGCCGGCGCGTCCCGCCGTCTCGACCGCCTGCACACCGAGGCCCAGTGCAAGTTCATCTTCGTCGAGCAAGGCGCGTCCGCGCGCCAGCATGCCGAGGCGCTCGGCCTCGAAGCGCAGGTCGCTCGCCGGCCGCAGCGCGGCCAGCTGCGCCAGCAGGGGCTTGATGGCGGCACGGTCGTTGTTCACGTTGGCCTGCCCCGCCCGCAGGACCAGCAGCTGCGCGCCGCACGGGACGCAGCGCCCGCTGTCCGCCAGGCGTTTCAGCTGCCCCAGCGCGGCGGCGAGTTCGCGCTTGTGCGCGCCGTGCACGGCGAGCTGTCCCAGGGTGGCATGGTAGCGCTGCTGGCGCTCGACCGCTGCATCGGGGCCGGGGCGGTCGGTCGCGGACTGGAGGCGCTGGATGGCCAGCAGAGGCGATGGATACCCGTGCCGGTCGAGGTCATCGAGGATGGCCGCCGTCTGTTCCGCTGCCGCTGCCAGGCCGCTCAGCCCCCACAACAGCGCGGCCATGAGCAGCTGCCGGATACGCGGAAGGCGAAGCCGGGCAAGGATGGCGGGAACCGGATTGGCGCGGAGACCGGGCATGGTTGGCTGGGGAGAATCGGTAGTCAACCGATTCTATCCAAGACGCGGGAGGGAACGCGCAAGCCAGGCTTATCCCTTTTCCGGGAAGATCGCCTGCAGCAGTGCCGCCAGGTTATAGCCGCCCTTGATCAGCTGGGTCTTGGCGATCGCCGAGCTCGGCACCGGGTAGTTCTGCGGCACTTCCAGCGCGAAGGTGTAGTAGGTCTCCCCTTTCTTGCTGATCTGCGGCGTGAGCTTGCCCGGCACCACGCCCTGGTAGGCCAGCTTCGACACCACCAATGCGTCGTCGGCCCACTGGTAGGGCCAGGTCATCGGATCGCCCTTGGCCGTGGCGACCTGCGGCTTGCCGGCGATCGCGGCGTCGGCGAACTGCTCCGGCGTCCTGGTCTGGATGCGGCGGAAGGCATAGTCCACCGTGGTGCTGTCCCAGTAGGAGTGGAAGGGCTTGGTCAGGGCCTTCGGTACGCCTTCGCGCGCCGGTGCCGGCTGGCCCGGGCCGATCAGGCCATCGGCCAGCGCGGTGATCCTGGCGTCGTCCAGCAGCAGGTTGTTGCCGCCGCGCGAGTCGAAGATCGCGGCTTCGTCCACCTCGGCGTGCGTCCTCGGCACCACGAACTTGCCGTCCTTGCTCACGAAGGCCGCACCCACGTGCAGCGGCTGGTGGATGTCGCCGGCGAAGTGGGCCAGCAGGATCAGCGCCTGGCGCTTGCTGAACTTGTGCGGATTCAGCACCGGGTCGGTCTTGCCCTGCAGGACGGCGATGCACTGCTTCAGGATCTGGACGATGTCCACTTCCGAGGTGCCGACGCCGTGGTCATGGTACTTCTCGAGCTGGAAGGGGACGTCGGTGTAGTGGTACTCGCTGTGCTTCGGGTTGCCGTTGACGTAGTCGATCATTTCCGGGGTCTGCGGGCCGCAGTAGCTGCCCTTGACGCAGTCGGCCCAGTTGGCGATCGACTCGAGCGACTCGCCCGGCAGCAGCAGGGCCTGGATCTGCTTCTGCGCCATGCTGCCCTTGAGCAGCTTGTCGGCGATGGCGCCCACGGCGCGGTGGCCGTCGCGGCCCCAGGCCGCGGCGTCGAACGACGCGAAGGCGCCCGTGAGCGCGAGTACACATGCCAGTTTTTTCATGGTTGACTCTATTTTCAATTATCGGGTCTTGACGATGCGCGGCGCGGCAGGGGCCAGCGAGGCGCCCTGCCCTTCCTTGTTGCGCAGGTAGTCGGTGAAGGCGTCCAGGTCCAGCAGGCCGGTCTCGAGACGGTTCGTGCCCTTGCCGAATTCCGGGAAGTTGTCGCCGCCCTCGGCCAGGAAGTTATTCGCGACGATGCGGTAGGTCTTGCCGTCTTCCAGCGGCTGGCCGTCCAGGGTGATGCCGGTGACGCGCCTGCCGACCGGGCGCTTCTCGTCCCAGGTGTAGCTGAAGCCCTGCGATACCTGCAGCATCGAGGCGCTGGACGAACCTTCCTTCCACTGCCGTTCGAGCAGCGCACGGATCTGGGCGCCGCTCAGGTCCATCACCACCAGGGTGTTCCCGAACGGGAGCACGGCCTGGGTCTGGCCGAAGGCGGCCACGTTGTCCGGGCCCGCTTCCAGGTCCTTGCGGATGCCGCCTTCGTTCATGAAGCCGATCCGGGCGCCGACGTTGCGGGTGGCCGACAGAATGGCGTCGGCGATCAGGTTGCCGAGCGGCGCTTCGCCGGCCTCGTTCTGCTTGCGCAGCACCGGCGCGGTGGCCAGGCGCGCCACCGGACGGTTCAGGGCGGCGCGGCTGCTGTCCTTCACCTTCGCGATGAAGGCCGCCATCTTCTCGTCGGCCGGGTAGTCGCCCTCCTTCATCAGGACGTTCTCGACCTGGATCTCGCCGACGGCGCCGGCGCCCTTCTGCACCTTCATGCCGATACGGGTCAGCATATGGCCATAGGACGAAGCCTGGGTCACGGTGCGGCCGTCGACCTGGCACAGGTAGCTCTGGTGGCTATGGCCGCTGATGACGAGGCGGATGCTGGGGTCGAGCTTCTTGACGATGCCGACGATCGGGCCGGTCAGCTTGCTGCAGCCGGGCTGGGTCGGGTGATCCTTGGTGGTGCCGCCTTCGTGCACCAGCGCCACGATCACGTCCGCGCCCTGGCGCCGCATCTCGGGGATGGCGCGGTTGATCGCCTCGGCTTCGTCGCCGAATGTCAGGCCGGCGATGCCCGAGACCATCACGACCGAGCGGGTATCTTGCAGCACCGCGCCGACCAGGCCGACCTTGATGCCCTTGAGCTCTTCGATGCGGAAGCCAGGAATGAAGGGCTTGCCGGTCGCGCTGTCGATCACGTTGGCGGCCAGGAAAGTAAATTTCGCGCCGCGATAATCCTTGGCCATCTGGCAGGCCTTGCTCGGGCGCGGCGAATCGCAGCCGCCGTTCTGCTGGCGCAGCAGTTCCTTGCGGCCGGCGTCGAATTCGTGGTTGCCGACCGCGCTCGCGCGCAGGTCCAGCATGTTCATGGCCTCGATGGTCGGCTCGTCGGCCCACAGCGAAGACATGGCCGGGCTGGCGCCGACCAGGTCGCCCGCCGAGACGAACAGCAGGTCCTTGTCTTCCTTGCGCCAGGCCTGCAGCGCGGCCGCCACGGCCTCGGCGCCGCCGGCGCGGATCGCCTGGGCCTTGCTGCCGTCCGCATTGGCCGGGATGTAGCGGCTTGGTTCAAGGTTGCCATGGAAGTCGTTCATGGCAACCAGATTAATCTGGACCGGTTCACGCGCGGTCTGGGTAGCGCATCCCGCGAGCGCAATGGCAAGCAGCAGGGGAAGGAGTCGGACGGTGGGGGTCGCGGTCATCATATTGTGTCAATACTGGGTTCGAATGTGAAAACAGGCCCTTGCGGGCCTGCTTTGGTACTGCACGCTGCAGCCAGCCGCCCGGGAGCGGCTGACATGATAGCGTCGATTAGATGTCGACCGACAGGGTGACCGACGCGAAGCGCGGCGCGCCCAGGTAGTAACGCAGGGTGCCGACACTGGTCACGCCCGGGAACGGGGTCGTGTTGGTGATGCTCTGCGACGACGGGTTGATGTACTGCTTGTTGGTGATGTTGCTGATGTTGAACTGCAGCTTCGGGCGCTTGAAGATGCCGTGGTTCGCGAAGGTGTAGCCAGCGTCGAAGCCGTAGGTGGTGTAGCCCGGTGCCCATTCGTCGTTCACCAGGGTGCCAGCCTGCTTGCTGGTTGCCTTGGCCTTCACGCGGGCGTAGAACGTGCCCTGGGTGTATTCCAGCGACAGGCCGGCCTTCAGCTTCGGCGTCAGCGGCATTTCCTTGCCGGCGGTCGGCAGGGTACCGGTGGCGCTCACGCGCAGGTCGTCTTCGATCTTGCTGCGGGTGTAGCCGAACGAACCGTAGGCTGCCCAGCCGTTGATCGGGGTGTTACCCAGCTCGAGCTCGAAACCGTGGTTCTTCACGTTGCCGGCATTGGTGTAGGTGCTGGTGTTGGTGATCGGGTCGAACGCGGTCGCCTGGCGGTTCTTGAAGTCCACGAAGAACACGGTCGCGGTCGCGATCAGGGCGTTGCTCTGGTGACGGAAGCCGATATCGGTGTTCCACGAAGTCTCTTCCTGGACGTCGCCACGCACGCTGGCCACGCCATTGGTCAGGACGACGTTGCTGCCGACGTTGTTGAACACGAAGTTCGGCGGCGCCTTCATGTTCTTGGCGACCGAGGCGAACAGCTGGTTGTCGTTGTCGATACGGAACTTGGCGCCCAGCTGCGGCAGCACGTCGCGGTACTTCTTGACGATGTTGTAGGTAGTCGTGTTGCGTTCGTTCGCGAAGTTCGTGAAGTCACGCTCGATGTTCGGGGTACGCAGACCCAGGTTGATCGTCGCGCGGTCATCCATCAGCGAGATGGTGTCCTGGATGAAGAACTGGTACGCGGTCGAGATGGTTTTCCAGTCGCGGCCCATGTACTTCGAACCGTCCGGACGGGCGATCTGGAAGATCTGCAGGTAAGGATCGACCGGACGGCCGTCGGCGGTCACCGGAACCATCGGTTGGGTCTGGCGGTGGTTGGCGCGCTCGTACCAGAAACCACCCAGGATGTTGTGGTTGTTCCAGGTATAGTTCAGCGACGAGGTAATGCCCGGACGCTTGGTGTCGGTGTGCGATGCGCTGGCCATGATGATGGTGTCGAGCGTATCGCCGTCGCCGTTCAGGTCGACCGATGCGCCGAGGCGGCCCGTCGTGGTATTCAGGAAGCTGCCGGTTTCGCGCACGACGTTCTGCTGCAGGCCGCCGTTACCGAAGCCATACCAGAAGTACGGCAGCACTTTCAGGTCGAGGTTTTCGGCCAGGCGGAACTTGGCGGTCGCCGATGCGATCGCGTTCTTGAACGGGTTGATGTACAGGCCGTGGTACAGCGGGCTCTGGGTTGCTTCGACCTGGGCGGTGCCGCGCACCGGGGTCAGGTGGCCGGCGAAGAAGTCGCTGGTGTCGTAGTAGTAACCACGGGTGTTCAGCTCGGTCTTGGTCAGGTTGTTGATGTTGTTGTTGACGGCTTCGTTCCACAGCAGGGTGCCGCGGATGTAGTTGAAGCGGTTCCACTCGTAGTTGAAGCCGGCGTCGATGTGGTCACGCTTGGCGATGCCCTTGCCTTTCCACTTGTCGGTCTTCGCGCGCGATGCCGAGATGAAGAACTTCGAGCGGTTGTCCGAGAACTTGCCGCTGTCGTAGCGGACGAAGGTCTTCCACATGTTCAGCTGGCCGGCGGTCTGCATGAAGCGGACGCGCTGCTTGTCTTCCGGGTTGCAGGTGTTGATGCCGAAGTTACCGCCGGTCGCGCCGACTTGCGGCGAGTCGACGTCGGTCGAACCCTGGGTCACGAACTGCGAGCAGGTGTTTTCCTGGTCAACGTACTCTTGCGGGTACACCGAGAACGAGCCCGAGTCGTTCACCGGCACGCCGTTGATGGTGGCGCCGATCTGGTCGCTGTTGAAGCCGCGCAGGGTCAGGCCGCCGCCGAACAGGCCGGTTGCATCGTGGTTGTAGCTGTTCACTGCCGGCAGCAGTTCCAGTGCCTCATAGGCGTTGCCGGTCGGACGCTGCTTTTCCAGTTCCGCTGCGGTGACGGTCGAGCGCGCTTTCGGTGCGTCTTCGAACACCATCAGGCCCATACCCAGTTTCTTGCCGGTGATAACAACTTCCGAGCGGACCTGGCCTTCGTCAGACGTTGCGGTCTGGGCTTGCGCGACGCCGATGCATGCCAGGCATGCCAGCGCGATGGCGCTCAGGCGCAGCTTCGGTTGTTGGTTAAAAGCGGATTGCATTCAAAAACTCCCTAGAGTGTCATTATGAAAACTACAACAGCAAGCACTACACCTGCATGAATTCTTAGCAAAAGATCACGTTTTTTGCAGAGGCACGGCAGTGTAAGGTCTGAATATGTCCGGTTGATGACGCGCCCGGAGTCACGGTTTGACGATATGACCCAGGGGAAATACTTTCCATTTAGTCATTCGGCGACTATGCATGAGTGCATGGAGCGTGACAAATATCGATTCGCTTACAAATTTATACGTATTCCGTATAAGTCTCCGTAAGGACGACGGTGTGGGTTGCCCACAACACAGTTTTCACCTACGGAAACATGCTGCGGCGCGATTATAAGAGCACTAATTCGACTGGGAAACGAATTAATTTATAAATCCGTTTTGCCAAGGAGAAGGGGTAGCAATGTGTAGCGCTGTGGCCACACATTGCCCTTTAGGAAGAGATTGGCACTGTCAAGTGCCTGCGAAACGCTCAGCGCTTGCTTGCGGCCGCCGTGCGGGTCATCCCGGCGACACGCGCTTCGAAGGCCGCGAAACGCGCATCCAGTTGGCGGGTCAGGCGTTGTTTTTCTGCCACTGGCAGGAAAGCGTAACGGATGCTGTTATACGAGGTCCGCTTCATTTCCGCATAGTCCGGCTTGTAGCGGCTGGCGAACAGCACGTATTCGTTCGACAGCGTATGGCGGGTCACGCCGGCGTCGTCGGTCGAGATCACGTAGGGCACGCCGTATTTGCGGTACAGGGTGACCGGGTGATTGGCACCCTCGATGCCGCTGATGAAGGCGTTCGAGGTCAGGTTGATCTCGACCGGGATGTCGTCCTTGCGCATCTTCGCCATGATGGCCTGGGCATTGCTTTCGTGCGCCAGGTCGATGCCGTGGCCGATGCGGTTGGCGCCGGCCACCACCAGGGCCTGGTCGATGTGGAACTTCAGGCCTTCCGGCGGCACGTCGCCCAGCGCCAGCTCGCCGGCGTGCATCGCCACCTTCACTGCCGGATAGCGCGACTTCAGGAAGCGGAACATCTTCATGTGCAGCGCGTAGTCGCGCATCGACACCATCGTGCTTTCCTGGCCGACGATGTTGACGCCCACGATCTTGTCGCTCATGGCCGCGGCCTTGAAGCCCGAGACCATCGAGGAGAACACCTGCGACGGGTTCAGCAGGCGCAGCACATAGGTCTGGTAGCGCATGGTGAAGCGGTCGTCGTCGATACCTTCGGCCGACTCGTGGATCTTCGTGACGAAATCCTCGGTCGACTTCTTGAAGCCCGCATCCTGCTCGAGCACGGCCAGCCAGGCGCCCATCTGGGCGTCGAAGGCCTGGTCATTGTCGGCATTGTTCCAGGCCTGGACGTCGAATTCCTTGTTCACGACGAAGGGCGACATCTTGAACATGGTCTCGATGTAGCTCACGTTTTCAAGAATGGCGCGCTTCTTCAGCTCCTGCAGGCCTTCGCGGAAGTTCGCGTTCGAGACCGGGCCGAAGAAGTTGAAGGTCTGGAAGAACAGGCGGTCCGGCGGCGGCTGCATGGCGCCATGGTTATGGAAATCCTTGTTCGACCAGCGCTGCAGCAGTTCGCGGTAGGTGTGGTCGTCGGCATAGACCTCGGCGGTCGACAGGCAGTTGCGCTGCTCCGCCGGCTTGGCGCGCTCGGCCTCGATGACTTCCTTCTTCGTCTCGATCCGGTAGGTCTGCTTGTTGACGCAGTAGCCCTGCTTGTCGAGGAAGTCGACGTACTGCTCGGCGTAGACCGAACCCGAGTAATGGTGGTGCAGGTCGCCGCCCTTGGGCATCTGGGTGAAGAACAGGGTCAGTTCGGCGGTCTTCGGCTCGCCGGCGATCAGGCTGGCGTAGTGGCGGGCGGTGGCGGCCTCGTTGGCGCTCACGGTCGGGCCCTTGGCCAGGGCCTGGGGTGCGCCGGCGACGGCCAGGGCGAGCAGGACGCTGCCGGTCAGTTTCTTGTACATGGATCGGACTTTCTGGTGCGATGGACCGCGCAACTCTAACCGGTTGAGTTAGCGTTGGCAATATGGCCAGAGCGGGTGTGCACCAGGGAGCCGCCCGAATAGGTCGCCCGGATCGCCCGGTCGTCGCCCAGCAGGGCCAGCGCGAACAGCAGCTCTTCCAGCGATTCCAGCTGCGCCGTGCGGCGCGCCAGCAGCGGGGTGGCTTGCGGGTCGAGCACGATGAAATCCGCCTCCGCGCCGGGTGCGAAGCTGCCGATCGTGCCTTCGAGGCCCATCGCGCGGGCCGCACCCAGGGTGGCCAGATAGAACATGCGCAGGGCCGGCAGGTGGCTGCCCTTCAGGCGCGCCACCTTGTAGGCTTCGTTCATAGTCTGCAGCATCGAGAACGAGGTGCCGGCGCCGACGTCGGTGCCGAGCGACAGCAGCGCACCGGCGCCGTCGGCCTTGTCGAAGTCGAACAGGCCGCTGCCGAGGAAGAGGTTGGAGGTCGGGCACACCGCCGCCGCGCTGCCGGTGGCCGCCATGCGCGCGAAGTCTTCGTCGTCCAGCCAGATGCAGTGGCCGAACAGCGCGCGCGGGCGCATCAGGCCGAAGCGTTCGTAGACGTCCAGGTAGCTGCGCGCCTGCGGGTGCAATTCGCCGACCCACTTGCACTCGTCCTTGTTTTCCGAGACGTGGGTCTGGATGAAGGTGTCCGGGTAAGCCTTGGCCAGTTCGGCGGTGGCGCGCAGCTGGGCGTCGGTCGAGGTCGGGGCGAAGCGCGGGGTGATCGCGTACAGCTGGCGGCCGCGCTTGTGCCACTTGTCGATCAGGTCGGCGCTGCTGCCGACGCCGCCCTCGCAGTCGCGCAGGAAGTCCGGGCAGTGGCGGTCCATCAGCACCTTGCCGGCTACCATGCGCAGCTTGCGCGCTTCGCTGGCTTCGAAGAAGGCCTCGACCGACTGTGGATGCACGGTGCAGTAGACCACCGCGGTGGTGGTGCCGCAGCGCAGCAGCTCGTCGAGGAAGAACTCGGCGGTGGCGCGCGCATGCGCCGGGTCCTCGAAGCGGCGCTCGGTCGGGAAGGTATAGGTCTCCAGCCAGGGCAGCAGGCCCTCGCTGGGCGAGGCGATCATGTCGGTCTGCGGGTAATGCAGGTGGGTGTCGATGAAGCCCGGGGTGATGAGCTGGCCGCGGTAGTCGTGCGGGGTCACGCCGGCCGGCAGCGTGCCGGCCAGGGCGGCGTAGTCGCCGGCGGCCTTGACCTTGCCGCCTTCGACGACCAGCAGGCCGTCTTCGTGCCAGGCATGGGCGTCGCCGTCGAAAGCCGGGTCGGCGCGGAAGTACAGCAAGCTCGCACGGTAGGCTTGCACATCAGTGTTGGACATCATGAAAATCCGAAGAAAAATCAGTTTGGCTGGCTTGCGCTTCCCACACGGTGAGCAGCTGGGCCGCCACGGAGGCCGCGATCACGGCCGGGGCCTTGCCTTCGATGCCGGGCAGGCCGACCGGGCAGACCATCGCGTCGAGGCGCGCGCGATCGACGCCGCGTTCGCGCAGGCGGTGCTCGAACTGGCGGCGCTTGGTATCGGAGCCGATCAGGCCGAACCAGTCAAGGCCGGGGCGCGACAGTATCGCGTGCGACAGGCCCAGGTCAAGGGCATGGCTGTGGGTCATGACCAGAAAGCTGGTGCCCTGTGGTGCGTTTTCAACAAGCGCTTCGGGGGTGTCGGTTGCCTCGATCGTCACATTGGCCGGCACGGCGGGCGGGAACAGGTCCTCGCGCTCGTCCACCCAGGTGACGCGGCAAGGCAGCTCGGCCAGGGCGCGGACGATGGCGGCGCCGACGTGGCCGGCGCCGAACAGCATCAGGTGGGCGCGCGGGGCGAGGACGGCGTCGATCAGCCAGAGGCGGCCGCCCTCTTCCATCACGTGGGTGCCGGTGCTGCGGTCGAAGGTTGGAACCGTGCCGCCAGCGAGCTGACACCCGCTGCCGTCGAACAGGGCTGTCGCAGGGCTAGCGGGTCTCCCGCCCACGCACACCACGCGCCAGCTGTCTTCATTGCGCCGCCTGTCGAGCAGCGCCAACTGCTCCGCATCCGCCATTTCAAACGCCAACCACGCGACGCCTCCGCAGCACTGCCCCAGCTTCGGCCCGAGCGGAAAGCGTTCGAGATGGGCCGCAGCACCGCCCTGCCAAAGCATCGCGCGCGCGATCTCCAGCGCCCGGTGCTCGAGGTGCCCGCCGCCGATGGTGCCGCGGAAGCCCTGCGCATCGACCAGCATGCGCGCGCCCGGCTCGCGCGGGACGGAGCCCTCGACGCGGGCGACCGTCACCAGCACTGCGGGCGCCGGCAGCGTGCCTGTCAGCCAATCGCTCATCAGGCGCTCGCAGCTTCCACGGCCGCCACCGCCTTCAGGATCTCTTCGCAGGTGGCCGGCGCGTTCAGCGGCGGATTCACCCTGTGGCCGCCGACGCTTGATACGGCGTCGCGGATCGCGAAGAAGACCGAGAAGGGCAGCAGCAGCGGCGGCTCGCCCACCGCCTTGGAGCGGTGGATGCTGTCGGCGACGTTGCGGTTCTTGAAGAGGCGCACGCGGAAGTCTTCCGGGCAGTCGGAGATGCCGGGGATCTTGTAGGTCGAGGGCGCATGCGTCATCAGCTTGCCCGCCGGGTTCCACCACAGCTCCTCGGTGGTCAGCCAGCCCATGCCCTGGATGAAGGCGCCTTCCACCTGGCCGATGTCGATCGCCGGGTTCAATGAATTACCCGCGTCGTAGAGCGCGTCGGCGCGCAGCAGCTTCCATTCGCCGGTGAGGGTATCGACCACCACTTCCGACACCGCCGCCCCATAGGCGTAGTAGGAGAAGGGATTGCCGTTCATGGTCTTCGGGTCCCAGTGCAGGCCCGGGGTGGCATAGAAGCCGTCCGACCACAGCTGGACCCGCGCCAGGTAGGCCTTGGCCACCACTTCGCCGAAGCGCAGCGCCTGGCCTGCCACGAAGACGGTGTCGTCGGCAAAGCGCACCTCGGAGGCCTCGCCGCCGAACTGCGATGCGACGAAGGCGGCCAGGCGGTCGCGGATCTTGCGGGCGGCGTCCTGGGCGGCCTTGCCGTTCAGGTCGGCGCCGGTCGAGGCGGCGGTGGCCGAGGTATTCGCGACCTTGCTGGTATTGGTGGCGGTGGCGCGCACCCGTTCCAGGTCCACGCCCAGCTCGTGCGCGACCACCTGCATCACCTTGGTGTTGATGCCCTGCCCCATCTCGGTGCCGCCGTGGTTCACCAGGATCGAGCCGTCCACGTAGACGTGCACCAGCGCGCCGGCCTGGTTCAGGTGGGTGACGTTGAAGGCGATGCCGAATTTCACCGGGGTGAGCGCCAGGCCCTTCTTGAGCACGGGGCTGGTGCGGTTGAACTCTGCAATCGCCGCGCGCCGGGCCCGGTAGTCGCTGCTGTCTTCCAGCTCGGCCACCAGCTCGTGGATCACGTTGTCGACCACGGCCTGGCCATAGGGCGTGACGTTGCGTTCGCCCTTGCCGTAGAAATTGAGGCGGCGGATGTCGAGCGGGTCGCGTCTCAGGTTGCGCGCGATCTCGTCGATCACGTATTCGATGGCGATCGCGCCCTGCGGTCCGCCGAAACCGCGGAAGGCGGTGTTCGACTGGGTGTTGGTCTTGCCGCAGGCGGCGCGGATCTCGACGTCGGACAAATAATAGGTATTGTCGAAGTGGCAAACGGCGCGCGTCGCCACCGGGCCGGACAGGTCGGCCGAAAAGCCGGCGCGCGTGACCATGTCGACCCTGGCGGCGACGATGCGGCCTTCGCGGTCGTAGCCGACTTCGTATTCGTAGTGGAAGCAGTGGCGCTTGCCGGTCACCAGCATGTCGTCGTCGCGGTCGGCGCGCAGCTTGACCGGGCGGCGCGTGCGGCTGGCCGCGATGGCCGCGGCGGACGCCCACAGCGCCGACTGCGATTCCTTGCCGCCGAAGCCGCCGCCCATGCGGCGGCACTCCACCACCACGTGATGCGAATGCAGGCCGAGGGCGTGCGCCACCACGTGCTGCATCTCGCTCGGGTGCTGGGTCGAGCAGTAGACGTGCATGCCGCGGTCCTCGCCGGGGATCGCGTAGGCGATCTGGCCCTCGAGGTAGAACTGCTCCTGTCCTCCCACGAGCAGTTCGCCCTTGACGCGGTAGGGCGACGCCGCGAAGGCGCTTTCCGCATCGCCGCGCGCCAGGCGCATCGGCGGCAGCACGTACGACTGGGCGGCGCGCGCCGCCTGCGGCGTCAGGATGGCCGGCAGGTCTTCGTAGTCGATCTTCGCGAGTTTTGCTGCCCGGCGCGCGTTGTCGTGGCTGTCGGCGACCACGATGAACACCGGCTGGCCCACGTACTGGACCAGGCCGTCGGCCAGGATCGGGTCGTCATGGATGATCGGGCCGCAGTCGTTCAGGCCCGGGATGTCGCGCGCGGTCAGCACCGCCACCACGCCGCGGCTGGCTGCTACCGGTTCGAGGTCGATCCCCAGGATGCGCGCATGGGCGCGCGAGGACAGGCCGAGCGCCGCGTGCAGGGTGCCGGCGGTCTCGCGGATGTCGTCGGTATAGGTGGCCTGGCCGAGCACGTGCAGCACGGCCGATTCGTGCGGCCGCGGCTTGCCGACCTCTTTCCAGTCGGCCTCGGCGAGGATGCGTGCATCAGTGGGTTTCATGTCCGTTCTCCTCTCAGCCGGCCGCGAAGGCATTGACGGCCGTCGCCGGCAGCGGATCGTCGGTGCGGGTTTCAAGCCAGAAGCGGCGCAGCAGGTTCTGCGCCGTGCGCATGCGGTAGGCGCTGGATGCCCGCATGTCGCTCAGCGGGGCGTAGTCCTGCGCCAGCGCGTCCATCGCGGCGCGCATGTTCGCTTCGTTCCATGGCTGGCCGGCCAGCGCCGCTTCGGCCGCGGCGGCGCGCCTGGGCGTGGCGGCCATGCCGCCGAAGGCGATGCGTGCACTGGCGACGGTAGCGCCGTCGAGCGTGATCGCGAAGGCCGCGCACACGGCCGAGATGTCCTGGTCGAAGCGTTTCGCCAGTTTATAGCTGCGGAAGCGCAGTCCGGCGTTTTTCAGAGGAATGCGCAGGGCCTGCACGAATTCGCCCGGCTGCAGGTCTTTCTGCTGGTAGCCGAGGTAAAAATCTTCCAGCGCCAGCACGCGCTCGCCCGCGGCGCTGCGTAATACGATGCGGGTGCCCAAGGCGATCAGCCAGGGCATCGAATCGCCGATCGGCGAGCCGTTGGCGACGTTGCCGCCCAGCGTGCCCGCGTTGCGGATCGGGAGCGAGGCGAAGCGCTGCCACATTTCGCTGAGCTCGTCGGGATAGTGGCGGCAGACGGCCGCATAGGCATCGTTCAGGTTGACGCCGGCGCCGATCTCCAGCGTATCGCCGCTTTCCGTCACGGTCTTGAGCGCGTCCACCTGGCCGAGGTAGATGATGTCGTCCAGCTCGCGCATCTGCTTGGTCACCCACAAGCCGACGTCGGTGGAGCCGGCCAGCAGCAGCGCGGCCGGGCGTTCGGTCCGCAGCGCGACCAGTTCCTCGAGCGTGCGCGGGGTGTGGAAACGCGCTCCCTGCGCCTCGTAGCTGAAGCCATGGGTGCGCTGCAGCAGGCGCAGGCGCTCGGCCAGCGCGGCGCGATCAAATCGTGCGGCCGGCAGTTCCACCATGCGGCGGGCCGCATCGATGATGGGGCGGTAGCCGGTGCAGCGGCACAGGTTGCCCGACAGGGCGTCGTCGATCTGGCAGCGCAGCGGCACCCGGCCTTCCTGTTTCAGGTACATGCCCCACAGCGACATGGCGAAGCCCGGGGTGCAGAAGCCGCACTGGGAGCCGTGGCATTCGACCAGGGCCTGCTGTACCGGGTGCAGGCTGCCGTCGGGCTGTTGCAGGTCTTCCACCGTAAACAGGGCCTTGCCGTCGAGCGTCGGGGTAAACTGGATGCAGGAATTGACCGCCCGGAGTTCGAGCTTGCCGTCTTCGAGTGAGCCGAGGACCACGGTGCAGGCGCCGCAATCGCCTTCGGCGCAGCCTTCCTTGGTGCCGGTGCAATGCAGGTCCTCCCGCAGGTGCTGCAGGATGGTCTGCGTCGGCCGCAGGTTTT
Source organism: Telluria sp. ZB4P36 (assembly GCF_059685865.1). Taxonomy (NCBI): domain Bacteria; kingdom Pseudomonadati; phylum Pseudomonadota; class Betaproteobacteria; order Burkholderiales; family Oxalobacteraceae; genus Telluria; species Telluria sp. ZB4P36. The sequence goes on from NZ_JCASIE010000003.1 coordinate 269,049, forward strand.
GGACTTCCTGGACGGCGCCGCGGTAAAAGAATCGGATCGGCTCTGACATGGTCAACTCACTCTCAAGCAAGGGCGGAAGGCTACCACCCGGCGGCTCTCTACTTATAAGATTAAGGATATATTGCTTATCAATCTATGAGCATATCTTATGGTTCTTTGCACCCTTTCATTTTAGGAAAGGATGCAGGGTTTTCCAGTGCTGTGCGATGTCGATGCGGCGCGTGATCCAGACGCGCTCGTGGCCCTGCACATAATCGAGGAAGCGCGCCAGCGCCGCCGCCCGCGCCGGCCGCCCGACCAGGCGGCAGTGCAGCCCGATCGAGAGCATCTTCGGCTGGTTCAGTCCGTCCGGATCGCCTTCCGCGTACAGGACATCGAAGGCATCCTTCAGGTAATCGAAGAACTGGGTGCCCGAGTTAAACCCCTGCATGGCGGCGAAGCGCATGTCGTTGGTGTCGAGCGTGTACGGTAGCACCAAATGCGGAACCACACGGCCGTCGCGCGTGGCGACCTCTTGCCAGAACGGCAGGTCGTCGCCGTAATGGTCGGCGTCATAGGCGAAACCGCCGTGCTCGACCACCAGCCGGCGCGTATTGGGCGAATCGCGTCCGGTATACCAGCCGAGCGGCGCTTCCCCGGTGAGCGCGCGGATGATCTGCACCGCTTCCCGCATGTGGGCGCGTTCGGTGGCCTCGTCCACGTTCTGGTAGGAGATCCAGCGCAGGCCATGGCAGGCGACTTCGTGGCCCAGCTCGCGGAAGGCGGCCGCCGCCTCGGGATGGCGCTTGAGCGCCATCGCGACGGCGAACACCGTCAGCGGCAAGCCACGCTCCTCGAACAGGCGCAACACCCGCCACAGGCCGGCGCGCGAACCGTATTCATAGAGCGATTCCATGCTCATGTGGCGCATCGGGAAGGCCTGGGCGCCGATGATCTCGGACAGGAAGGTTTCGGAAGCCGGGTCGCCGTGCAGCACGCAGTTCTCGCCGCCCTCCTCGTAGTTAAGGACGAACTGCAGGGCCACGCGCGCCCCGCCCGGCCACTGCGGATGGGGTGGATTGCGGCCATAGCCGACCAGGTCGCGCGGATAGTTCGAGTAGCTGTCCATGGCATGAAGAGAAGGAAGGTATATCAAGGATCATATATTGCAGGAAGCACAACGGTATATGATTGCCCGCATACTTCCACTCATCCTCCTAATATGGGCAAACTTTCCACACACGTGCTCGATACCGCCCACGGCCGTCCCGGGGCGGGGGTCAAGATCGAACTCTACGGGATCGACGCAATAAACGGCGGTGGCCGTACCCTGATCAAGACCGATGTGACCAACGCCGATGGCCGCTGCGCCGCACCGCTGCTGGAAGGCGCCCTGCTGCGCCCCGGCCAGTACGAACTGGTGTTCCACGCCGGCGACTACTTCGCGGCCCAGGGCGTCGACCTGCCTTCGCCGCGCTTCCTCGACCGCATCGCGATCGCCTTTGGCATCATTGATCCCGATCAAAACTACCACGTGCCGCTGGTGATGACGCCCTGGTCCTACTCGACCTACCGGGGCAGCTAGCCATGCAAGCAAGCACCCATGACCCGGCTGAGCCGGCCCCAAGGCCTGGCATCGCCGCCGCCCGGATCGGCATCGGGCTGCTGCAGGGACTGGTGCTCTACCTGCTGTACCGGGCGGGTACCGATGTCAGCTGGCCGGCGACCGTGCCGCGCCTGTTCCTGCCCCTGCTGATGGTGAGCGTGCTGGCGCCGGTGATCGCCATCAGCGCCCTCGGACAACTGCCCCGGCGCCAATTGCTGCTGTGGACGGCGACGGCCGCGCTGTTCATTGCCGCCCTCGCCTTCTATGACGTCTGGCGCATGGAAGGCGCCTGGCGGCCGCCGAACGGACCGAAACCGCGTGGGCCGGAGCCGTCGCCGCAGCTATGCCTGTCGCTCGTCGCCGGTTTCTTCATCGCGCATGCGCTGGTGCTGGCCGGAGCGGCCGAACGGCGCCGCATCGCCAGCTATACCGCCTATTTCGAGATCGCCTGGAAGCTGGGCGTGCAACTGGCCTTCAGCGCCCTGTTCGTCGGCGTCACCTGGCTGGTGCTCCAGCTCGGCGCGCAGCTGTTCCTGCTGATCAAGCTGGACTTCCTCAGCAAGGCAATCCAGGAATCCTGGTTCTCGATTCCCGTCACGACCTTCGCCTTCGCGAGCGCCATGCACCTGACCGACGTACGTCCAGGCATCGTGCGCGGCATCCGCAACCTGCTGCTGGTGCTGCTGTCGTGGATCCTGCCGGTGCTGACCCTGCTGGTCGGCGGCTTCCTGGCCAGCCTGCCCTTTACCGGGCTCGAAGCGCTGTGGGCGACCCGCAGCGCGGCCGCGGTCCTGCTCGGGGCAGCGGCGGCCTTCGTGGTGCTGATCAATGCAGCCTGGCAGAACGGCGCCCTGCCGGCGGCGCGTCCGGTCGCGCTGGCGGCGCGCATTGCCGCCCTGCTGCTGGTGCCGGTCACCGCGCTGGCCATCTATGCCCTGGCGCTGCGGGTCGGCGACCATGGCTGGACCGACGAGCGCGTGCTCGCCGCGGCCTGCATGCTGGTGGCCAGCTGCTATGCCGGCGGCTACGCGGCGGCGGCCCTGCGCAAGGGCTGGCTGCCGACCCTCGCCGGCGTCAACATCGCGGCCGCCGTGGTGGTGCTGGCCGTGCTGCTGGCGCTGTTCACGCCCCTGGCCGATCCGGCCCGCCTGGCGACGAAGGACCAGATGGCACGGCTGGCTTCCGGCCGCGTCGGCGCGGCGCAGTTCGACCTCGCTTACCTGCACTTCGACGGCGCGCGCTACGGCCAGGCGGCGCTGGCGCAGATCGAGGCGGACGCGCCCCAGCTGCGCAGCCGGATCGCGGCGGTGCGCAAGCTGCGCCACCGGCACGAGCAAGACCTGGTGAACGACCGGCCGGCACTCGCCGCCAACCTGCGCGTCTGGCCCGCGGGTGCGCGGCTGCCCGACAGCTTCGTGCGGATGGACTGGCTGGACCAGGCCGGCACGGGCTTCATGCCGGGATGCCTGCTGCGCCGCGCGGAAACCTGCGACGCGCTGGTCCTCGACCTGGGAGGCGACGCCCGGCCGGAAGTCCTGCTGTTCAGCGACAAGCCCTGGGAATCGATTGTCGCCACCGAAGAAGCCGGCGGCCGCTGGCGTATCGCCGGTTCGCTCCCCGGTACGCTCTGTCCGGCCTGGAAGCAGGCGCTGCGCGAAGGAAAGGTGCGCGCTGTGCCGCCCGCCTGGCAAGACCTGGAAGTGGCGGGACGCCGCATCCCCTTCGACCAGCGGCCGCCGCAGAAGGATGACTGCCCACCCGCCATGCCCGCCCAGCCGGACGCGCCGCGGCAGTGAATCTTGTTATGCTTGGGCTCACTGCAAGGAGAGCCCATGGCATTGCACATCGTTCATTTCATCGGACCGATCAACCACAGTTCCGCCAGCGCGATCCGCAACAACTGCCTGCAGGCGCTGCAGAACGGCGCCACCGAGATCGAGCTGCACATCTCCAGCGAAGGCGGCAACATGACGGCCGGCTTCGCGCTGTACTTCTTCCTGAAGTCGCTGCCGGTGCCCCTCACCACCCACAACATCGGCAGCGTCGAATCGGTGGCCGTGGTCATCTTCCTCGCCGGCCAGAAGCGCTACGCCTGCCCCGGCACCCGCTTCCTGATCCACCCGCTGCACTGGGGCTTCGGCAGCCTGGTCGCGGCCGACCATTCGCGCGTGTCGGAATGGCGCGACTGCCTCGATTTCGATGCCGAGCGCTACGCCAATATCTTCCTCGACGCCACCACGGCGGCCGGCAGCGCCACCGACATCCGCAGCAACCTCACGGGCAATGCCCGCATCTTCGATGCCGACGAAGCCGCCAAGGCAGGCATCATCCACCGCGCCATGCAGGCCCGGTTGCCGGCGGCCGGAGCGACCTGCCACTGGTGGAATTAAACTGACAATAGCCTGTTTCAACTGCACAACAGTCGGTGAGAATTCATGCTGAATTGTCACCAATTGTCATTATTCTTGTTGCCGGAAAAATTGCGCGCTGGATAGAATGATTTCCAGAGCTTCACGGCGCTGCCTGCTTGCTGCCTTATCAGCGCCGCCCTTCCCGAGCAGCTTTACGCAACAAGAATGATGATGAAAAAACGTGTGATTGCTACCCTGCTGGCGCTTCCGCTGGCAGTCTCGACGGCCTACGCCCAGGACGGCAGCGGCTTCCCTACCGTGAAAATCAGCGGCTTCGGCACCGGCGCCCTGACCTGTGCCGACACCAAGGATGCCGAATTCGCGCGCCCGAACCAGGCCAGCGGCTCGTCCGGCGATTTCCGTACCGGCATCGATTCCAACCTCGGCCTGCAGGCCGACATGCCGGTCAACAGCTGGCTGTCGCTGACCGCCCAGGGCCTGGTGCGCCGCGACGCCGAAGACAGCTACGGCGCCGAACTGAGCTGGGCCTTCGCCAAGGCCCGCATCTCGGATGAAGTGAGCCTGCGCGTCGGCCGCGTCGGCCTGCCGGTGTTCATGATTTCCGACTACCGCAACGTCGGCTATGCCAACAACATGCTGCGCCCGCCGGCGGAAGTCTATTCGCAAGTGCCGTTCAACAGCATCGACGGCGCCGACATCACCTGGCAGCACAGCTTCGGCGACACCAGCGTCACCTCGCAGCTGGCCTACGGTAACGTGAAGTCCCCGCTGTCGGGCAACATCCACGCCAAGGGCAAGCGGATCGCCGCGCTGAACGTCAGCGCCGAACACGGCCCCTTCACCGTGCGCGCCGGGCACGCGACCGCCAAGGTCACGATCGAGGACTCGGTCTCGCTGAACACCCTGGTCGGCGGCCTGCGCGCTGCCGGCGCCGGCTACCGTTTCCCGCAGCTGGTCACCCTGGCCAACGAGATCCAGGCCAACGAAAAGCGCGCCAGCTTCAACTCGCTGGGCCTGTCGATGGACTGGAACGACATCGTGGTCCAGACCGAATTCGCCAAGCGCAAGACCAAGGCCTACATCAACGACACCAGCGCCTGGTACGTGATGGCCGGCTACCGCATCGGCAAGTTCATGCCCTACGCCAGCCATGCCAAACTGAAGATCGACGGCGCCGTCGTCAACACCGTGCCGGCAGCCTGCCCTACCGGCTACCCGGCCGCCTGCACCCCGACCATGCAGCAGCTGGGCGCCGGCGTGCGCCGCCTGCCGAACACCGGCGTGGGCCAGGGCGAACAGTCGACCAACACCATCGGCGTGCGCTGGGACTTCGCCGGCTCGGTGGCCCTGAAGGCCCAGATCGACCGCGTCAAGCCGAACAACGGCACCGGCCTGTTCGTGAACGCCAAGCCCGGCTTCAAGGACACCGTGACCGTCGGCGCCGTCGCCCTCGATTTCGTGTTCTAAGGAGCGGCACATGAACAAGATGATTGCACAACTGTTCGCCGTTGCCGCCCTTGGCGCCGCGGTCCCCGCCATGGCCGAAGTGGTCGTGGTGGTCAACCCGAAGGCCGCCGAGAGCACGATGAGCAAGGAGCAGGTCGCCCAGTTCTTCCTCGGTAAGTCGTCCAGCATGACCCCGATCGACCAAGCCGATGCGAGCGCGATCCGCGCCGAGTTCTACAAGAAGGTCGCGGACAAGGACGCCGCCCAGGCCAAGGCCCTGTGGTCGAAGCTGGTCTTCACCGGCAAGGCCACGATGCCGAAGGAAGTCGCCGACAGCGCCGCCGTGAAGGCCGCCGTCGCCGCCAACCCGAAGGCGATCGGCTACATCGACAAGAGCGCCGTCGACGCCAGCGTCAAGGTCGTCTATACGGCACCGTAAACGCGCTTCGTTTATAAGCTAGCACCCGCCGCCGGCCCCCGCGCCGGCGGCGGTTTCTGCATTCTGGAGACATCAACATGAGCATCAAGCGCAGGATCTGGGCACTGCCCGTCATCTCCGCCATTATTTTCGGCCTCGGCGCCGGCGCCAGCGCGATGATCGCGAACGGCGCGCTGAACTCGATCACCACGACCGCGAGCGTCGACTATCCGGTGCTCGATGCCTCCAAGGCCCTCATTCTCGACGTCGCCGCCGTCACCGACGGCCTGCAGGACGCCGTCGCCGAAGGCGACAAGGACAAGATCGGCCAGGTCGGCGAGCAGGCCAACAAGCTGCGCGCGCGGCTGAACAAGTTTGCACAGATCCCGGGCCAGCTTGAGACCGGCGCACGCCTGGGCAAGGAATTCGACGCCTATTACGCGCCGGCCCTGTCGGCCGCGCGCATCATGCTGGAGATGGAACAGGGCGACCCGCAGCTTGTGGTCGGCAAGATGCAGTCGGCGCTCGCCACCCTCAACAAGGACCTCGCCACGGTCAACGAGTCGGCCCAGCGCCAGTTCGCGGCCGGCATCGAAGGCAGCAAGAACAGCGTGCAGAATGTGCTGATCTCGATGATCGCCACCGCGCTGATCGTGATCGCCTGCCTGGCCGTGGTCTCGTGGTTCGTGGTGCGCACCATCTGGCGCCAGCTGGGCGGCGAACCGGCGTATGCGCGCGAAATCGCCCGCGCCGTGGCCGCCGGCGACCTGTCGACCGAGATCCGCATCGAAGCCGGCGACAGCGGCAGCCTGCTGGTGGCGCTGAAGGAGATGCGCGAGCGCCTGGCGACCCTGGTCGCCGAGATCAAGCTGTCTGCCGACACCATCGCCATGGCCAGCTCGGAAATCGCCAGCGGCAACGCCGACCTGGCGCGCCGCACCGAATCGCAGGCCGCCAGCCTGGACCGCACCACCCGCTCGATGGAAGAGCTGACCGGCGCCGTGCGCGAGAACGCCAGCGCCGCCTCCCAGGCCAACGCACTGGTGGAAACCGCGACCAGCATCGCGACCCGCGGCGGCCAGGTGGTCGGCGGCGTGGTCAGCACGATGGGCGACATCAACAGCTCGGCCAACAAGATCGTCGAGATCATCTCGGTCATCGACGGCATCGCCTTCCAGACCAACATCCTGGCGCTGAACGCGGCGGTGGAAGCGGCGCGCGCCGGCGAACAGGGACGCGGCTTCGCGGTCGTGGCCGGCGAAGTGCGCAACCTGGCGCAGCGTTCGGCGGCGGCGGCCAAGGAAATCAAGGAGCTGATCGGCGACTCGGTGGCCAAGGTCTCGGCCGGCAGCGCGCTGGTCGACGAAGCCGGCGTGACCATGGGCCAGATCGTCGAATCGGTGCGCAAGGTGCAGGCCATCATGGCCGAGATCAGCGCCGCCGGCGCCCGCCAGAGCGCCGGCATCGACGACATCGGCCGCGCGATCGGCAGCATCGACGAGATGACCCAGCAGAACTCGGCGCTGGTCGAGGAAGCATCGGCGGCGGCGGAATCGCTGACCGAGCAGACCACGCAGCTGACCCATGCCCTGGCGGTGTTCAAGCTGGAAGAGGCGGCGCCGGCGGCGGCAAGCGGCGCCAGGCGACTGGCACTGCGCTGAGCGCTTGTTGGCGGCCCCCTGAAGCGCGTCAATACGGCGCCTTGCCACCTCGACCACAATCCTTGTCGGCCCGACCACAAGGATTGTCAGCCGGTCCATGAAACTTCCCACGGCAGCCCGAGGACGTGGCGCGCACGCATCTCCCGGGGACGGAATCCTTTACAAATTTGATGCCCGTAGGCATCATCCAAAGAATCCTTCCCGGGTAAATCTTCCTTTATCAAGGCGCCTCGGCTACCTATGGCAGCAGTCCTCCCCAACACGATCAGCGGCGCTCCCCTCGCGGGCCTGGCGCGCGCGCTCGTGCAGGCGAACCGGCTGAACCCGGGACAGGCGGACGCCCTGCAAAAAAAGGCCGCGGCCGACAAGAGCGCCTTCATCGACGCCCTGCTCGACAGCGGCATCATCGAGCCGGCCGCGCTGGCCAGCTTCTGCGCCGAGACCTTCGGCTACCCGCTGCTCGACCTGGCGAGCTTCGCGCCGGAAGCCCTCCCGACCACCGCCATCGACGCCAAGCTGATGCAGGCGCAGCGCGTCATCGCGCTGGCCAAGCGCGGCAACAAGCTGTCGGTGGCCCTGTCCGACCCCACCAATACCCAGGCACTCGACCAGATCAAGTTCCAGAGCGAGGCCTCGGTGGAGCCGGTGATCGTGGCCCATGACGTCCTGGTCAAGTTGCTGGGGACCCTGGCCAAGAGCGCCGAAGCCACCCTGAACGACCTGGTCGGCGACGACACCGAGATCGAGTTCGCCGAGGAAGCCACGCAGCAGGCGGCGCCCGACGCGGCCAGCGAGGTCGAGGACGCGCCGATCGTGCGCTTCCTGAACAAGATCCTGATGGACGCGCTGCAACTGGGCGCCTCGGACATCCACTTCGAGCCCTACGAAAAGTACTACCGCATCCGCCTGCGCGTGGACGGCGTGCTGCGTGACCACGCCACCCCGCCGCTGTCGATCCGCGAAAAGCTGGTCTCGCGCATCAAGGTGCTGGCCAAGCTCGACATCTCGGAAAAGCGCGTGCCCCAGGACGGCCGCATGCGCCTGGTGATGGGCCCGACCCGCACCATCGACTTCCGCGTCTCGACCCTGCCCACGCTGTTCGGCGAAAAGACCGTCATGCGTATCCTCGACGCCACCCAGGCGCAGATGGGCATCGACGCGCTCGGCTACGATCCCGACCAGAAGGCCCTGCTGCTGGACGCGATCTCGCGTCCCTACGGCATGGTGCTGGTCACCGGCCCCACCGGCTCGGGCAAGACGGTGTCGCTGTACACCTGCCTGAACGTGCTGAACAAACCCGGCATCAACATCTCCACCGCGGAAGACCCGGCCGAGATCAACCTGCCCGGCGTGAACCAGGTCAACGTCAACGACAAGGCCGGCCTCACCTTCCCGGTGGCGCTGAAGTCCTTCCTGCGCCAGGACCCGGACATCATCATGGTCGGCGAGATCCGCGACCTGGAAACCGCCGACATCGCGATCAAGGCCGCCCAGACCGGCCACATGGTGTTCTCGACCCTGCACACCAACGACGCACCCTCGACCCTGACGCGCCTGATGAACATGGGCGTGGCGGCTTTCAACATCGCCTCCTCGGTGATCCTGATCACGGCGCAGCGCCTGGCGCGCCGCCTGTGCAGCTGCAAGCAGCCGCTCGAGACCTCGCGCGAGGTGCTGCTGGCGGCCGGCTACCGCGAGGCCGACCTGGAAGGCGGCTGGAAGCCCTACGGCCCGGTGGGCTGCGACCGCTGCCTCGGCTCGGGCTACAAGGGACGCGTCGGCATCTACCAGATCATGCCGATCACGCCGGCGATCGAGGCCCTGATCCTCGCGCACGGCAACTCGATGCAGATCGCCGAACAGGCCGAGAAGGACGGCGTGAACTCGCTGCGCCGTTCGGGCCTGATGAAGGTGAAACAGGGACTCACGAGTCTTGAAGAAGTGCTCGGCTGCACCAACGAATAAGCGAACCTACGAGACTACTATGGCAACGTCCCTACAAACCCGGAGCCGCGCAGGCGCGCAGGTCAAGGAATTTGTCTATGCCTGGGAAGGCAAGGACAAGACCGGCAAGACCGTGCGCGGCGAGCTGCGCGCCGGCGGCGAGGCGATCGTCAACGTCACGCTGCGCCGCCAGGGCATCCTGGTCACCAAGGTCAAGAAGAAGGCCCTGCGCAGCGGACGCAAGATCACCGACAAGGACCTGACCCTGTTCACGCGCCAGCTGGCCACCATGATGAAGGCCGGCGTGCCGCTGCTGCAGGCCTTCGACATCGTCGGCAAGGGCCACGGCAATCCCTCGATGGCCAAGCTGATCATGGACCTGCGCAACGACGTCGAGACCGGCACCAGCCTGAACAACGCTTTCCGCAAGTACCCGGTCTATTTCGACCCGCTGTTCTGCAACCTGGTCGGCGCCGGCGAACAGGCCGGCATCCTGGAAGACCTGCTGACCCGCCTGGCGATCTACAAGGAGAAGACGCTGGCGATCAAGGCCAAGATCAAGTCGGCCCTGATGTACCCGATCTCGATCATCGCGATCGCCTTCGTGGTCACGGCGGTCATCATGATCTGGGTGGTGCCGGCCTTCAAGGAAGTGTTTACCTCCTTCGGCGCCGACCTGCCCGCCCCGACCCTGATCGTGATGGGGATCTCGGACTTCGTCGTGGCCTGGTGGTGGGTGATCTTCGGTTCGCTGTTCGCCGGCCTGTACTTCTTCTTCCAGTCCTGGAAGCGCTCGCGCAAGGTGCAGCAGGCGATGGACCGCATCCTGCTGCGCCTGCCGATCTTCGGCGCCGTGATCCGCAAGGCCACCATCGCGCGCTGGACCCGCACCCTGTCGACCATGTTCGCGGCCGGCGTGCCGCTGGTCGAAGCCCTCGACTCGGTCGGCGGCGCCTCCGGCAACGACGTCTACCTGGAGGCGACCAAGAAGATCCAGACCGAGGTCAGCACCGGCACCAGCCTGACGATCTCGATGCAGAACGTGAACGTGTTCCCGAACATGGTGATCCAGATGGTGCAGATCGGCGAGGAATCCGGCTCGCTCGACGCCATGCTGGGCAAGGTGGCGGACTTCTTCGAAGAGGAAGTCGACGAGGCGGTGGCCGGGCTGTCGTCGCTGATGGAGCCGCTGATCATGGTGATCCTGGGCGTGCTGATCGGCGGCCTGGTGGTGGCGATGTATCTGCCGATCTTCAAGCTGGGGGCGGTGGTGTAAGCGGCGCTGCAGGTACTCAGAATACGTAGCAGTATCTCAGAAAACTTCGCAGTGACTTCGTGACCTGATCGGCCAATTTGTAGCCAGGGCGATTGTTAGTCTTCGACTTCAGGCAGCCTGTTCCTGGCTCCGTTCACGTCCGACTGATGCCGGTGTGCGGTTGCCAAGTGCAGAGTGCGGCCGCTCCTTGATATGGAAATGCCGCCATTTCTCAATGATCAGTTTGACCTCCTGGCGGCTGACAAACCATTTCCGGTTCAGGCATTCATCGCGCAGCTTGCCGTTGAAGCGCTCGACGACGCCGTATTGCCATGGGCTGCCTGGCGCGATGTAAGCCGGTCCGATATTCTGGTCACGCAGCCATTTCATGACGGCCGTGGCGGTCCGTCTGGTTGCCGGGTCACCAATTTTTTCGGCGATCTCCTTCAGTCCTTCGATCGCCAGAACCTGCTCGGCCAGACGGTTCTTCAGTTTGGGGTTCTCGGCCTCCAAATCCTTCAGCCGACGCGCTTCGGGCACCGTCATTCCGTTGTACGTGTTTCAGGTCAGGCGTATTGATAGAGCTAACAGAAACCTAATGAATTGTCGAAAAAACGGAATTGATTCCAGCCGGGGCGTAGCAGACACTGAGGGAGTGAGGGCGTGCCCTTGCCGACCATCAGTGAACAACATCGGGAATCCATGAACCGCCGCCGCAATATCTTGAAATCCGTCGTCGCCTTGGGCGCGGCGGCCCCGCTCGCCGCCACACAAGCCCAAACCCCTGCCAAGGCCGCTATGCCGGCGGGACGCTGGAAACGCGCCAGTCCTTTCTACGACCGCTCCCAGCCCGATCCGATGGTGAAGGAAAACGTCTTCATCGCGCGTGCGCCGGACACCACCCGCCCGCCGACCTTTGCCGAAGCGCGTGCGCAGCTGCCCAAGCCATTCTGGAGCGGGCATGACAGCGCCGTGGCCGGTTACTGGAAAGCCTGGGAACTGGCCTTCAAGAACACCAAGCCGGTGACGGCCGCGAATGGCTTCGTGTCGCCCTTCATCGATACCGCCTTCAACAACAACCTGTTCATGTGGGATTCGGTGTTCATCCTGATGTTCGGCCGCTACGGCGAGCGGGCGTTTTCGTTCCAGCGCACGCTCGACAATATGTACGCCAAGCAGCACGAAGATGGCTTCATCTGCCGCGAAATCCGTCTGAGCAATGGCCAGGACGCATTCGCCTCAGACGATCCGGCCAGCACCGGCCCAAACCTGATGCCCTGGTCGGAGTGGGAATATTACGAACAATTCGGCGACCGCGAACGCCTGGCCGCCGTATTCCCGCCGCTGCTGGCCTACTATCGCTGGTTCCGCAAGAACCGCAGCTGGCAGAACGGCACCTACTGGGCCACCGGCTGGGCCTGCGGCATGGACAACCAGCCGCGCGTATCCAAGGGTGTCAGCCACGAATTCGACCACGACCACATGAGCTGGGTGGACACCACCGCGCAAGCGGTGTTCGCCGCCAAGGTCCTGCTGAAGATGGCAGCGGTGCTGGGTCGCCAGGCCGATGTGCGCGATCTGCCGGCCGAGGTGGCTGCGCTGAGCGCCTTCATCAACAAGCACATGTGGAATGAAAAGCAGGGCTTTTATGTCGACGTGCGGCGCGACGGCTCCAGGAGCGACTGCAAGTCGGTTGCCGGTTACTGGGTCCTGATGGCCGGGATCGCCCCGCCGGCGCGGCGCGCGCGCATGCTCGCCCACCTGACGAATCCGAAGACTTTCGGGCGTCCGCATCCGATTCCGACCCTGTCGGCGGACGATCCGGAATACCGCGAAGAAGGCGCCTACTGGCAGGGTGGCGTCTGGCCCTCGACTAACTACATGGTACTTCGCATGCTCAGCTCCCTCGGCAGCCACGAGCTCGCGCACAAGCTCGGTGCGCGCCACCACGACATGGTCACCAAGGTGTACGAGAGCACCGGCACCTTCTGGGAAAACTATCAGCCCGAAAAGGCCGCGCCCGGTAAACCAGCCAAGGACGATTTCGTCGGCTGGGGTGGAGTCGGTCCGATCGCCGTGTTCCTGGAATATGTGCTGGGCCTGCGTCCGGATTTCTCACGCAAGGTGCTGGTGTGGGATGTGCGCCTGCTGGACGAACATGGCGTCAAGGACTACGCCATCGGCAAGGACACGCTGGTGCAGCTGGCGGTGGCCAAGCGCGCCGATGCGCGCGTGGCGCCAGAGGTGACGATCACGTCGAACCGGCCTTTGAAGGTGGAATTGACGTGGGAGGGCGGGCGCCGCACTATCGAGGTGGCCGCGACCTAGGTAATGCGGGTCGGGTCGCCGCGCGAGCGCATCAGAGTACGCATTGACGAGATGGTCTGGGATCTCGAGCGGTAACAAGTCTGCCTGATGTCGATCGTGGCGCACCATTTGTAGAACGTGGCGGCTGATGCGTGCGATCTTTCGGTCACATAACGACCTGATCTCCACCATCACCGACGCTAGAGCGCTGCACAGAAGGGCCGGTCCATGGACCTGCCCTTCGCATTTTCAGGCCGCGCCGCCGAACACCGCCGCCGCCCCATCGAGGATGCGCCGTACCGCCGGATGCCGTTCGCGCCGTTCCACCGACACGGCATAGAAATGCTCGACGATGCTGTCGATGGTTCCGATGGCTTCGAGCCCATTCTCCGCCCGCACGATGTCGGACAGTACCGTGGGCGCCACCATGAAGCCGGCCCCGGCGCGGGCGAAGGACTTCAGCAGCGCGCCGTCGTCGAACTCGCCCACCGTGATCGGGCGCAGCGCCTGGCTCTCGAACCAGCTCTTGAGCTGGGTGTGGATGGCCGCGTCCTGCCCCGGCAACAGGAAGGGCGCGCCGCGCAGCCGCTGCGGAAACTCGCCCGGCCAGGCCGCGCACAGCGCGGGATGGCCGAACACGGTGAGCGTACTCGAGCCCAGCAGGTGGGTGAAACCGCGCACCGCGCCGCCGGTCGGCAGGCCCTGGTCGGCGATGACGAGGTCGAGCTTGTGCGCCGTGAGTTCCAGCAGCATGTCCTCGAAGCGGCCTTCGCGGCAGATCAGGCGCATCGCCAGGCCCGCCTCACGCGCCGGCTGCAGCAGGCGGAAGGCGAGCGTCTTGGCGATCACGTCGCAGATGCCGACGCGCAGGGTCTCGTCGCCGTTGAAGGCGCCGCGCCGCACCGCCTCTTCCAACTCGTTGCCGAGGTCGAAGATCTGTTCCGCATAGCGCAGGACGGTCTTGCCGGCCTCGGTCAGTTCCAGCACCCGCCCCTTCTTCTTGAACAGCTCTTCGTCCAGCTGCTCCTCGAGCAGCTGCAGCTGCATGCTGATCGCCTGCGCCGTCACGTGCAGCTGCTCGGCCGCGCGCGCCACGGTGCCCAGCGTGGCCACCGCGTGAAAGTAGTGCAGGTGCTTGTAGTTAATCATCGAACAATCCTCAATTAAAACTTACGCTTTACGAAAGATTAATCGATTTTACTTTGCATTTGTGGGCTTCTATAGTGAATCCACTTTCATTTATTACCGACGAGGTCGCCATGCACACGTATTCCACCAATAGTTCCGAAGCAGTCAGCCGCATCCTGGCCCTGACCATGATCGTCGACGGCCATGTCAGCCCATCCGAGGTGCATGCGATGCACCGCGCCGAGTACCTGGAGCAGGCCGGGATCGACGACGACACCTTCGACCGCACCCTGCGCGAACTGTGCGAAGACCTGCTCGATGCGGCAAGCAACCGCCGCGCCGGGCTGGTCGAGATCGACCCGCGCCTGATGGACGCCCTGCTGCTCGACATCCGCGATCCGCTTCTGCAGCTCCGCGTGTGGCGCACCATGGTCGACATCGTCCACGCCGACGGCCACCTGGACGGCCGCGAAACGACGCTGGTACGCCGCGCGGCGCGCGCCTGGTTCGGCCAGGACCGCGCCGAGGATGCCTTCAGCACGGCTGCACTGGCTTCCTGAGGCCTTGACGACCGATAAGGGAAATTATCATGGACATCCTCACTACCTTATGGCTCGGCACACCGGCCTGGACCTGGCTGGTGTTCATCGCGATCGTCGTGGTCCTGCTGGCCTTCGACCTCGGCGTGCTGAACAAGAAAGACCACGTCATCGGGGTCAAGGAAAGCCTGAAGCTGTCGGCGCTCTACCTGACGGCGGGCCTGGCCTTCGGTCTCTGGGTCTGGTTCGAGCTCGGCAGCGAAAAGGGCCTGCACTTCTACACCGGCTTCCTGATCGAGAAGAGCCTGTCGCTGGATAATATCTTCGTGATCTCGCTGATCTTCGCTACCCTGGCGATCCCGCCGCTCTACCAGCACCGGGTGCTGTTCTGGGGCATCATGGGCGTGATCGTCACGCGCGGCATCATGATCGGCGCCGGCGCGGCCCTGGTGGAGAACTACTACTGGGTGCTGTACATCTTCGGCGCCTTCCTGGTATTCACCGGCATCAAGATGTTCTTCGTCTCGACCAGCGGCGACGACATCCGTGAAAGCAAGGTGCTGGCCTGGCTGAAGCGCCACCTGCGCGTCACGCCCGAGCTGCACGGCAATCACTTCCTGGTGCGCCAGCCCGACCCGGCGCAACCCGGCAAGACGCTGTTGTGGGCGACGCCGCTGTTCCTGGCGCTGTGCATGGTCGAGATCACCGACGTCGTGTTCGCGGTCGACAGCGTGCCTGCGATCTTCGCGATCACCAGCGACCCGTTCATCGTCTACACCTCGAACATCTTCGCGGTGCTGGGCCTGCGTGCACTGTACTTCGCGCTGGCGGCGATGGTGGCGCGCTTCCACTACCTGCAATACTCGCTGGCCGCGGTGCTGGTCTTCATCGGCTCGAAGATCTTCCTGGGCGACTTCGTGTTCGGCGGCAAGGTGCCGGCTGGCCTGTCGCTGGCCGTCACCGGCCTGCTGATCGCGTCGGGCATCCTGTACTCGCTGTTGCGTACCCGCGGCGAGCCGCCGGCGGCGGCAGGCTGAGACGGCGGGCGGCCTTTCGCTGGCTTCAGCGCAAGGCCGCCTGCACCCCGCGCGCCATCCGTCCCAGCAGCGCCCGCCACAGATAACCGCCCATGGCCAGGGGCCGGTGCCGGTCGGCGCCGCGCCTTCCCATACGCTGCGGCAGGAAGAAGCGTCCGAAGGCCGACAGGCCGCTGCGCCGCAACGTCCAGAAGCAGCCGCCAGCATGGACGGTGTCGAAGCCGTCCTCGGCACGCAGCAACTGCAGCGCCGTTCCCGAAAACATCGCCACGTGGGCCGCCGGCAGTTCGCCGTTGGCCCGCGGCCGCAGGCGGAAGCCATGCCGGTAGGACAGCTCCACGGTCTGGCGCAGGTCCGGCAGGTAGACCAGCAAGGGACGCAGCAGCCCGATCCTTTCCAGCAGCCAGGGCAGCACATGCATCCCGGCCGTGACCCGCTCGCGGTAACGGGAAAACGCCGCCTTCAGCTCGCCCAGCGAGGCTTGCGGCAGGCGCGGCAGCGGCGGCGGACGCCTGCGCCAGCCTTCGGTCCAGTGTTCCAGCGCCCGCTCGTGGGCGCAGGCCAGCGTGCCCGGCGTGTCGCGCTGCAGGTCGATGCTGGCGCCGGGCGCCAGGAAACGGATCACCCCAAGCAGCTTGTCGAGCCGCGACACCTCGAGCAGCTCGGCCGGCGACAACCTGCCGCCGTTGAGCCAGACATTGTCGACCCGCGCGAAGCGCGCGAACGAGGCGATCGGCAGCACCAGCCTTGGCCGGAAGCGCTCGACCTGCAGCGCCAGGCGCTCCACCGCCGCCTTGGCCGCCGCCTCGCGCAGCGCGAACTGTTCCGGATTGCCGCACCAGCCCATGCTGCCGAAACCGGTGAGCAGCAGGTCGATGCGCGACGCCGCCTGGGCGATGCGCGGCGCCGCCGCATGGCAGGCCGCCGGCGTGGCCAGGGCGCGGTCGCCCAGGTTGAGGATGCTGCGTCCGCCGCAGCTGATCAGGCAGGCGGTGTCGCCGTCGCCGTTGGCGAGCGCGGTCAGGCGCAGGTCGCCGGCCAGCCCCACCGTGACGCCGTCCGGGCAGGCCGCCACCGGCAGCCGCAGGCGCCGCAGCTCCCTGGCGATGCGCATGTCGCGCCCCGGACGGTAGAGAAAGGTCGCGATGCCGCGGAATTCGGAGCGGAAGCGCCGCAGGAAAGGCAGCGGAAAGCGGTCGGGCTGGGCGCGCGAGCACCATATATAGATGGGCACGCCGGCGGCATTCAGCGTGTCGAGCAGCTCGCTGGTGCTGCTGGCGCCATCCACCAGGCTCCAGGCGCCGTCGAGCACCGCACCCTCGAGCCAGGGATCGGCGACCAGCAGCGCGGCGTCGGTGCGCACCATGAAGCAGGCATGGTTCAGGAAAGTCAGTGTTGCGCGTGGCATCGCAGGCACCCGGCAGTGGCGGAGAGAACCAGCGTAGCCGCGCGCCACGGCCGGAGCATGATCCCTCACAATCGTGCGCCAGGGTGCAGACCTGCTCGCGGAAGCTTCGCCAAATCGCAGGAAAGCTCTACAATAGGTTGATGTAAAGAATCTTTTTGCGCCAACCCGATTCTCTCCCTTTGTTTTTGACCGGACCTGCCGCCATGCCCCTGGAATCCTTGCTGTTCGCCCCGCCGGCCACCCTGAGCGCCACCCTCGTGGCCGCCCTGTTCGGGCTGCTCGTGGGCAGCTTCCTGAACGTGGTCATCCACCGCATCCCGAAGATGATGCAGCGCGAGTCCGACAACTACGTGGCCCAGGAAAGCGGCAAGGAACCGCCGCATACCGACCGCTACAACCTGATGGTGCCGCGCTCGAGCTGCCCGCACTGCGGGCACCAGATCACGGCCATGGAAAACATCCCGGTGGTCAGCTGGCTGGCCCTGCGCGGTAAATGCCGCAAGTGCAAGGCGCCGATCTCGCCGCGCTATCCCGCGGTCGAACTGCTCACCGGCGTGCTGGCCGGCCTGCTGGTATGGACCTTCGGCAGCGGCCTGGCCGGCCTGGCGACGCTGCTGTTCCTGTTCCTGCTGGTGGCCATGACCTTCATCGACATCGACACCCAGCTGCTGCCGGACGACCTGACCTATCCGCTGCTGTGGGCCGGCCTGCTGGTCAACCTGAACGGGACCTTCGTGCCGCTCGCCGACGCCGTGATCGGCGCCGCCGCCGGCTACCTGGTGCTGTGGTCGGTGTACTGGCTGTTCAAGCTGGTCACCGGCAAGGAAGGCATGGGCTACGGCGACTTCAAGCTGCTGGCGGCCCTGGGCGCCTGGCTCGGCTGGCAAATGCTGCCGACCATCATCCTGCTGTCCTCGGTGGTGGGCGCGCTGGTGGGCATCAGCCTGATCGTGTTCGCCAAGCGCGGACGCGACAAGCCGATCCCCTTCGGTCCTTACCTGGCGGCGGCCGGCCTGATCGCCCTGCTCTACGGCAGCGGCATCAGCGCCCAGCTGCAGGCCGTCGTCGCCGGCTGAAATGGACGCTCCCCGCCCTCCCGCGTTCTCGGTCGGCCTGACCGGCGGCATCGGCTGCGGCAAGAGCACCGTGGCCGACATGTTCGCGGCCCGCGGCGCCTCCGTGATCGACACCGACCAGATCGCCCATGCGCTCACCGCGCCGCATGGCGCCGCGATGCCGGCCCTGCTGGCGGAATTCGGCGCCGACTTCGCCACGCCGGACGGCGCGCTCGACCGCGCCCGGATGCGCGCCCTGGTCTTCAGCGACGACACGGCGCGCGCCCGGCTGGAAGCCATCCTGCATCCGAAGATCCGCGACGCCACCGCCGCCGCCGCGGCGATCGCCACCGGCGACTACCTGATCTTCGTCGTGCCCCTGCTGATCGAGTCCGGCACCTGGCGCGGGCGCGTCAGCCGCATCCTGGCGATCGACTGCCCGGAAGACGTCCAGGTGGCGCGCGTGATGGCCCGCAGCGGCCTGGCGGAAGCCCAGGTGCGCGCCATCATGGCCGCCCAGGTCACGCGCGAACAGCGCCGGGCGGCGGCCGACGACATCATCCTGAACGACGATGGGCTGGACGCGCTGCACCCGCAGGTCGCCGTTTTGCACGCTTTGTATTTATCCATGAGCAAAGAAACGCAAAACTAATTTTATTTAAGTCAATGCGGGATTTGTAATTTTACGCAGCATGGTTCAGAATCACGGGGTTGCTCGCCAGCCTACATTCAGAGGAATGTCATTTTGATCGTCTACGAATATCCTTTCAACGAGCGGATTCGCACGTTGTTGCGGCTGGAAGATTTGTACGAGAAGTTCAAATTCTTTGTGCACCAAGAGCACCCGATGCAACACCACGTGGCCCTGGCCACGATCTTCGACATGCTGGAAGTGGCCGGCCGCGCCGACCTGAAATCCGACCTGCTGCAGGAACTCGAGCGTCAGAAACAAATCCTGCTGTCCTACCGCAGCAATCCCAATGTCGCCAGCGAGACCCTCGACGCCGTGCTGGCCGAGCTCGACGCCGTCAGCGGCGCCCTGGTGGCGGCGCAGGGCAAGACCGGCCAGAACGTGCGCGACAACGAGTGGCTGATGAGCATCCGCGGCCGCACCATCATCCCGGGCGGCGCCTGCGAGTTCGATTTACCATCGTATTACGCCTGGCAGCACCGGCCTGCCGAACAGCGGTCTTCCGATATCATGGGTTGGTTCGCCCCGCTGGCCCCGCTGTTCGAGGCCCTGGCCCTGGTGCTGCGCCTGCTGCGCGATTCCGGCGGACCTGTCAACATGGTCGCCACCGGCGGCAGCTATCAGCAGATGCTGCAGGGGAAGGTGTACCAGATGCTGCGCCTGTCGATCGACGAAACCCAGGGTGCGATTCCCGAGATCTCGGCCAACAAGTACATGCTGTGGGTGCGCTTCACCTCGCAGGACGGCGACTGCAAGCCGAAGGCGCTCGAAGAAGACGTGCCCTTCAACCTGACTCTCTGTAATTTTTAAGTGGTAGCGATATGACTGTTGTAGCCTGCCCGACCTGCGGCAAGAAGGTCGAATGGACCCCGGCGAACAAGTACCGCCCGTTCTGCTCCGAGCGCTGCAAGCAGATCGACCTGGGTGCCTGGGCCGAAGAGAAGTACACGATTCCCGGCGCGGCGCCGAGCGATCCCCAGGACGACAAGCTGGCGGACGACTAAGAGCGCCTAACAAAACCCCGAGGGCAAGGCGCATCGTCGAAGACAGTACGCTAGTACGGCGAGACGATGCAACGCAGCCATCGGGGGAATTGTTAGGCGCTCTAAGCGAAACGTACCCGGTCGAGCCACTCAAGCAAGGGTATCGTCGCCGGCAACAAGGGACTGACGCTGTACCCGCCCTGCCAGGCAAAAGCCTGCCCTTCCAGGCTTTGCGGCTCCCCTTCCCACTCGCGGCAGATATAGAAGTACAGGCGCACGTGCGCGTGCTCGTACACGTGCTCGACGCAGCACCAGGCCTCGCCACTGAGGACCCGGATACCCAGCTCTTCGACGAACTCGCGCTGCAGCGCGTGGAAGATGTCCTCGCCCGGTTCGACTTTCCCGCCCGGGAATTCCCAGTAGCCCGCATAGGGCTTGCCTTCCGGGCGCTGGCCCAGCAGCACGTCGCCGTTGGCGCGCATCAGGATGCCGACGGCGACGTCGACCGGCTTTGCCTTCACTGCTTCATTCATTCGTTTCACTGTCCGGCAGTCTGCCGGCATAGTCCTTCGCAAATTGCCATGCCACCCGGCCCGAACGCGAACCGCGCTGCAGCGCCCACTGCAAGGCTTCCATGCGCGCAGACGCGATATGCTCCGGCGTGCAGCCGAAGCTGGCCAGCCAGTGCGCCACGATGTCGAGGTAGTCGTCCTGGCGGAAGGGATAGAAGGACAGCCACAGGCCGAAGCGCTCCGACAGCGAGATCTTCTCTTCGACCGTCTCGCCGGGATGCAAATCGCCCTCGTCGCCGTGGGTATAGCCGGCATTGTCCGACATCTTTTCCGGCATCAGGTGGCGCCGGTTCGAGGTCGCGTAGATCAGGACGTTGTCCGATTGCGCCGATATGCTGCCGTCGAGCGCCACCTTGAGCGCCTTGTAGCCGGCCTCACCCTCCTCGAAGGACAGGTCGTCGCAGAACACCACGAAGCGCTCGGGCCGGCCCGCCACCAGGTCGACGATGTCGGGCAGGTCGGCCAGGTCGGCCTTGTCGACTTCGATCAGGCGCAGGCCCTGGTCGGCGAAGCCGTTCAGGCAGGCCTTGATCAGCGAGGACTTGCCGGTGCCGCGCGCGCCGGTCAGCAGCACGTTGTTGGCCGGGCGGCGCAGCACGAACTGGCGGGTGTTCTGCTCGATCTGGCGCTTCTGCACCTCGACGTGCTGCAGGTCCTCGAGCCGGATGCTCGACGCATGCAGCACTGGCGCAAGGTACTTGCCGCCGCCATTCACCCGCTTGCGCCAGCGGAAAGCGAAGCTGCGCTTCCAGTCCGGCTCGCGCGGCATGGCCGGCGGCAGCACCGCCTCCACCCGCGCCAGCAGGGCTTCGGCGCGGTGCAGGAACTGTTCCAGTGGCGTCATCCGGTCAGGAACGGTAGTCGGCGTTGATCGAGACGTAGTCGTGCGACAGGTCGCAGGTCCAGACGGTGGCCGCGGCCTCGCCGCGTCCCAGGGTGACGCGCACGGTGATCTCGGCCTGCTTCATGACGCGCTGGCCATCTTCTTCCTTGTAGTCCGGGTTGCGTCCGCCTGCCTTGGCCACCCACACGTCGTCCAGGTAGAGGTCCAGTTTGGTGGTGTCGAGGTCGTCCACGCCGGCATAACCGATGGCGGCGAGGATGCGGCCCAGGTTCGGGTCCGAGGCGAAGAAGGCGGTCTTGACCAGCGGCGAGTGCGCGATCGAGTAGGCGATCTTGCGGCATTCCTCCACGCTGGTCCCCTGCTCCACCGTGATGGTCATGAACTTGGTCGCGCCTTCGCCGTCGCGGATGATCTGCTGGGCCAGGTTGCGCGAGATGTCGGTCACGGCCGCCTTCAGCGCTTCGTACTCGAAGCCGCTGGCGGCGTCCACGCGCAGGCTGCCCGTGCCGGTGGCGACGATGATGAAGGAGTCGTTGGTCGAGGTGTCGCCGTCGATCGTGATGCTGTTGAACGAATGGTCGGCCGCATGCTTTACGAGTTCGTCCAGCACCGGCTGCGCCACGTGCGCGTCGATCGCCAGGTAGCCGAGCATGGTCGCCATGTTCGGCTTGATCATGCCGGCGCCCTTGCTGATGCCGGTCATCGTCACCGTGTGGTCGCCGATGTTGACGGTGCGCGAGGCCGCCTTCGGCTGGGTGTCGGTGGTCATGATCGCCTCGGCCGCGTTGAACCAGTTGTCCGCCTTCAGGTTCGCCACGGCGGTCGGAAGGCCGGCGACGATCTTCTGGATCGGCAGCTGCTCGAGGATCACGCCGGTGGAGAACGGCAGCACCTGCTGGGCATCGAGGCCGAGCAGCTTCGCCACTTCGGCGCAGGTGGCCTGGGCGTTGGCCAGGCCCGGCTCGCCGGTCGCGGCATTGGCATTGCCGGTGTTGACCACCAGCGCGCGGATCGGCTTGCCGCCCTTGGCGACGGCCGCCAGGTTGGCCTTGCTCACCTGGACCGGCGCGGCGCAGAAGCGGTTCTTGGTGAAGACGCCGGCCACGGTCGCGCCTTCTGCCAGCTTCATTACCAGCAAGTCCTTGCGGTTGGGCTTCTTGATACCGGCTTCGGCAAAGCCGATCTCGATGCCGTTGACGGGTTTCAGCTCAGCTGCGACTGGCAGGGGGGAATTGACGGCCATGGCGATCTCATGAAAGAAAAGATAGGTAATCCGATATTGTACTGCCAGCGGCGCCAGCGGCGAGCGGGCCTGTCCGCTTCCACGTTTGCACCGGTTTTCATGCATGACGCATGAAGCGATAACCCGTGCTTACAGGTCCTTAATTGCGGCTTATGTACGGACTTTCAGCGGCACCTTGCGCACGATTCATGTCTGGCGAAATGTTGTTTCGAATCAATCCCTTACATTTCGCCCATGCGGAATATGCATATACCCATCAGGCACGGATTCGGCATGTTTTTGCCCTTCCGAGCGCCCTTCCGGCCATCGACCGGGACACTCGCATCACACCGGAACAGGCGGCGTCCGACACACGTAGCAACATCCGCGCTGCCGCCGCCCTGCTGGCCCACTATGGAGCCCGCAAGAACAAGGGCTTCCGTTCTTCCAGACCTACGCAAAGCTATCAATAGTTAACTTTGCCGCTGGATTCCTGCTTCACCGGGGCCGGTTTCGCCTTGTGCTCGCGCGCCAGGCCAGCGCCTTCCCCTCCACAGGCCGATGCAGTAGAACTTACCGCCATGCTTTTCAGGTTTATGGCCGCATTTACGTCGCGGTCGTGGGACGCGCCGCAGCCTGGGCAGGTCCAGTGCCGGACATCCAGCCCGAGGGTGTCCAACCGATGTCCGCAGTTGCAGCATAGTTTGCTGCTCGGGTACCAGCGCTCCGCCACGACCACCTGCGCACCACGCCAGGCTGCCTTGTATTCCAGCTGGCGCCGGAACTCATAAAAACCCATGTCGGCGATGGCGCGTGACAGCCTCCTGTTGGCCAGCATGCCTTTTACATGCAGGTCCTCAATGCCGATCGTGTGGAAGCGTCTCGTGATGCTGGTGGTGAGCTGGTGCAGGCCCTCGCGCCTCACGCTGGCGATCCTGGCATGCAGCCTTGCCAGTTTCACCTTCGCCTTGTGCCGGTTGTGCGAGTTCTTGACCTTGCGCGACAGGCTGCGCGACAGGCGGCGCAGGCGCCCCAGCAGTGAGCGCAGCGCCTTCGGGCCTGCAATCGTCTCTCCGGTCGACAGCGTCGCCAGCGACGACACACCCAGGTCGACCCCGACCGCGCCTTGGTTTTCGGCAGGCGACAGGGATAGGTCAGGGGTATCGACGGTGATGCTGGCGTACCAGTGGTCCGCAATGCGTGAGACGGTGGCCGACACGATCCTGCCCGTAAAGCGCAGGGCCTCGCGCATGCGTACCCACCCGAGTTTGGGGATCCGGAATTTCCTACCCTCGACCTGGAACAGGTCATTGCTAAGCGTAAAACGGTCGTGCTGTCCTTTCCTGCGGAACCGTGGGTAGCGTGCCCGTCGGGCAAAGAAATTCTTGAAGGCCTCGCCCAGCTGCATGATCGCAATCTGCGGGGCGTTCTTGGTCACCTCGAGCATCCACGGGAATTGCTGGCGCTTGACTGCATTCAATTGGCGCCGCAGTGCAGCCTCATTCGGCTTGGGCAGCGACGGGTCGACCTTGCACGCCTCGTACTGCCGCTGCCACTCGTCCAGCGCCCAGTTGTAGGCGAACCGTGCAGTGCCGGCCGCGCGCGCCAAGTACGTGGCCTGCACGTTGTTCGGATCGAGCCGGATGCGGTGGGCAACGAACATTGGATTCCCCCCCACATCCATGCGGGCATGGCGGGTAAATTAGTTATATTGCCTCAGACCGTTCGATCCCCGGGAAGGTTCACTGCGAGCTGATCGAGCCCGACTAATGGCGAACAACCGCTGCAAACTGAATAAATCCGAGCAATTCTGCGCAATTTCTCTGCAAACTTTTCAAACCCGCTCAAGGACTGGGAAGCCGCGGTGGCGAGCTACAGCGGCTATCCTGACCCAGGATGGCGATTCCGGCGCCAAGGTGCGTGCGGTGCAAAGCCAGCTCAATGAGAGCGGCGCGGGCATCGCGGTGGACGGCGCCTTCGGCCCGGCGACCGCGACGGCCGTGAGGAACTTCCAGACCTCGAAGGGCTTGAGCGCGGACGGCATCGTCGGCGACGACACCTGGAACAAGATGGCCTGGTAATTCCAACTGGTGCGCGTGCCGCTATCGTGGCGGGCGCGCACCTGCCGGCTGACTGCAGTCCTGCGCAAGACGCTTGGCGCGGAGGACCACCCTGGTACGGATGGGCGCCCTCCCGACGCCCTGCTCTTTCGCCTCCATCTCGGCGAGGGTGCGTCGTGCGGCTTCGCGTTCTTCGGGATCGCCGTTATTGGCCACCTCGGCCATCATCCTGCGCAGATCCGGATTGGTCCGCAGCCCCGCGCCGCCAGCCGAAGGGTGACGCTCTTCTTCCAGGATGGACTCCCAGGTCTGCTCGTCCACCTGGCGGACCGAGAAGTGCGCCCGGCCCCATGGACAAGTGCTGTCGAACACAACGCGATCGCCTTGCAGCACACCCGGCACGTCGGCGCAGCCGCTGTCGCGCATCGCTTGCGGCAAGCCTCTGCGTTGCGCGGTCTCCGCGCAGTGCAGCTCCGGCTTTTGTAACACGGCACCGTCGTCCGGATTGCGAAGACCGAGATCCGCCGTGGCCTGGAGCTCGAACAGGCCGGATGGCGCGAAATGGCGGTCCTCCGGTCCGGCAGCGCCCGTGCCCAGCGCCAGTACTGTCCCCAACAGGATCCATCGTGTTCCGCGCATGCCGCCTCCGCCTTGTCGAAGCATCATCCTAACCCCAGCGGCGTCGCACCGGATTAATGGCAGGGCCTGCAGGGCGCATTTTATGCGCAGCGGTTCGAGAATTTGAGCGCGGACGGCATCGTCGGCGACGACACCTGGAACAAGATGGCCTGGTAGTTCTCCCCCGGGACATGCCTGCCCTTATCATGGCGGCACGCATGTCCAACAAAGCGCTTGACCCTCACGCAAGGTGAGGCTCCAGAGTGGCGCTACGCATGAAGATCAGGGAGAAGCTCGATGTTGAAAGTGGGAGAACTCGCGGCACGCGCCGGTCTGACGGTCCGCACGCTGCACCATTACGACAGCATCGGCCTGCTCTCGCCTTCTGCGCGTTCCGATGCCGGCTACCGCCTTTATGACCGCGACGACGTGGCGCGCCTGCAGCAGATCCAGGCCCTGCGCAGCTTCGGCATGGCGCTGGCCGACATCGGGGCTTACCTGGACAGTCCGGACGCCTCGCCGCTGGCCGTCGTCGAGCGCCAGTTGGCAAGCCTCGACCGGCAGATTGCCGAAGCAGCGCAGATGCGCGCGCAGCTGCTGCGCCTGCGCACGCGCCTGGCCGCCGGCGAGGAGACCGACCTGTCCATCTGGCTCAACACACTGGAGGGAATGCAGATGTACGAGAAATACTTTACGAAAGAAGAACTGGCGCGCCTGCCGCTGTACCAGGACCGCACGGCGCAGGCCGAATGGCAGGAGCTGGTCACGCATGCGCAAGGCCTGATGACGGGGAATGTGGCGCCCGGCTCGGAGAAAGCGAATGCCTTCGCGGTGCGCTGGCTCGAACGCCTGGAGCGCGATACCGGCGGCAACCCGGCATTCGTCCTGCAACTGACCGCCATGACCTTGCAGGACCCGGAAGCGCAACAGCAATCCGGCCTGACGCCCGAACTGCTGGCCTATATGCGGGCCGTCATCGCGGAAGTGCGCTTTGCGATCTACGGACGCTACCTGCCGGCGGCCACGGTGGAACGCATGCGCCGCCATGAAGCGGCGCATGCGGACGACTGGGTCGTGCTGGCGACCCGGATACGCGCCTGCATGCAGCAGGACCCCGAGGCCCGGTCCATTGATGCCGGGCAGCTCGCGCGCCACTGGTTCGCCCTGTTCACCGACATGGTGGGCGACGATCCCGAGGTGGTGGCGCAGTTCCGCGCCGCCTACACTGCCGAGCCGCTGCTCCGCCTCGGAACCGGGATTGGCGACGACTTCATGGTTTTCCTGCGCAAGGCCATGGACAGCATGGGCGTCCGGGCCTGAGCAGGGAACGCGGCGCTGTCAGCGCGGGATCGACAGCGCCAGCGTTTCCTTCAGCTCTTCCATCACCACGTAGCTCTTCGACTGCCCGGCATCGGCCACGTGCAGGATCTCGCCCAGCAGGCGGCGGTATTCCGACATTTCCGGGATGCGCGCCTTGATCAGGTAGTCGAAGTCGCCCGACACCAGGTGGCACTCCATCACCTCGGGAATGCCGAGCATCGCGCGGCGGAAACGGTCGAAGGCCTTCTCCGATTTCTGCTGCAGGGTGATCTCGACGAACACCAGGATCTGCAGGCCCATGGCCTGCGGATTCACGCGCGCGTGATAGCCGGCGATCACGCCGTCGCGCTCCATCCGCTTGACCCGTTCGATGCAGGGCGTCAGCGACAATCCGACCTGCTCGGCCAGGTCCTTCATGACGATGCGCGCATCATCCTGCAGGATGGATAAGATATGCAGGTCGATCTTGTCGAGCACGCGATGGGAGTTTTTCTGGACGCGCATGAAGTTTCACTGAAAACGTGTGTATTAACAGAAACCATTATTCCACTACCAGCGGTATCATGGCAATCTTTTCTGAATCGGCTTCTTTCTCTAGGAACTAGGCACATCATGCGCGTTCTCGTACTGGGCAGCGGCGTGGTCGGCGTGACCACCGCATACTATCTGGCCAAGGCTGGCCACGACGTCACCGTCATCGACCGTCAACCCGGCCCTGCCCTGGAGACGAGCTTCGCCAACGCCGGCCAGATCTCGCCGGGCTATGCCTCGCCGTGGGCGGCGCCTGGCATCCCGCTGAAGGCCGCGAAATGGCTGTTCCAGAAGCACGCGCCGCTGGCGATCCGCCCGGACGGCTCGCTGTTCCAGCTTGCCTGGATGTGGCAGATGTACCGCAACTGCACCGCCGACCGCTATGCCGTCAACAAGGAACGCATGGTGCGCCTGGCCGAGTACAGCCGCGATTGCATCCGCCAGCTGCGCGCGGACACCGGCATCGAGTACGAGGGCCGCAGCCTGGGCACCATCCAGCTGTTCCGCACCCGGCAGCAGCTGGACAGTGCAGCCAAGGACATCGAGGTGCTGAAACAGGCCGGCGTGGAGTACGAACTGCTGCTCGGCCATGACCTGGGCAAGGCCGAACCGGCGCTGGGCAAGCACGGCACCCTGGTCGGCGGCCTGCGCCTGCCGAACGACGAAACCGGCGACTGCCAGCTGTTCACCACCCGCCTGACCGCGATGGCGCGCGACCTCGGCGTGCGCTTCGAATTCGACACCGGCATCCGGGCCCTCGACATCGCCGGCGGCCAGATCGCCGGCGTCCGCACCGACAAGGGTGTCCGTACCGCCGACCGCTACGTGCTGGCGCTGGGCAGCTACTCGCGCCTGCTGCTGAAGGACCAGTTCACGGTGCCGGTCTACCCGCTGAAGGGCTACTCGATCACCGTGCCGATCACGGACGCTGCCCGCGCCCCGGTGTCGACCATCCTGGACGAGACCTACAAGATCGCCGTGACCCGCTTCGAGGACCGCATCCGCGTGGGCGGCATGGCCGAGATCGCGGGCTACAGCAAGTATCTGAACCCGGCGCGCCGCGAGACCCTCGAGATGGTCGTCAACGACCTGTTCCCGGGCGCCGGCGACACCGCCAAGGCCAGCTTCTGGACCGGCCTGCGCCCGATGACCCCGGACAGCACTCCGGTGGTCGGCGCCACCCCGCTGCGCAACCTGTTCATCAACACCGGCCACGGCACCCTGGGGTGGACCATGGCCTGCGGCTCGGCCAGCGTCATCGCCGACCTCGTGAGCGGCAAGAAGCCGGCCATCCGCGCCGACGACCTGGCGGTGTTCCGCTACGCCGGCACCCCGCAGGGCGGCGCCGCACCGCAACTGGTCAAGGCGTAAGTCAGGCATGGTGGATTCGGTGGATGCGTCCCGTGCCGGGGCGCTGTTGACGGTCGACCTGGGCGCGATCCGCGACAATTACCGGCTGCTGGCCGGAATGAACAAGGGCGCCTGCGCGGCCGTCATGAAGGCCGACGCCTACGGGCTCGGCATGGAACAGGTGGCGCCCGCGCTGGCGCTCGAAGGCTGCAAGGTATTCTTCACCGCCCACCTCGACGAAGGCATCCGGCTGCGCCAGCTGGTGCCCGGGGACTGCAGCATCTACGTGCTGCATGGGCCGCCGCCGGGCACTTCGCGGGATTTCTTCCAGTACGACCTGCGGCCGGTGCTGAACGATCCGGCTCAGCTGCAGGAATGGCGCGCACTGGCGCAGACGCTCGGCCGCGAACTGGCGGCCGCGATCCAGTTCGATACCGGCATGTCACGCATGGGCATCGCGCCCGCCGATCTGACCGCCCTGAGCGCCCGCTCCGACTTGCTGGAAGGCGTCCTCCCTACCCTCGTGATGAGCCACTTGGCCTGTGCGGACGAAGCTTGCCACGCCATGAACGAGGCGCAGCGCCGCAGGTTCGACGAATTGCGCGCGTTGTTCCCGGGCGTGCCGGCCAGCCTGGCCAACTCCTCGGGCATCTTCCTCGGTCCCGCTTATCACTACGACCTGCTGCGTCCGGGTGCGGCGCTGTACGGCATCAATCCGCAGCCGGGCAATCCGAATCCGCTGAAGCAGGCGGTGTCGCTGCATGCGCGCGTGGTGCAGGTGCGGTCCGTGCGCGACGGCGACGTCGTCGGGTATGGCGCGCATCATGCCGTGTCCGGCGAGCGCCGCATCGCGACCGTCGCGGTGGGCTATGCAGACGGCTGGTTCCGGTCCTTGTCGGGACGCGGGCAGGCCTTCATCGACGGCGTCCCGGTGCCGGTCGTGGGGCGGGTGTCGATGGACAGCATGGGGCTGGACGTGACGGGGATTGCGCCGGAGCGCGTCGTGCCCGGGGCGGAGGTGGAGCTGATGGGCTCCTCGCACACGGTGGATGAAGTGGCGGCGCTGGCGGGGACGATCGGGTATGAAGTGCTGACGCGCCTTGGCAGCCGCTTCCATCGGCGCTACCTTTGATTGAAACGGCTGGAACCGGCGCCCAACCACAACGGACTTGCATCGCTCAGCGCGACGCTCAGAAGTAATACCCCGCCTGCAGATTGACACGCCGTGAGTACCCGCGCGCACTCGCCGAGGTCGCCGCCAGCCCACTGAAATCGGGCGTCATGTAAGGCTGGTGCTTCGCGTGCATCAGGTCGACGTAGAAGAACCATTTGCCGCCCGAGAAGCTCATCCCGCTGACGTGCTGCAGCGAGTCCTCGTAGCCGCCGGTCTTTTTCTTCAGCACGCTGTAGTCGTGATACAGCTTCAGGCCGGTGAACGGACCGAGGCTGCCGGGAATGTCCACGCTCAGGTTCAGCACGTGCACCACGCCCCTGGCCGCGACCGGATACGGATAGCCGAAGGCGCCCAGCATCACGAAACTGTTGGGGTCGAGTCCGCCGAAGGTCTCGCCAGGCAAGTGGCGGGTGTCGTTGCGGTAGTACAGCGTCTGGGCCATCAGCGTCCACGGGCCGTGGCTGCCCCGCGCGTGGACTGCCGCCGCGCGCCGCGGACTGCTGGCGCCCGTCCTGCTGCGGATTTCGCCATGCAGTACCGACAGGCCGAGTTCGGCCTTGGCCGGCCCCTCGATATGCCAGGCGCCGCGCGCGACCAGGGTGTTGCGCTCGCGGTCCGCCTGTCCCGTTCCATAGCCCTGTTCATCGTCGTCGGGGACGATGTCGTAGGAATAGCGGTTGGCGGCGCCCGCCGTGTTGGCGCCGCCGCCGTAGGAACCGCCGTCGCGCGGGAAAAAGCCCACGCGCCATTCCACCGGACCGCTGCGCCAGATGCCGTTCACGCCGAGGTCATGGCTGTCCTCGAAGCCGAGATAGTAGGCGATCGATTCGAAGAAATTGTTTGACGCGAAGGGAAGCAGGCCGAAGCCCAGCTTGTCGAGACCCACATGCAGCTCGCGGCCCTCGCTCAAGCGCACGCCGGCCCAGCCATGGTGGAGGAAGTGGTTGCTGTACCCGCCCTGCCCCGCCGGAAACCGGTTGTAGCGGTACTGGGCCGACCCGATCAGGCGTCCATCGTCGTAGTTCAGGTCCAGCCGCGCCGTGTCGAGCCCGACGAAGCCGTGCCGGTGTTCGGGCTGCCAGTCCTTGTAGACGTAGTTGAAGCGGACTGCCCCGCCGATGTCGAGCGGCGATGCGGGCGCGGTCGCTGCGCCGGCGCAGCTGGCGGCAAGCAGTAGCGCGGCGCCGAGGAGCCCGCGAACGGTGTGAGGTCGGTTCATGCGGATGTGTCCTGCTGGATCGGTAGATGGACGGTGAAGCGGGTGCCCTTGCCCAGTTCGCTATGGACTTCGATGCGCCCGCCGTGACGCTTGACGATGCCGTAGGACACCGAAAGGCCGAGGCCGGTTCCGGTGCCGATCGGCTTGGTGGTGAAGAATGGTTCGAAGATGCGCTGCATCGTCTCGGCGCTCATGCCGCTGCCGGTATCCTCGATCGCGACCCATACCCATTCCCCGGCCTGGCCGGTGCGGATGGTGATCTTGCCGCGGCCGGAGATCGCATGGGCTGCGTTCACGAGCAGGTTCATGAACACCTGGTTGAGCTGCGAAGCGACGCACTGGACCTGGGGGATGTCGCCGTATTCCTTGACCACCTCGGCCTTCTGCTTGATCTCGCTGGTGACGATGTTGAGGGTACTGTTCAGGCCGCGGTGCAGGTCGGCGAACACGGCGCCGGCACTGTCGACATGCGAGAAGTCCTTCAGCGACTGGACGATGTCCTTCACCCTTTGCAGGCCCTCGCGCGATTCGCTCATCAAGGCCCCGAAATCCTCACGCAGGTAGTCCACCTCGGCGGCATCCTTCAGTTCCCGGATGCGCGCCGCGATCGCGGGATCGGGGCCGGCGGCCTGTTCATAGCCGTCGATCACGCCGAACAGGGTGGCCACGTAGGATTGCAGGCTGGCCAGGTTGGAGCTGACGAAACCGATCGGGTTGTTGATCTCGTGGGCGACGCCGGCGGCGAGCTGGCCGATCGAGGCCAGCTTCTCGGACTGGACCAGGCGGTCGTTCGCTTCCTGCAACAGGCGGTTCTGCTCCGACAGCTGCTTGTGCATCTGGCGCAGCGACAAATGGGTCTGGATGCGCGCCAGCACTTCCATAATGCGGATCGGCTTGGTCACGTAGTCGACGCCCCCCGCCTCGAAGGCGGCCACCACGTTGTCGCTGTCCGTCAGTGCCGTCATGAAGATCACCGGAATCTGGACCGTGTCGCTGTGCTGCTTGAGCCGGCGGCAGGTTTCCAGGCCGTCGATGCCGGGCATCATGACGTCGAGCAGGATCAGGTCGGGCTGCACCAGGCGGCAGCGCTCGAGCGCCTCCTCGCCGTCGCGCGCGACCAGCACGCGGAAGTCCTGCTCTTCGAGGAACTCGACGAGCACCCCGATGTTGGCGGGTACGTCGTCGACGATCAGGATGGTTTGACGTTCGGTCTTCATGCGCCCTCTTCCACATACTTTTGCGCCAGTTCCAGCAGCGCCTTCGACTGGTATTCCCTGGCCAGCTGGCGCAACTGCTGAGCGAAGCCGGCATGCGCCGGCCCGGACGCCTCGATTTCGTCGGCCAGGTCACGGATCCCGCGCATGTCGCCCTCGCGCGCGAGACGGTAGAGACGCTCGAGCAGGGTGCGTGCGGGCAGCGCCGGTTCGCCCGCGTCAAGGGCGTGCGCAGGCGGCGCCGCATCCGCTTCGTAGCACAGCGTCAGGCCCAGCAGCCGGCCCAGTTGCTCCAGCAAGCCGTTCTGGTGCACCGGCTTGGTCATGAAGACGTCGACGCCGGCAAGCATGCAGTTGCCCTGGTCTTCCTCGGTCACGCTGGCCGAGACCGCGATGATCGGCAGCGCCGCCCCGCCCGGCATCCGGCGTATTTGGCGCGTCGCCTCGAGGCCGTCCATCACCGGCATGAGGATGTCCATCAGGACGGCGGCGGGGAACTGGGCGGCGACGCTGTCGCAGGCTTGCTGGCCGTTGCAGGCGAACGCGACCTCGAAGCCCATGCTGGTCAACAGGTCGCCCAGCATGTTGCGGTTGGCCTCGATGTCGTCGACGATCAGGATGGTCTGTCGCGCACCCAGGTAGCCGGCCACGTTGCGCTCGGAGCGGGGCGGCGGCGCGCCCTTTGCCGCCGGCTCCGCCGCCAGGGTGAACCAGAACCGGCTGCCCTGCCCGGGCGCGCTGTCCACCTGGATCTCGCTGCCCATCATGGCTGCCAGCTGCCTGCTGATCGACAATCCGAGGCCGGTGCCGCCCGATCGGCGGTGCGCCTCGCCCACCTGTTCGAAGGGCTGGAAAATGTGCTCCAGCTGGTTGGCCGCCATCCCCACGCCGCTGTCGCTGACTTCGAAGCGCAAGGCGATACGCCCATCGGCGCCGGGCACCCCACCGCCGGTCACGCACAGGCTCACCTGGCCCCGGTCGGTGAACTTGACCGCATTGCCGAGCAGGTTGAGCAGGATCTGCAGCACCCGCTTTTCGTCGAGCAGCACGAACGGCAGGTGCTCGGGGACGCTCGCCTCGAACACCAGGCCCTTCTGCTCCGCGCGGACCTGGATGATGCGGGTCACGCCCGCGACGAAGGACGCGACGTCGACCGTCGCAAGCAGCAGCTCGAACTTGCCGGATTCGATCTTGGCGAGGTCGAGCAGGT
Source organism: Telluria sp. ZB4P36 (assembly GCF_059685865.1). Taxonomy (NCBI): domain Bacteria; kingdom Pseudomonadati; phylum Pseudomonadota; class Betaproteobacteria; order Burkholderiales; family Oxalobacteraceae; genus Telluria; species Telluria sp. ZB4P36. Next base: position 302,212 of record NZ_JCASIE010000003.1, read on the forward strand.
CGCTGATGAGCATCAGCAGATGTTCTGCGCTCTGCTCGATCGTGTTCAGGCCGGTCTCCTGGCGCTGGTCGAGCGCCTTGTTGCGTTTCAGGATCTGGGCGTAACCCAGGATCGCGTTGAGCGGCGTGCGCAATTCATGCGTCATGCTCGCCAGGAAGGTGCTTTTCGCGCGGTTGGCGAACTCGGCCTCCTCCTTGGCCACCTGCAGTTGCCCGGTGCGCTCGCGCACCAGCTCCTCGAGGTGCTCGCGGTGACGCTGCAATTCCAGTTCGGTCCGGGTGCGGATGGTGATTTCCGTTTCCAGCGCCGCGTGCTTGGCCTGGACCTCGACGAAATAGGCGTGCAGCGCCTGCCGGGTGTGTTCCACGCTGCGCCCCAGGGCGCCGATTTCGTCGTTCCTGCGCCAGACAAAGGGACGCGAGAAGTCGCCCTGGGCCAGGCGGGCGGATTCCTGCATCAGGCGTCCGATCGGCTGGAGCAGGCGGCGCTGCAACAGCGTGACGATCATGACCATGGACAGCAGCAAGGCGCCGCCCACCGTCAGCGCGAAGTGAATCCGCTCGCTGGCGATCTCGGCGTCGATCAGGCCACTCGCCATTTCCAGGTCGACGCTGCCGATCACTTCGCCGTCGCGCACGACCTCGCGCGTCACATGGCTGCTGTTCCCGCGTCGGCGCGCCGGATAGGCTTGCGACAGGAACACGCCGGTCCTGCGGTCGCTCACTCTGACCGATACGATGCGATCGTCGAGGAACAGCGATGCCAGCAAGGGCCGCCCGGCATCGGTGTTGACGTCCCACAGGGGCTGCTGCATGCCCAGCGCCAGGATCTCGGCCATGCGGCGGTGCTCGATTTCCCAGCGGCGCGTCATCGCTTCCTCGCGATTGCGGTTGGCGTAGACGTTGATCGAGGCCGGCACCAGCAGGCCGACGGCGACAGCCAGGACGATTGCGTAACGCAGCTTCAAGGACAGCTCCCGGTCAGGCGCAAAGGGCTAGCGGCGTTCCGCACCGAGGCTGCGCTCGAGCTGGTCGAGATAGGCATGCTCGATGGCCGCGATGTCGGTGCGCGCCAGCGCGTCGTCGAAGGCCTGCTTCAGTGCCTGGCCGTTTGGCGTGCGCTGGAAGCACACGTGCAGGCTGAGCTTCGCGATTGGGCGCTCGTCGAACACGAAGCGCGCGCGATCCTTGCGCAAGTCGGGGTCGGATGCGAGCAGGTAGCGCCACACGGCCTTGTCGATCACTACGGCCCGGATTCGTCCGGCCAGCAGCTTCTTGAGGTTGGTTGTGTCGTTGACCGATGCGTCGACCGTCAGCTTGCCGCCCTCGACCATACGGTCGAAGGCTTCGCCATTGGAGTAGCCCAGCACGACGCCTAGCTTGCTGCCAACCAGGTCGTCCAGGGCACGCCACTGCAGGGGCGCGTCGGCCAGCACCGCCAGGCCGATCGTGCTCTGTCCCACGGGGGCCGAGAAATGGCATTGGCGCGCGCGCTCGGCCGTATGATAGGCGGGGAAATAACCGGCGTAGTCCGGATCGCCGCCGCCGACCTGCATGGCGCGCTTCCAGGGAAAGTAGTCGATCCTGATGCTCTGGCCGAAGCGCGCCGCGAGCGCCTTGGCTACGGCGCCGGACATGCCGCCGTTGGGCAGGCTCTTGCCCGTGTACGGCAGCCATTCCAGGCTCGCCAGGCGCAAGGTCTGCGTCTCCGCAAGCGCCGCCCGGGGCAGCCCGGCAAGGGCGGCAAATGCCAGCGTCAGCGCAGCGAAGGCTTTCATCGTGATTCCCCACGCAAATAAAAACGAGTGTAGCGCTGAAACCGGCCGTCGCGGCGGTCTTGTTGCGTCACGGCAACAGACCTTGCCACAGGAGCTTCAGGCAGGCCTGCTCGATGCAGTAGAACGCAATGTTCCCCAGTGGTCGATGAGCTTCAGTCCAGCGCAATGCCGACACTGCAGGTGCATGGACGGATGCCAGCAAAGCATCATGAAGTGGAAGGGATGTAAAAGTCATCTACTCTTCCTACGAAATTTGACCAAGATGAAAGGTCCGCTCTTGGCCCGGTGCGGACCGTCATATGCCTGCTAACGATTTTCTGGGTTCGTACGTCGTTCAGGAGGATCACCCTCCTCGAAGCCAGCGACAAACACCATGAGCAAGTCGCTCGCCACCTTCGCATCCCCGCCTTCGAGTAGGTTGTTCGCGATCTTCCTCAACTCGACCGGGCTGAGCTTGCCGTCATTGTTATCGAATGCGCGTCTCGTTACTTTGCCGAGCTCGAATACCAGCTCGGCAATCTCAGTATTAGCTCTTTCGCTCATGTCATCCCTTTCAACTACGCGAACATAAAAAAACGGCCGGGTTCAAGCCCGGCCGTTTCCGCTTACACCATCGCAGCGATCACGCCAGCCTGCCGTGGCACTGCTTGAACTTCTTCCCGCTACCGCAAGGGCAAGGATCGTTGCGGCCGACCTTGATGCCCATGTAGGTGCTGTGGTCTTCCGCCGCCACCGCCGCGGAATCGCTGCGCACCGGGTTCGGGTTGAGCAGTTCTTCCGGCGCCGCCGACGGGTTGAAGTCGGCGTGCTGGTAGTTGATGTTTTCCAGGTGCGACACCGAGGCCGCCATGGCCGCTTCCGCCGCCTCGACCTCCTCGCGGGTCTGGATGCGGACCGTCATCACGGTGCGGATCACTTCGTTCTTGATCATGTCCAGCATGCTGCTGAACAGTTCGAAGGCTTCGCGCTTGTACTCCTGCTTCGGGTTCTTCTGGGCATAGCCGCGCAGGTGGATACCCTGGCGCAGGTGGTCCAGCGCCGCCAGGTGCTCGCGCCAGTGGGTGTCCAGGCTTTGCAGCATGACGTTGCGCTCGAAGCCGCCGAAGGATTCGCGGCCGACCACCGCCACCTTGTTCTCGTACGATTCTTCGGCGGCCTTCAGCACGCGCTCGAGGATGTCGTCGTCGTTCAGGTTCGCGTCCTCGGCCAGCATCTGCTGCAGCGGCACGTTCAGCGACCATTCGGCGCCCAAGACGGCTTCCAGCGACTTGATGTCCCACTGCTCTTCGACCGATTCGGCCGGCACGTACTGGCGCACCAGGTCGGTGAACACGCCGGCGCGCAGCGAGGCGATCAGCTCGGCCATGTCGACCGATTCCAGCAGCTCGTTACGCTGGGTGTAGATCACCTTGCGCTGGTCGTTGGCGACGTCGTCGTATTCCAGCAGCTGCTTGCGGATGTCGAAGTTGCGGGCCTCGACCTTGCGCTGGGCGGTCTCGATGGAACGGGTCACGATGCCCGCCTCGATCGGCTCGCCTTCCGGCATCTTCAGGCGTTCCATGATCGCGCGCACGCGGTCGCCGGCGAAGATGCGCAGCAGCGGATCGTCCAGGCACAGGTAGAAGCGCGAGGAACCCGGGTCGCCCTGGCGGCCCGAACGGCCGCGCAGCTGGTTGTCGACCCGCCGCGATTCGTGGCGCTCGGTACCGATGATGTGCAGGCCGCCCGCGCCGACCACGTGGTCGTGCAGCGACTGCCATTCGTCGCGCAGCACCTGGGCTTGCGCGGCCTTGTCGGCGTCAGGCAGCGCGTCGTTGGCTTCGATCAGCTGGATCTGCTTCTCGACGTTGCCGCCCAGGACGATGTCGGTACCGCGGCCCGCCATGTTGGTGGCGATGGTGATCATCTTCGGACGGCCGGCCTGCGCGATGATTTCCGCTTCGCGGGCGTGCTGCTTGGCGTTCAGCACGTTGTGCGGCAGATTGGCCTTGGTCAGGATGCCCGAGAGGAGTTCCGAGTTCTCGATCGAGGTGGTACCCACCAGCACCGGCTGGCCGCGTTCGTAGCAGTCGCGGATGTCGTTGAGCATCGCGTTGTACTTCTCTTCGGCCGACTTGTACACCTGGTCCTGGCGGTCCTTGCGCTGCGACGGCTTGTTCGGCGGGACGACCACGGTCTCGAGGCCGTAGATCTCCTGGAACTCGTAGGCTTCGGTGTCGGCGGTACCGGTCATGCCGGCCAGCTTGCCGTACATGCGGAAGTAGTTCTGGAAGGTGATCGAGGCCAGGGTCTGGTTCTCGTTCTGGATGCGCACGCCTTCCTTGGCTTCCACGGCCTGGTGCAGGCCGTCCGACCAGCGGCGGCCGGTCATCAGGCGGCCGGTGAATTCGTCGACGATCACCACCTCGTTGTTCTGCACCACGTAGTGCTGGTCCTTGTGGTACAGGACGTGGGCGCGCAGCGCCGCATACAGGTGGTGGATCAGGGTGATGTTGGCGGCGTCGTACAGCGAAGCGCCTTCCGGCAGCAGGCCCCATTCGGTCAGGATGGCTTCGGCGCGCTCGTGGCCGGCCTCGGTCAGCAGCACGGTGTGCGCCTTCTCGTCCTTGATGTAGTCGCCCGGGACTTCGATCTGGCCCTTGCCGTCCGGGGTCTCCTCGCCGATCTGCAGGGTCAGCAGCGGCGGCAGCGCGTTCAGGCGGTGGTACAGGTCGGTGTGGTTTTCGGCCTGGCCGGAGATGATCAGCGGGGTGCGCGCTTCGTCGATCAGGATCGAGTCGACCTCGTCGACCACCGAGAAATTCAGGCTGCGCTGCACGCGTTCGCGCACGTCGTAGACCATGTTGTCGCGCAGGTAATCGAAGCCGAATTCGTTGTTGGTGCCGTAGGTGATGTCCGAGGCGTAGGCTTTCTGCTTGCTGTCGTGGTCGAGCTGCGACAGGTTCACACCCGTGCTCAGGCCCAGCCAGCCGTACAGGCGGCCCATCGATTCGGCGTCGCGCTGGGCCAGGTAGTCGTTGACGGTAATGACGTGCACGCCCTTGCCCGACAGGCCATTCAGGTAGACCGGCAGGGTCGCCATCAGGGTCTTGCCCTCACCGGTGCCCATTTCCGCAATCTTGCCCTCATGCAGGACCATACCGCCGATCAGCTGCACGTCGAAGTGGCGCATCTTCATGACGCGCTTGGCAGCCTCGCGGCAGACGGCGAAGGCTTCCGGCAGGATCTCGTCGAGCGTTTCTCCCTTGGACAGGCGGTCCTTGAACTCCGGCGTCTTGGCCTGGAGTTCGGCGTCCGACAGCTTTTCCATCTGGGGCTCGAGCGCGTTGATCTGACGCACGGTCTTTTGGTATTGCTTGAGCAGACGCTGGTTACGGCTGCCGAAAATCTGGGTCAGGAATGACATTGCTGTGTTCTAGAAAATTACGCCGCAAAAAGAGCCAGGGGAGGATCATCCAAGTGACCCGCCGAAGACCGCCTATGGCAAAAAGCTACTGATTTTATCATGCGATCCGGCCACACTTGGGGTCAATGGGCAGGATAACAAGGCTGCTCAACAGCAGAATGTTATCAAATTGCACTGTTCGCCCGCGTTCCGCTGCGCCGGCCACAATCGGGCGGCGTGTTTGCACGCATATTTTTGTGCGCAGATCGTGCGCATCTTGTGATATGTTGCGGGCATAGCGAATCCCCCTCCTTTCCTCCTCATTCCCCAGTGCATATCTACGGTACCAAGAACCGGCAAACCTCGATCGTTGCGACGGACTTCCTGCGCAAGAACGACCGCATGGCCAGCCTGCTGCCCGCCGCGATGCGCATGGCGCGCCTGCAGTCCGACTGCGCCGCGATCCTGCCTGTCCTGGCCGGCAATACCGACGTGATCTCTTTCCAGGATGGGGTGCTGGTGCTCGCCGTGCCGAGTTCGGCCGTGGCGGCCAGGATGAAGCAGATGCTGCCCAAGCTGCAGTCGGCGCTGGTGCAGCGCGGCTGGGTGGTGGAAGCGATCAAGCTGAAGGTGCAGGTGGCGCGCGCCATGCCCGAGAAACCGGAGATGCGCACGCTGGAGCTGCCGAAGACGGCGGTGCAGGCCTTCGAGGAGCTGGCGGAATCGCTGGAAGAGACCAGCCAGAACAAGGACCTGGTGGCGGCCCTCAGGCGCCTGGCGGAGAAGCGGAAGTAATCCTGCGTCCTGGCCTTACATCTGGGCCCACTCGCGCGTCATCTGGCGCAGGTAGGACGGCGGCGCCTCGCTCAGCGAATCGAACTCTACCCATTCATACGCATCCGGCGTCGCCAGCAGCTTGCGCAGCAGCTCGTTGTTGAGCGCGTGCCCCGACTTGTGGGCCGTGTAGCTGGCCAGCAGCGGGTGCCCGACAATATAGAGGTCGCCGATCGCGTCCAGGATCTTGTGGCGCACGAACTCGTCCTCGTAGCGCAGGCCGTCCGCATTCAGGATGCGGTACTCGTCCATCACGATCGCGTTTTCCAGCGAGCCGCCGCGCGCCAGGCCCAGGCCGCGCAGGGTTTCCACGTCCTGCATGAAGCCGAAGGTGCGGGCGCGCGCCACGTCGTGCACGTAGGACACGTCGCCGAAATCGACCGAGGCGCGCTGCATGGTGCCGTCCACGGCCGGGTGGTTGAATTCGATGAAGAAGTCGAGCTTGAAGCCGTCGTAGGGCGACAGGCGCGCCCATTTCTCGGCCGCGCCCGTGCCATGGCGGATCTCGACGTCCTTCAGCACGCGGATGAATTTCTTCGGCGCGTCCTGCTCTTCCAGGCCGGCCTGCTGCAGCAGGAACACGAAGGAAGCGGCCGAGCCGTCCATGATCGGGATCTCTTCGGCCGTCACGTCGACGGTCAGGTTGTCGATGCCCAGGCCGGCGCAGGCCGACATCAGGTGCTCGACGGTGGAGACGCGCGCCCCGTCCTTGATCAGGACCGTGGCCATGCGGGTCTCGCCGACCACGTCGGCCGCGCTCGGGATGGCGACGATCGGGTCGTAGTCGACGCGGCGGAAGGTGATGCCGGCCCCGGGCGGCGCCGGACGCAGGGTCAGTTCGACCTTGGTGCCCGAGTGGACGCCGACACCGGTGGTGCGCACGACCTGCTTGATGGTTCGTTGTTTCAGCATCCGGCGATTATAGCCCAGCGTTTTCAGCGGCGCTGACGGCCCCCAGCCTCCTAGGGGTGATCCGATTCCACGTGCACTGTTTCGTGGCGAATCAGATACATGCCGCTGCCGATGATGATCGCCGCGCCCAGCACCGTCCAGCCGTCCGGCAGGGTTTGCCACAGCAGCCAGTCGAGGCCGACGGCCCAGGCCAGCGCCGTGTATTCGAAGGGCGCCACGCTCGAGGCATCGCCCTTGGCGAAGGCTTCGGTGATCGCCAGCTGGCCGATGAAGCCGCTCAGGGCCAGGCCCAGCAGCAAGGGCGCGTCGCTCATCCGCATGCCGACCCAGCCGGGCGCCGCCAATGCGCTGGCGCCGACCGACATCATCAGCATCAGCCAGAACACCATGTGTTCGCTGCGGTCGGTGCGGGCCAGGATGCCCACCGTGATCGCCGAGACGGCGTACATCGAGGCCGCGCCCAGCACCGCCAGGCCGCCGATGGTGAGGAAACCCGCGCCGCTGGGGCGCAGCACCACCAGTACGCCGCCCAGTCCCACGCCGATCGCGATCCAGCGCGCCGCGTCGACGCGCTCCTTCAGGAACCAGACCGACAGGGCGGTGATGATCGCAGGGGCGATGAAGAAGATCGTGTAGGCCTCGGCCAGCGACAGCTTGCGGATGCCGAAGGCGAAGAAGCTGAGCATCGCGATGCCCAGCACCGCCCGCAGGATGTGCAGCGGCCAGCGGATGCGGAAGATGTCGCCGTAGCCGACCTTGATGCCGACGTAGACGACGATCAGCGGCAGCGAGGTGAGCGAACGCAGCGCGGCCACCTGGATGGCCGGGTAGCGCTGGGACAGCAGCTTCATCACCGTGTCCATCAGTGCGAACATGAAGACGGCCAGCACCATCGCATAGATGCTGGTCAGGTTGCCGGCGGGCCGCTTCACAGGCTCTTTTCCATGAACAGGCTCAAGGGATCGGGCCGGTAGTCGCCGAAGGGCGCGCAGCGCACGTAGCCGGCACGTTCGTACAGGCCGATCGCGTCAAGCTGGTGAATGCCGGTCTCCAGCCGCAAGACCTGCAGGCCGGACATCTTCGCGAACATTTCCAGGTAGTCCAGCAGCTGGCGCCCGGTGCCACCGCCGCGGCGCACCGGATCGACGAACATGCGCTTGATCTCGCCGTAGCCCTCGCGCCTGACCAGGGCGGCACAGCCCACCGCCCTGCCCTCGACGTCGCGCGCGACCAGGAACAGGACGCCGTCCTGCAGCAGGGACGCGATGTCCATCAAGTGGTTCGATTCGGCCGGATACAGCGACGCGCAGTAGGCATCGAGCTGTTCCAGCATGGCCCGCACTTCGGGCTGGTCGGGAGTTTCGGCGTTGATGATCATGATAAAAAACGGCGCCGCAGCGCCGTTCACAGGGGTTGCGAAGATTAGCCCAGCTGTTCCAGCATCTTTTCGGCGCTCGAGACTTCGAAGCCGGCGGTTTCCACGTTCAGCTGCTTGACGACGCCGTCTTCGACCAGCATCGAGTAGCGCTTGCAGCGGGTGCCCATGCCATGCTTCGAGAAGTCGGCGTCCAGGCCCAGGGCCTTCGAGTAATCGGCATTGCCGTCGGCCATCATGCGCACGATGCCGGTGGCTTTCTGGTCGCGGCCCCAGGCGCCCATCACGAAGGCGTCGTTGACCGAGATGCACCAGATTTCGTCGACGCCCTTGGCGCGCAAATCCTCGGCGTTCTTGACATAGCCCGGCACGTGCTGGGCCGAGCAGGTCGGGGTGTAGGCACCCGGCAGGCCGAAGATGACGATCTTCTTGCCCTTGACGAGGTCAGCGACCTGGAAGGTGTTCGGGCCGAGCGAGCAGCCCGCGGTTTCGGTTTCGATGAATTCCGACAGGGTGCCTTCCGGCAGGCGGTCGCCGATCTGGATGGTCATGGGGTGTGCTCCTTCAAGTGTTTTGAGAATTCGGCAATTATCGCCGATGTGGCGATGGTCTGCAGAGGGATCGCCAGAAGTGCCCGCCACAGGCAGCAAAGAAAAAAGGCCAGCTTGCGCTGGCCTTCGGGTTCGACTCAAACCGGCTTAGTCAGCCTGCTTGCGCAGGAAGGCCGGAATGTCGTAGGTCTCGACACCGTTGCGCTGCATCGCCTGCACCTGCTCCGATGCCTGCTCGCGGCGCCACACGGCCGGCTGCTTCATGCCGCCCACGGCGTCGCCTGCATGGCCCATGGCCAGGCCGCCGGCAACCGACGACGCACCGGCCATCACCGGTGCGTTGTAGCCGTGGGTACCGGTGCGCAGCACCTGCTGCGGCTGCACCAGCTGCATCTTCTTGTTCTTGCCCAGGCCGGTCGCGACCACGGTCACGCGCAGCTCGTCGCCCATGGCGTCGTCGTAGGCGATGCCCTGTGCGATCGACGCGTCCGGTGCGGCGAAGGCGCGCACCGCAGCCATGACTTCCTTGATCTCCTTACCCTTCAGGCCACGGCTGGCGGTCACGTTGACCAGCACGCCCTTGGCGCCCGACAGGTCGATGCCGTCCAGCAGCGGCGAAGCCACGGCCTGCTCGGCGGCGATGCGCGCACGGTCCACGCCCGAGGCGGTCGCGGTGCCCATCATGGCCTTGCCCTGCTCGCTCATGATGGTCTTGACGTCGTTGAAGTCGACGTTGATGTGGCCCGGGACGTTGATGATCTCGGCGATACCGGCAACGGCGTTGTTCAGGACGTCGTCGGCGTGCTTCATCCAGTCGAGCATCGACTCGTCTTCGTAGATGTCTTCCAGCTTCTCGTTCAGGATGACGATCAGCGAGTCGACGTGCTTGGACAGCTCTTCCAGGCCGGATTCCGCCACCTGCATGCACTTGTCGCCTTCGTAGGAGAACGGCTTCGAGACCACGGCCACGGTCAGCGCACCCATGGTCTTGGCCACTTCGGCGACGATCGGCGCGGCGCCGGTACCGGTGCCGCCGCCCATGCCGGCTGCGATGAAGACCATGTGCGCGCCGCGCAGCGCGTCTTCGATGCGCGAACGCGACTGCTCGGCGAGCTGGCGGCCGACTTCAGGACGCATGCCCGCACCCAGGCCGGACTCGCCGATCTGGATGATGTTGTTGGCGCCCGAAACCGCCAGCGCCTGTGCATCCGTATTTGCGGCGATGAACTCGACACCGGACACACCCTTGTTGATCATGTGCTGAACCGCGTTGCCACCGGCGCCGCCGACGCCGACAACTTTGATCACGGTCCCCAGTGCTGCGTTATCGACCATATCGAACTCCATATGAACTCCCAATTTTCAAGATGCCGCTTCCGTTTCAAGACTGGTGCCAGGCCCCTGGCAGAGCCTTGAAACCGGAAGTAGCGATTGTATTTAAAAAATCTTTACCCGTGGACGATTTGTTGCTGCCGTACTAAAAATTTTCGTGCCCTGCCTACCCTACAACTGCGACCTTTAAAAATTCCCCGCTATCCATTCCTTCATCCGCTGCCACACCGCCTTCACCGAACCATCCTGACGCGTGACAATGTGCCCGCGCAGGTACTGCTTCTTCGCTTCCAGCAGCAGGCCGAGCACCGTGGCGTAGCGTGGGCTGCGCACGACGTCGGCCAGCTGGCCGCGGTAGTCCGGCGTGCCGAGGCGCGCCGGTTTGAGGAAAATGTCTTCTGCCATTTCGATCATGCCCGGCATGATCGAGCTGCCGCCGGTGAGCACGATGCCCGACGAGAGCACGCCCTCGTAGCCCGACTCGCGCACCACCGTGTGCACCATCGCGAACAGTTCTTCGACGCGCGGCTCGATCACGGCCGCCAGCGCCTGGCGCGACAGGGCGCGCGGTCCGCGGTCGCCCAGCCCCGGCACTTCCAGGGTCTCGCCCGGGTCGGCCAGCACCTGCTTGGCCACGCCGTAGCGGATCTTGATGTCCTCGGCTTCGCCGGTCGGGGTGCGCAGCGCCATCGCGATGTCGCTGGTGATCTGGTCGCCCGCGATCGGCAGCACCGCCGTGTGGCGGATGGCGCCGTCGGAGAACACGGCGATGTCGGTGGTGCCGCCGCCGATGTCGATCAGGACCACGCCCAGCTCTTTTTCGTCGACCGTCAGCACGGCGTCGGCCGAGGCCATCGGCTGCAGGATCAGGTCCGAGACCTCGAGCCCGCAACGGCGCACGCACTTTACAATATTCTGGACCGCGGACACCGCACCGGTGACGATGTGCACGCGCACTTCCAGGCGGATGCCGCTCATGCCGATCGGCTCGCGCACGTCTTCCTGGTTGTCGACGATGAATTCCTGCGGCACCGTGTGCAGCAGCTGCTGGTCGGTCGGGATGTTGACCGCCTTGGCGGTCTCGATCACGCGCGCCACGTCGGTGGCGGTCACTTCCTTGTCCTTGATCGCAACCATGCCGCTCGAATTGAACGAACGGATATGGCTGCCGGCGATGCCAGCATAGACATTGCGGATCTTGCAGTCGGCCATCAGCTCCGCTTCCTCGAGCGCGCGCTGGATCGACTCGACGGTGGCCTCGATGTTCACGACCACGCCTTTCTTCAATCCTTTCGACTCGTGCTGACCGAGGCCGATCACCTCGTGGCGTCCATCGGACATCACTTCGGCCACGACCGCCACCACCTTCGAGGTGCCGATGTCGAGGCCGACGATCAGGTTCTTCGCGTCTTTAGTCATTGCTGTTGCCTGCTTATGTTTGCTTGGTTGTGTTATTCGGTTGATTCGGCTTCTTTTTCACTGGCTTCACCGGCTTGGTGGCATCGATCGGCACCGCCAGCGCCGCCGAGGACAGCGCCAGGCCGTTCGGATAGCGCATGTCGATGGTGTCGATGCGCCCTTCCTGCAGCCGCGCGACCATCTGCGGGTAGACGCCCACCAGCCGCTGCACGCGCTTTTTCAGCGTGTCCTGGTCCTTCTCGCGGCCGAGCGCCACGCTCATGCCGTTGTCCAGCTTGACGGTCCAGGCGTAGCGCTCGGACAGCGACAAGGCCTGCGGCGCCAGCTGGACCGGCGCGAACAGCGCACGCAGCTCGGTGAAGCGCGCCAGCACTTCCTTCTCGCTGCCCCGCGGACCCTCGAAGGCCGGCAGCACGTGATCGTCGTCGGCCTCGGCCAGGTTGGCGGTGAACACGTCGCCCTTGACCGACAGCAGGCGGCCATCCTCGCCCCAGGTGCCGAGCGCCTCGTGCTCTTCCACCTCGACGATCAGCTGGTTCGGCCACTCGCGGCGCACCGTGGCGCGGCGCACCCAGGGCACGGTCTCGAAGGTGGCCCGCACCTGTTCCAGGTCCGTCGTGAAGAAGTTGCCGCGAATTTTGCCGATCACGCCGTTGCGCACCGTCAGTTCGTTCACGTGGCGCAGCGGCAGCTGGTACATGCTTTCCACCGTCACCGCGCGCAGCGAGAACATGGGCCGCTGCGACAGCCACCACACACCCGAGCCGATACAGGCGAGCACCACCAGCGCCACCAGGCTGCTGGCGCTTGCGTTGAGGGTGCGGACGTCATGCCACATGCGCGATCAGCCCTTTGCTTTCGCCATCTTGAGCCGGGCCGAGGCCAGGATCTCCAGGCACAGGTCTTCGTAGCTGATGCCCACCGCGCGCGCGGCCATCGGCACCAGCGAGTGCGAGGTCATGCCCGGCGAGGTGTTCACTTCCAGCAGGAAAGGACGCATGTCGTTCTCGCGCACCAGTACGTCGACCCGGCCCCAGCCCTCGCAGCCGAGCGCGCGGTAGGCGTTCACGGCGTGGCGCTGGATCTCTTCCGTCAGCGCCGCGTCCAGCTGCGCCGGGCAGTGGTACTGGGTGTCGTCGGTGAAGTACTTGTTCTGGTAGTCGTAGTTGCCTTCCGGGGCCACGATCTCGACGATCGGCAGCGCACGCGCCAGCTTGCCGGTGCCCAGCACGGCCACGGTGAACTCGCGGCCGGTGACGAATTCCTCGGCCAGCACCACCGGATCGAAGCCGATGGCCAGGTCGACCGCGGCCTTCAGTTCCTCGGGCTTGCTGACCTTGGTGATGCCGATGGTGGAGCCTTCGAGCGGCGGCTTGACGATCAGCGGCAGGCCGAGCGCCACCAGGACCTCGTCGAGGTCGGTGGACGGATCGATCGACATATAGTCCGGGGTCGGGATCTCGTCCATCTTCCAGATCTTCTTGGTGGTGATCTTGTCCATGCCGACGGCGGACGCCATCACGCCGCTGCCGGTATAGGGGATGCCGAGCTGTTCGAGCGCGCCCTGCAGGCTGCCGTCTTCGCCGTAGCGGCCGTGCAGCGCGATGAAGACGCGGTCGAATTTCTGTTCCGCCAGTTCGGCCAGGCTTTGCGTGCCCGGGTCGAAGGGGTGGGCGTCGACGCCGCGGCTCTTCAGGGCGTTGAGGACGCCGGTGCCGGACATGATCGATACATCACGCTCGGCGGAGCGGCCGCCGAAAAGCACGCCGACCTTGCCGAAGGATGCCGGGTCGAAGGTCGCAGTTTCATTAACCTTGGTTGCGTTCACGATGTTAAGCCTTTGGGTTGGTCAGTTGGTGCGGGACGCCGCTGATCGAGCCGGCGCCCATGGTCATGACGACGTCGCCGTCGCGCACCGCGTTCAGGATGGCGGCGGGCATGTCGGCGATCGTCTCGACGAAGATCGGTTCCACCTTGCCGCCGGTGCGCAGTGCGCGCGCCAGGGCGCGGCCGTCGGCGGCCACGATCGGCGCTTCGCCGGCCGGGTAGACGTCGGCCAGCAGCAGCACGTCCGGGGTGGCCAGCACTTTCACGAAGTCTTCGAACAGGTCGCGCGTGCGGCTGTAGCGGTGCGGCTGGAAAGCCAGCACCAGGCGGCGGTCCGGATAGGCGGCGCGCGCGGCAGCCAGGGTCACCTCGGTCTCGACCGGGTGGTGGCCGAAGTCGTCCACCAGGGTGAAGCTGCCGCCGCCGGGGATGGCGACCTCGCCGTAGCGGGTGAAGCGGCGGCCGACGCCGCTGAAATTCTGCAGGCCCTGGTTGGTCGCCTCGTCGCTGATGCCGATCTCGCGCGCGATCGCGATCGCCGAGCAGGCGTTCAGCACATTGTGCATGCCCGGCTGGTTCAGCACGAATTTGGTGTCCGGATAGCCCTGCTGGCGCACCGTGAAGTGCATCTGCACGCCTTCCGCATGGGCGTCCAGCGCGCGCACTTCGGCGCCTTCCGAGAAGCCGTAGGTCGTCACAGGCTTGGTCACCTGCGGCAGGATGGCGCGCACGTGCGGGTCGTCGATGCACAGCATGACGCGGCCGTAGAACGGCAGGCGGTGGGTGAAGTTCACGAACGCGGCCTTCAGCTTCTCGAAGTCGTGCTCGTAGGTTTCCATGTGGTCGGCGTCGATGTTGGTGATCACCTCGATCATCGGCGTCAGGTTCAGGAAAGAGGCGTCCGATTCGTCGGCCTCGGCCACGATGTAGTCGCCCGAGCCCAGCTTGGCATTCGCGCCGGCCGCGGTCAGGCGTCCGCCGATGACGAAGGTCGGATCGAGGCCGCCCGCGGCCAGCACCGAGGCCACCAGGCTGGTGGTGGTGGTCTTGCCGTGGGTGCCGGCGATCGCGATGCCGCGTTTCAGGCGCATCAGTTCGCCGAGCATGATGGCGCGCGGCACCACCGGCACCTTGGCGGCGCGGGCTGCCATCACTTCCGGATTCGCTTCGTTGACGGCGGTCGAGGTCACAACCACGTTGGCGCCGATCACGTGTTCGGCCGAGTGGCCGGTGTACACGCGCGCGCCCAGGTCCGCCAGGCGCTGGCTGGCCGCATTGCTGGTCAGGTCGGAGCCCGACACGTTATAGCCCAGATTGAGCAGCACTTCGGCGATGCCGCTCATGCCGCTGCCGCCGATGCCGACGAAATGGATGTTCTTGATCTTGTGTTTCATTGTTCCGCCAGTCGTTCCAATTCACGTGCGATCGCTTCGTTCGCGTCGCGCTTGCCCACCTTGTGCGCCGCCTGCGCCATTGCCAGGCAGTCCTCACGCGTCGTCGTTTGCAGAAGGCTTGCCAGCCGCTGCGGATTCAGTTCGCCCTGCGGCAGATACACGGCCGCCTTCTGCCCCGCCATCCAGACCGCGTTGTCGCGCTGGTGGCTGGTGGTGCTGGCGACGAAGGGCACCAGCACGCTGGCCACGCCGGCCGCCGTCAGTTCCGACACCGTGATCGCACCGGCGCGGCAGATCACCAGGTCGGCATTCGCGTAGCTGGCCGCCATGTCGTCGATGAAGTCGACCACGTTCGCTTCGACGCCGGCGGCCGCGTAGGCGGCGCGCAGGGCCTCGATGTTCTTCTTGCCCGACTGGTGGGTCACCAGCGGGCGCAGGGCCGGATCGATCTGGGCCAGCGCCGCCGGCACGCTGTCGTTCAGCACCTTGGCGCCCAGGCTGCCGCCAACCACCAGCACGCGCAGCGGACCGCTGCGGCCGGCGAAGCGTTCGGCGGGCAGCGGCAGGTCGAGGATCTGCTGGCGCACCGGATTGCCGGTGACGACCGCCTTGCCCGCGGCCTTGCCGAAATCGGCCGGGAAGCCGAACAGCACGCGCTGGGCGATCGGGGCCAGGGTCTTGTTCGACAGCAGCAGTGCGGCGTCGGCGTTCACGAGGGCCAGCGGCACGCCGCGCGTGCGCGCCATCATCCCGCCCGGCACCGTCACGTAGCCGCCCATGCCCAGCACCACGTCGGGCTTGCGCTGGCCGAGGTAGCGGCGGCAGGCCAGGAAGCTGGCGGCCATCTTGAAGGCGCCCTTCACGGTGTGGGCCAGGCCCTTGCCGCGCAGGCCGGCGAAGTCGATGCTGTCCATCGGGATGCCGGCCTTCGGCACCAGGTCGATTTCCATGCCGTGGGCGGTGCCCAGCCAGGACACTTCCCAGCCGCGCGCGCGCATGGTCTGGGCGATCGCGATGCCGGGGAAGATGTGGCCGCCGGTGCCGGCCGCCATGATCATCAGCCTCTTCATGTGCGGCCTCCGCGCATGCGCACCCGGTTTTCGTAGTCGATCCGCAGCAGGATCGCCAGGCCGATGCAGTTGAACATCACGCCCGAACCGCCAAAGCTCATCAGCGGCAGGGTCAGGCCCTTGGTCGGCAGCAGGCCCAGGTTCACGCCCATGTTGATGAAGGTCTGCGCGCCGATCCAGATGCCGATGCCCTTGGCGGCCAGGCCGGAGAAGATCTGGTCCAGGGCGATCGCCTGGCGGCCGATGTCGAAGGCGCGTTTCACCAGCCAGTAGAACATCGCGATCACGACCAGCACGCCGGCCAGGCCGAGCTCTTCGCCGATGACGGCCATGATGAAGTCGGTGTGCGCTTCCGGCAGGTAGAACAGCTTCTCGACGCTGCCGCCCAGGCCCACGCCAAAGAACTCGCCGCGGCCGAAGGCGATCAGCGAGTGGGTCAGCTGGTAGGCCTTGTCCAGCGCATGGCCGTCGGCCCACGGGTCGAGGTAGGCGAACATGCGGGCGCGGCGGAACGGCGACAGCGCGATGATCGCGCTGAAGATCAGCACCAGCAGCGCGCCGATGCCGCCGAACCAGATGATGTTGATCCCGCCCAGGAACAGGATGCCCATGGCGATGCAGACGATCACGCCGAAGGCGCCCAGGTCGGGCTCGAGCAGCAGCAGCATCCCGACCAGGCCGATCGCGGCCATCATCGGCAGGAAGCCCTTGGTCAGCTTGTGCATGTATTCCTGCTTGCGGACCGTGAAGTCGGCGGCATACAGCACGACGGCGATCTTCATCAGCTCCGAGGGCTGCAGGTTCATGACCTTCAGCGGCAGCCAGCGGCGCGCGCCGTTGACCGTCACGCCGACGCCGGGGATCAGCACGATCACCAGCAGCACCAGGGTGCCGATGAACATCATCGGCGCATATTTCTGCCACACCGCGATGGGGACCTGGAACACCACGGCGGCGGCGGCCATCGAGACCACGATGTAGGCCATCTGGCGGAACAGGAAGTACTCGTTCTTGTCGTTCAGGTAGGCGAACTTGGGCGAATCCGGCAGCGCGATCGAGGCCGAATACACCATCACCAGGCCGAACATCATGAGCAGCACGGTGACCCAGACCAGGGGCTGGTCGTAGTCCATCATCTTGGACGGACGGCTGCGCGCCGCGATGGTCGCGTCGCTGCTCGATCCGGAGAACTTGAACGGAATCTGGAAAGCCATCAGATCTCCTGCCCCTTCTCCAGTGCGATGTCGCGTACGGCATCGACGAACACCTGCGCGCGGTGCGCATAGTTCGTGAACATGTCGAGGCTGGCGCAGGCCGGCGACAGCAGCACCGCATCGCCCGGACGCGCCAGGCCGCTAGCGCGGCGCACCGCTTCCGGCAGGCCGGGCAGGTCGAAGGCCGGCACGCCGGTCGGCTCGATCGCGGCGCGCACCGCCGGCGCGTCGCGGCCGATCAGCAGCACCGCGCGCACGTAGCGCGACGCCGGGAGCGCCAGCGGCGCGAAATCCTGGCCCTTGCCGTCGCCGCCCGCGATCAGGAGGATCTGCTGGTCTTCGCCGGCGAAAGCCTTACCCAGGCCTTCCAGCGCGGCGACGGTGGCGCCCACGTTGGTGCCCTTGCTGTCGTCGTAGTAGTCGACGCCGTCGATGTTGGCGACCAGCTCGACGCGGTGCGGTTCGCCCGCGTACTCGCGCAGCCCGTGCAGCAGCGGCGCCAGCGGCAGGCCGCAGGCGCGGCACAGGGCCAGCGCGGCCAGCGCGTTCGAGGCGTTGTGCAGGCCGCGGATCTTGAGGGCGTCGGCCGGCATCAGGCGATTCACGCCGACTTCGACGGGCGCTGCGATCTCGCCCTTCTTCAGTTTCTTCGCCGGCTCCTCATCGAGGGCCACGGCATTCGCGAGCCACAGCACGCCGCGCTCGTTGACCAGGCCGAAGCTGTTCGGCTCCAGCGGTTCGCCGGTGCCGAAGGTGGTGGCCGGGGTGTCGACGGCGCTCATGCGCATCACGATGGCGTCGTCGCGATTCAGCACGCGGACCGTGTCGCTGCCGAAGATGCGCGCCTTGTCGGCCGCATAGGCATCCATGCTGCCGTGCCAGTCGAGGTGGTCCTGGGTCAGGTTCAGCACGGTGGCGGCATCGGCCTGCAGGCTGAAGGTGGTGTGCAGCTGGAAGCTCGACAGCTCGAGCACCCAGGCCTGCGGCAAGTCGTCGCCGTCCAGGCATTCGCGCAGCACGTCGAGGGCGGCCGGGCTGATGTTGCCGGCCACGCGGGTGCTCAGGCCGGCGCGGCGGCACAGCAGGCCGGTCAGGCTGGTCACCGTGGTCTTGCCGTTGGTGCCGGTGATGGCGATGACTTTCGGCGCATAGCCGCGTTCCGTGCGCAGGTGGGCGAGCGCCTGCGCGAACAGTTCGATCTCGCCCCACACCGGGATGTTGCGTGCACGCGCCGCCGGGCCGATGTCGGCCAGTTCGCGGTTCGGCGCCAGGCCCGGGCTGACGGCGACGAAGTCGACGCCGTCGAGCAGGTCCACACCGAATTCGCCGCCGACAAATTCCGCGGTCGGCACCGCCTGGCGCAGGGCGAACAGGCGTTGCGGCTCGGTGCGGGTGTCTGCCACGCGCACGCGCGCCCCGCCCCTGGCCAGCCATTGCGCCATCGCCAGCCCGGATTCGCCCAGGCCCAGCACCAATGCGGATTTGCCTTCGTAGTTCATCAGCGCAGTTTCAAAGTGGACAAGCCGACAAGGACCAGCATCATGGTCACGATCCAGAAGCGGACCACGACCTTGGTCTCCTTCCAGCCCTTTTGTTCGAAGTGGTGGTGCAGCGGCGCCATCAGGAACACGCGGCGCCCGGCGCCATAGCGCTTCTTGGTGTACTTGAACCAGCTGACCTGGATGATCACCGACAGGGTCTCGGCCACGAACACGCCGCCCATGATGAACAGGACGATTTCCTGGCGCACGATGACGGCGATGGTGCCGAGCGCGCCGCCCAGCGCCAGCGCGCCGACGTCGCCCATGAACATCTGCGCCGGGTGCGCGTTAAACCACAGGAAGGCCAGGCCCGCGCCGGCCATCGCGCCGCAGAAGATCAGCAGTTCGCCGGCGCCCGGGATGTAGGGGATGAACAGGTATTTCGAGAAGGTCGCGCTGCCGGTCAGGTAGGCGAACAGGCCGAGGGCGCCGCCGACCATCACGGTCGGCATGATCGCCAGGCCGTCGAGGCCGTCGGTGAAGTTGACCGCGTTCGAGGAGCCGACGATGACGCAATAGGTCAGCGCGATGAAGCCCCACACGCCCAGCGGATAGCTGATCGACTTGAAGAAGGGGACGATCAGGTCGGCCTTGGGCGGCAGGGTCATCGAGAAGCCCGACTGCACCCAGGCGTAGAACAGCTGCAGCACTTCCCAGGGGTTCGCGGCCGACACCGAGAACGCCAGGTAGAGCGCCGAGGCGATGCCGATCAGCGACATCCAGAAATACTTTTCGCCCGAGCGCATGCCTTCCGGGTCTTTATAGACCACCTTGCGGTAGTCATCGACCCAGCCGATGGCGCCGAAGCCCATGGTCACGACCAGCACCGGCCAGATCAGGCGGTTCGACAGGTCGCACCACAGCAGGGTCGAGATGCCGATCGAGATCAGGACCAGCACGCCGCCCATGGTCGGGGTGCCGTGCTTGGCCAGGTGGGTCTGCGGACCGTAGGTGCGCACGGCCTGGCCGACCTTCATGGCGGTCAGCTTGCGGATCACGGCCGGGCCGCAGATCAGGCCGATGGTGATCGCGGTGATGGTCGCGAAGACCGCGCGGAACGTGATGTAGTTGAACACGCGCAGCGGACCGAGGTAGTCCTGGAAGTATTGGGCGAGCCAGAGAAGCATGTTAGTGGGCGTCCTTGCTAGGTGTTGATCCGGTCAGGTGCTGGACCACGCGCTCCATCTTCATGAAGCGCGAGCCCTTCACCAGCACAGTTGCTGTCGTATTGCCGCCCAGAGTGACATCCAGTGCTGCCAATAATTCGTCGAACTGCTCGTAATGCCGTGCTCCCGACGCGCCCAGGTGGCGTGCCAGTTCGCCAGTGGCGAGCACGTGTTCGATGCCACGCTCTTGGGCGTAGGCACCGACTTCTTCGTGAAACTCCCGTCCCTGCGTGCCGACTTCGCCCATGTCGCCGACCACCAGGACGCGCGGGGCCGGATAGGCGGCCAGCACGTCGATCGCGGCGCGCATCGAGTCGGGATTCGCGTTGTAGCTGTCGTCGATGACGGTCGCACCGTTGGCGGCCTGCTTGCGCTGCAGGCGGCCGCCGACCGGGGCGAAGCTCTCCAGGCCGCGCACGATGGCGTCCTGCGGGATGCCGGCGGCGAGGGTGCTGGCGATCGCAGCCAGCGCATTGCGTACGTTGTGGTCGCCGGCCGCGGCCAGCTTCAGCGTGAACTGGGCGCCGCCCGCCGTCACCTGCAGTTCGTTGCCGAAACCGGTCGAGGTGTAGCTGGCGCGCACGTCGCAGTCCTCGCTCAGGCCGAAGCTCAGCACCGGGCACGGCGCGATGCCGCGCCACAGGTCGGTATAGGTATCGTCGCCCGGGAACACGGCCCTGCCGTTCGGCGGCAGCGCCGCCAGCACCGAGCCGTTCTCGCGCGCCACCGCTTCCACGGTGTGCATGAATTCCTGGTGCTCGCGCTGGGCGTTGTTGACCATCGCGACCGAAGGCACGGCGATCGCGGCCAGGCGGCCGATTTCGCCCGGATGGTTCATGCCCATCTCGATCACGGCGGCGCGGTGCTGCGGCCCCAGGCGGAACAGGGTCAGCGGCACGCCGATTTCGTTGTTCAGGTTGCCCTGCGTGGCCAGGCGCGCGCCTTCGCCGAAGGCGGCGGCCAGGATCGCGGCGATCATTTCCTTGACCGTGGTCTTGCCGTTCGAGCCGGTCACACCGATCACGGGGATGTCGAACTGCATGCGCCAGAAGTTGGCGATGCGGCCCAGCGCCGCCAGGGTGTCCGGCACGACGATCGCCGGCAGCGTCCAGCCGTCCGGCACTGCATGGACGACGACCGCGGCCACGCCGCGTGCGGCGACCTGGTCGAGGAAGGCGTGCGCATCGAAGGTCTCGCCCTTGAGCGCGATGAACAGCGCACCGCTAGGGGCCGTACGGCTGTCGGTCGACACGCCATCGAAGGCCAGGTCGGCGCCGACGAGCTGCGCGCCCGGGATCGCGGTAACCAGTTCTGCAAGCGTAGCGCGCATCAATGGGTCCTCATCATGGTGAGCCGCGCGGTCAATGCCAGCGAAGCGTGGTCGGCGTCGGAGAAGGGCAGCTTCTTGCCCTTGATTTCCTGGTAGGGTTCATGGCCCTTCCCTGCCAGCAGGATCACGTCCTGCTTGCCGGCGTTCTTCACGGCCAGCAGGATCGCGGTGGCGCGGTCTTCCACAGCTTGATATTCTTTCCCGATGCCGGCCACGATCTGGGCGATGATGTTCGCCGGCTCTTCGCTGCGCGGGTTGTCGCTGGTGACCAGGATGTGGTCGGCCGCCTGGGCCACGGCGCCCATCTGCGGGCGCTTGCCCGGATCGCGGTCGCCGCCGCAGCCGAACACGCACCACAGTTCGCCGTTGCGTTCCTGTGCCACCTGGCGCAGTGCGTGCAAGGTCTTTTCCAGCGCGTCCGGGGTGTGCGCATAGTCGATCACGACCATCGGCGCGTCCTGGCCGCCGATCTGCTGCATGCGGCCCGGGGCCGGCTGCAAGGCTTCGATCGCCTCCACGGCCGCTTTCAAGGGCGTGCCCCTGGCCAGCAGCGCGCCCAGCACCGCCAGTGCATTGCTGACGTTGAAGTGGCCGACCAGCTGGGTCTTTAGGCTCGCGCTGCCGGCCGGGGTGTCGACTGCGAATTCGGTGCCCGCGTGGCGGCTGCGCATGCTGGCGGCGCGCAGGATGGCGACGCCGTCGATGGCGGGCTGCGCGGCTTCGTCCTTGAGCGTGTAGCCGGTGACCGGCAGCTGCGCGAAGTTCCTGCGCAGGTGGGCCACCAGGCGCAGGCCGGCCGGGTCGTCCAGGTTGACGACCGCGTTCTTCAGGCCTTCCCACTCGAACAGCTTCACCTTGGCGGCCTCGTAGCTCTCCATGTCGCCATGGAAGTCGAGGTGGTCGCGGGTCAGGTTGGTGAAGATGGCGACGTCGAAATGCATGCCGGCGGTGCGCTCCTGCACCAGGCCGATGGACGAGACTTCGATGGCCAGCGCGCCGGCTTCCCGGGCGCGCAGGTCGGCAAGGGTCTGGGCCAGCAGCACCGCGTCCGGCGTGGTGTAGCCGGTGGCGTCGAACTGCGGCTCGCCCCTGCCCTTCACGAGACCCACGCCCAGGGTGCCGACCACGGCGGCGGTCTCGCCGAGGCGCGCGAGCGCCTGGCCGGTCCACACCGCGATCGAGGTCTTGCCGTTGGTGCCGGTGACGCCGACGGTGAACATGCCGGCATCCGGCCTGCCCAGCACGCCGTGCGCGATCGGGCCCGCATTCGTCTTCAGCTCGGCCACGGCGAGATGCGCCACCTGGTGCGCGGCATCCCATTGGTAGCCGTCTTCTTCGTAGACGACGGCAGCTGCGCCGGCGAAAACCGCGGCGCCAATGAAGCTGCGGCCGTCCGCGCCTTCGCCCGGATAGGCGAAGAACACGTCTCCCGGCGCCACGCGGCGGGAGTCGGAAACGAGTCGGCCGCCTGGGGCGGCGGCGCGGATCCAATCGCAGATGTCGTTCAGGCTCATCGCCATCACAAGCTCTCCTCTACCGGTTCTGCCGGAATGATGATGTCGGTGATCGATGAGTCGGGCGGTATGTTCGCCGCCCGCAAGGCATTCGAGGCCAGGTCCGCGGCGGTCGGGGCGGCGACGCTGCCGCCTGTCCTGAGCGCGCCGCGCGGGTTGTCGATCATGACCGCGATGACGAAGCGCGGCTTGGACATCGGCGCGATGCCGACGAAGTAGCCGATGTTGTCGGTCTTCGAGTAGCGGCCGTTGACGATCTTTTCGGCGGTGCCGGTCTTGCCGCCCACGCGGTAGCCGGCCACCTGGGCTTTCGATGCGGTGCCTTCCGGGCCGACCACCGATTCGAGCATGGTGCGCACCTGGGCCGCGGTCTTCGGCGAGATCACCTGCTGGCCGACCGGCTCTTCGGTGACCTTCAGGAAGGACAGCGGGATGATGTCGCCGTCGCGCGCGAACACCATGTAGGAACGCGCCAGCTGCAGCAGCGAGACCGACAGGCCGTGGCCGAAGGACATGTTGGCGTACTCGATCGGCTTCCACGACTTCCATGGACGCACGCGGCCTGCGACGGCGCCCGGGAAGCCGAAGCGCGGCGCCTGGCCGTAACCGAGCTTGGTGTACAGCTCCCACATGTCCTTCGGCTCGAGCATCTGGGCGATCTTGACGGTGCCGACGTTCGAGGATTTCTGGATGATGCCGCTGACCGTGAGCGCGTCCTTCGGGTGCATGTCGCGGATCGGGCGGCCGCCCACGACGATGCGCCCGCCCGAGGTGTCGAACACGGTATCGGGCGTGATCTTCTTCTTTTCCAGCCCGAGCGCCACAGTGACCGGCTTCAGGGTCGACCCCGGCTCGAAGGTATCGGTGATGACGCGGTTGCGCAGCTGGGCGCCGGTCAGCTTGGCGCGGTCGTTCGGGTTGTAGGTCGGGTAGTTGGCCATGGCCAGCACTTCTCCGGTATGCACGTCCAGCACCACGGCGCCGCCTGCCTGGGCGTTGAATTTCTCGACCGCGTTCTTCACGCTGGTGAAGGCGATGTACTGCAGCTTGCTGTCGACCGACAGGGTCAGGTCCTTGCCGTGGTGCGGCTCGCGGAACATGCCCAGGTCTTCGGCGATGTGGCCGAGACGGTCGCGGATCACGCGGCGGCTGCCCGGCACGCCCATCAGGTTCTTCTGGTGGAACAGCTCCATGCCTTCCTGGCCGCGGTCCTCGACGTTGGTGAAGCCGACCATGTGGGTCATCACTTCGCCCTGCGGGTAGTAGCGCTTGTATTCCTTGCGGGTGTCGATCCCGTCGATCTTGAGCTTCTCGATCTGCTCGACCGCGTCCATCTCGACCTGGCGCTTGAGGTAGACGTAGCTGCGCTTGGTATCGAGCTTGGCGCGCAGCTCCGGCTCGGGCATCTCGAGCAGCCGCGCCAGCTCGGCCAGCTTGCCGGTGGGCCCGGCCAATACTTCTTTCGGGAAGGCGGCCACCGCCTTCACCGGCAGCGAGGACGCCAGCACCTGGCCGTTGCGGTCCATGATCTTGCCGCGCGCGGCCGGCAGTTCGACCAGGCGCTCGTAGCGGCTCTTGCCCTGCTTTTGCAGGAACTGGGTGGACACGCCCTGCAGCCAGAGCGCGCGCGCGGCCAGCGCGGCGAAGGCCGCGAACAGGACGAACAGCACCAGGCGCGAGCGCCAGCTCGGCACGTTCACGGCCAGGACCGGGCTTTTCGAGAAAGCCACGCCCTTGGAGGCGGCGACGCGCGCGGTGGCTCTGCGTTCCACGCGACTCATTTCGCCCCTTCCGTCAGGTATTGGGTACGGGCCGGGCTCAAGGGGGCCATGTTCAGGCTGGTGCGCGCGATCTGCTCGATGCGCTCGTTCTTGCCGAGGGTGGACTGGTCGAGCTGGAGCTGGGCCCAGTCGATGTCGAGCTGGCGCGCGTGCTGGTTCAGGCGCTCGAGCTCGATCAGCAGGTGGCGCGACTGGTAGCGCGCATTCACCACCGACAGCGCGCAGCCGACCACGGCTGCCGTCAGCAGGATGTTCAGCTTGACGCTCATGCCGGGCCTCCCAGCCGCTCGGCCACGCGCAGCACCGCCGAGCGGGCGCGCGGGTTAGCGCTCACTTCCGCATCGGACGGCTTGGTCTTGGTGATCAGTTTCATCAATGGCTGCGGCAGGTCGACGGCGCGGATCGGCAGCCGGCGGTCCGGCTGCTCGACTTTCGCCTTGGACGCCAGGAATTGCTTGACCATGCGATCTTCCAGCGAGTGGAAGCTGATCACGGACATGCGCGCCCCCGGCGCCAGCATCGCGTAGGCGGCGCTCAGACCTGCTTCAAGGTCTTCAAGCTCTTTATTGATGAAAATCCGGACAGCCTGAAAGGTCCGGGTTGCCGGATCTTTGCCCTTTTCGCGAGTCTTGACCGCGTTTGCCACGATTGCGGCAAGCTCTCGTGTGGTCGAAATTGGCTGGATTGCGCGGCGAGCAACAATCGCCTTTGCAATCTGGAAAGCAAACCGTTCTTCTCCATAATCCCGAATAACCTTTTCCAATTGTTGTTCCGTCGCGGTGGCCAGCCACTCGGCCGCGGACATCCCACGCGTGGTGTCCATGCGCATGTCGAGCGGGCCATCCTGGCGGAAACTGAATCCGCGGGTGGCGTCGTCCACCTGGGGCGACGAAATACCAAGGTCCAGCAAGATGCCGTCCACCTGGCTGATGCCGCGCGCGGCCAGCGCGTCCAGCATCGTGGCAAAACTGTCATGCACGATCGTGAAACGCGGATCGTTCACCTCTTGCGCGGTCGCGATCGCCTGCGGATCCTTGTCGAAGGCGATCAGGCGGCCCTGCGGCCCCAGGCGCGACAGGATCAGGCGGCTATGGCCGCCGCGGCCGAAGGTGCCATCTATATAAGTACCGTTGGCGCGCTCGCCCGTCAGGTCGAGTGCATCCACTGCTTCGTCCAGCAGCACCGTGCGATGCTGGAAGTCCCCTCCCTCCATGGCAGGCACCGTTACTATTTCCGTCATCGGCGCCTCAGAAGGAGAAATTGGAAAGGACATCAGGCATGCCGCCGGCAACGGCCTCGGCTTCGCTTTCGGCAAGCTTGGCGGCATCCCAGATTTCGAAATGGGTGCCCATGCCCAACATCATGACTTCTTTCTCCAAACCCACGGCGGCGCGCAGTTCGGGCGAAATCAGCACCCGGCCTGCACTGTCCAACTCGACATCGCACGCGTTACCAAGGAAAATGCGCTGCCACGCACGGGCCGACATCGGCCAGGCGGCGATCTGCTCGCGGTGCTGTTCCCACACGGGACGCGGGAAGAACAGCAGGCAGCCATGCGGATGCTTGGTCAGCGTCATCCGGCCTTCGCACTGGACCGCGAGGGCGTCACGATGCTTTGCCGGAATCGACATCCGGCCTTTTGCATCGAGGTTGATCGCTGACGCGCCCTGGAACACGTATTTACCTAGCTTGGAGAATTATCAATTTAGAATTTTTTGGCCGCTCGAGGTTCCGAAAATCCCCCACAAATCGACACTTTTTCACACTGTTTCCCACTTTATTGGAATCAATGTTGGTGGTCAAGCGAATTCACGCTTGGCAAATCCGAATTTGTCTAATGAAACCAAGGACTTAGCGGCAGCTATTGAGATATCGTCAAGGTAAAATGTCTCCTAAATCAGTCACTTAGGAAACAGAATGAAGGTTAAGCCTCAGTTGTAACGACAATCTTTCTCTTTGATTAAGCTCAGCTCCGGCGTTGTCTTTTCTCACAGAAACTAAAGTTTCTTTGCAGAATTTGAGAGTGACAACTTGGCAGCGCTCGGCTGGACGGGTTAGGATCGAGTCAAGGCAAAGACCCATCCCGCTCATGGCCCGCTCGGCGGGATGGTGCAGCCGTGGTACAGCTGGACTGGGGCGGGCCTGCAAGGAGAAAGCCGTGAACATTTCACTCGCCCGTACCTGCGCGGTCTATGACCTCAGCGAAGTCCAGGAAGCGCTCGACCGCAGCCGCGGCCGCTCCCCGGAACTCGAAGCCTTCTACGAGCGCATGCTGGAGACCGGGGCCGAGCGCTTCGTCACCAAGCCCTCATCGCTTGATGCCCTCGATCCCCTGTTCGAAGAATGTCCGAATTTCGAGGAAGTCCTGGACGACCTCGCCCGCTACCTGCGCCTGGCGCATGCGGGCAATCGTGGTTTCAACGTCATGCCGATCCTGCTGCTGGGCGGCCCCGGTGTCGGCAAGACCCACTTCGCGCGGCGCCTGGCCAGGGTGATGCAGACCGAATGTGAGCTGATCAGCATGAATGCGCTGTCGGCCGGCTTCGTCATCACCGGCAGCTCGGCCAGCTGGCGCGGCGCGAAATGCGGCAAGGTGGCCGAGCGCCTGGTGCGCGGACAGTACGCGAACCCGGTGATCGTGCTCGATGAAGTGGAAAAGGCGAGCGGCTCGACTCAGTCGGATCCGCTCGCCGCTCTCTATCAGTTGCTGGAACCGGAGACGGCCAGCAGCTTCCGCGACGAATTCATCGACGTCGAGATCGACGCTTCGCAGATCTTCTGGGTGCTGACCGCCAACTCCACCGAAGGCATTCCCCACCCGCTGCTGAACCGCATGGCGGTCTACGAGGTGCCGACGCCGACACTGGAACAGGCGGCCGGCATCGCCCAGCGCATGTATGCGGGGCTGCTGGATGAACTCAACCTGGCGGCCTTCGATCCGCGCCTGGCCGACGTGGTGCTGGACAAGCTGGCGGGCGTCTCGCCGCGCGACCTGCGCAAGACCCTGCTGGATGGCCTGGGCCATGCGGTGGCGGCCGGACGCGAACGCGTGAGCGTGGACGATATCCGGATCAAGCCGACGCCGGGCAAGGGGCGGATCGGGTTCTGAGGCGAAGCCGGCGTCAGGAAAGATAGGCCTTGAGGACCGCGGCGCTGCGGTCCATGCCTTCCTTCAGGCGTTGCTCCGCATGCAGTGCGTAGTCGGCCGGCGCGGCGCCGCCCTGGCTGGCGGCCTTGGCCGACATCGCCTTGGCCGCGATGCCGAGCGCCACGACGGCCTGGTCCCAAGTGAGGCCCGAGGCCAGCGCGTCCTCGACCACCCGTGCGGCAAGGGTGCCCAGCTTGTCGATCAGCCGGGGATCGGTTTCTCCCAGTTTGAGCATGTTGCACCTCCTCGCAATCCTGTCGTCATGCGCCGATCATACGGAATCGGGCACGGGCGCGGAACACGCTTGCGGCAGTCGTCGTGCGGCGGCGATATCGCGCGCCAGCTGCCCGAGGAAGTAGCCGTTGCACAGGCCGAGCAGACTGCATACCGTGGCGCCGAAGACGAGGTCGTCCGCCATGCGGGGCCGGATCGCCAGCGTCACCGCCAGTGCGTACTTGACCAGGAAGATGAGCATCATCACGGCCAGCGGCATCCAGCTCCCGCGAATGCGCAGCCTGCCCGGCGCCGCGCCCGGACTCACGCCGGCGCGGCCGAAGCTCCAGCGCTGCAGCGCAAAGGCAGCGCTGCCGGCCGCCCAGGCGCCCATCGCCATGCTGGCCACGCCGAACTGCGTCGCGATCGATTGCAGCGCCAGCACCAGCATCAGCAAAGGGATGACCAGCATGCGGTTGACGCCGATCTCGCGGTCGCGCGCGGCCAGCACGCCGCGGTAGATCAGGAAGGCGAGGAGCGCCCATACATACAGCGGGGTCTTGACGAGGATTTGCTGCAGCATGGCCGGCTCCGCGAGGTGGTTGATGCCTTCCACCTTATCGACAGCGCGGCCTGCGCCGGCCGGTTTGCGACGAAGCGCATGCCGGCGGCGCGGGATGCCTGTATGCGGCGCGAGATGCGCCGGCTGCTAGGCTTGCGCCCAGCCCTTCGCGTGCTCCACCGCCCTGCCCCAGCGCGCCATCAGTTCGGCGCGGCGTCCCGGATCCATGGCGGGCTCGAAGCGGCGCTCGACCTGCCATTGGCGGGCGATGTCCTCGACGCTCTCCCAGTAGCCGACCGCCAGCCCGGCCAAATAAGCTGCACCCAGCGCCGTGGTCTCGGTGACGCGCGGCCGCAGCACCGGGATGCCGAGCAGGTCGGCCTGGAATTGCATCAGCATGTCGTTGCGGGCGGCGCCGCCGTCGGCGCGCATCTCGAGCACGGCGCAGTCGGCGTCCTTCTGCATGGCGGTCAAGAGTTCGGCGCTCTGGTAGGCGATCGCCTCGACCGCGGCGCGGGCGATGTGGGCGCCCGTGGTCCCGCGCGTCATGCCGACGATGGTGCCGCGCGCATAGGGGTCCCAGTGCGGCGCGCCGAGGCCGGTGAAGGCCGGCACCAGCATCACGCCGCCGCTGTCCGGCACGCTCAGGGCCAGCGCTTCGACGTCGGCCGACTCCTTGATGATGCCGAGTCCATCGCGCAGCCACTGCACGGTGGCGCCGCCCATGAAGACGCTGCCCTCCAATAGATAGTCGGTCGTGCCCTTGATGCTCCAGCCGACCGTGGACAGCAGGCGGTTCTGCGACACCGGCGGCGTGGCGCCGGCATGCATCAGCATGAAGCATCCGGTGCCGTAGGTATTCTTGACCAGGCCCTTGCGGTGGCAGGCCTGGCCGAAGGTGGCTGCCTGCTGGTCGCCGGCGATGCCCGCGATCGGGATCGCATGGCCGAAACATTCCTCGGCCGCGAGGCCCACCACTTCCGAACTGGCGACGACTTCCGGCAGCACGCTAGGGGGGATATCGAACAGGGCCAGCAGCTCCTCGTCCCAGCGCAGTGTGTGGATATTGAAGAGCATCGTGCGCGAGGCGTTGCCGGCGTCGGTGACGTGGCGCCCGCACAGGCGGTACACGAGCCAGCTGTCGACCGTGCCGAAGGCGAGCTCGCCGCGTTCGGCACGCTCACGGGCGCCCGGCACCTGCTCGAGCAGCCAGTGCAGCTTGGTGGCGGAAAAATAGGCGTCCAGTTCGAGGCCGGTGCGGCGCTGGATCTCCGCCGCCCTGCCCTGCTCGCGCAGGCGGTCGCACAGGGCGGCGGTGCGGCGATCCTGCCAGACGATGGCGCGGGCCACCGGTTCGCCCGTGGCGCGATCCCACAGCACGCTGGTCTCGCGCTGGTTGGCGATGCCGATCGCGGCCACCTGGGACGCGTCGACGCAGGCCTGGCGCAGCGCCTCGCGCGCGCAGGCGAGCTGGCTGTGCCAGATGTCGAGGGCGTCGTGCTCGACCCAGCCGGGCTGGGGGAAATGCTGGGGATATTCGTGCCGGCTGCAGGCGACCGGCAGGCCGGCGCGGTCGAACAGGATGGCGCGCGAGCTGGTGGTGCCCTGGTCGAGGGCAAGGATGTATTTCTGCATCGTCGTCTCGCGAGGGCGCGGGCCGTGACAGCCCTGAATTCATGTAAAGCAGGCCGATAGGCCGGATTCTGTGTAGTGGTTTCCCTTGCGGGACGCCCCTATGACAGCCATTCCTCTAGGCGCTGGATTACTCCAGCGCTCAAGCTTCCTACCCGCACGCTCCGCGAGCAACATCAACGCGTGCCTATTTGGAATTGCTCCAGGTGGAGGTTACCGCGTTTCACCGTAACTTAATACGCTCGTCTCTGTGGCCCTATTCCTCGCCTTATACCTTGCGGCTTTCAGCGGACGGCCGTTAACCGTCACCCCGCTCTGTGGAGTCCGGACCTTCCTCCCGCCCGCATCCGAAGATGAGAGCCAGCGGCTGTCTGGCCTGCTTCACGGAAGGCATTGTAACCGATTGGGCTCGCGCAACCTATCGCCATCCCGCCACGTTTTCTGAAATTTCGTGTCGCCATTTCAAAATCCTTCCCCACCTCATCCACATAGAATGCCCGGATAGCAAACCAACAAGGATGACCGACACCATGACGCACCCTTCCCGCACCGGCGGCCAGATCCTGGTCGATGCGCTCCATATCCACGGCGTGGACACCGCCTTCGGCGTGCCCGGCGAAAGCTACCTCGACGTGCTGGATGCGCTGCACGATTCGGATATCCGCTTCGTGATCAACCGGCAGGAAGGCGGCGCGGCGTTCATGGCCGAGGCCTACGGCAAGATGACCGGCAAGCCGGGCATCTGCTTCGTCACCCGCGGTCCTGGCGCCACCAATGCCTCGATCGGCGTCCATACGGCCTACCAGGACTCGACCCCGATGATCCTGTTCATCGGGCAGGTCGGCAGCGACTTCATCGACCGCGAAGCCTTCCAGGAAATCGACTACCGCCGCATGTTCGGCCAGATGGCCAAGTGGGTCACCCAGATCGACCGCGCCGACCGCATCCCCGAATACATCGCGCGCGCCTTCCAGGTCGCCACCAGCGGCCGTCCGGGCCCGGTGGTGCTGGCCCTGCCGGAAGACATGCTGGTCACAAAAGCCGAGGTGCCCGATGCGCGCCGCTACCAGCCGGTGCAGGCCGCTCCCTCGCAGGACCAGATCGACCAGCTGCGCGCCATGCTGGCGGAGGCCAAGCGTCCGATGGTGCTGCTGGGCGGCGGCTCGTGGACCGACCAGGCCTGCGCCGACCTGGCCCGCTTCGCCGAAGCGAACCGGCTGCCGGTGGGCTGCACCTTCCGCTTCCAGGACCTGCTCGACAACGCCCACCCCAACTACGTGGGCGACGTCGGCATCGGCATCAACCCGACACTGGCCGCACGTGTCAAGGAGGCCGACCTGGTGATCGCCATCGGCCCGCGCCTGGGCGAAATGACTACCAGCGGCTACTCGCTGCTGGCGTCGCCGGTGCCGCGCCAGCGCCTGGTCCACATCCATGCCGATCCGGAAGAACTGGGCAGCGTCTACCAGGCGGACCTGATGATCTGCAGCGGTCCGGCGCAAGTGTGCGCGATGCTGGCCGCGATGGCGCCGGTGGATGCGGCGGCCTGGGCCGGCACGGTCGAAGAAGCCAGGGCCGACCTGGCCGCATGGCAGGCGCAGCCGCCGATCTTCCGCGACGGCGCCGCGCCGCTCGACCTGTGGCAGGTGGTGCAGGAACTGATGAAGCAGGCGCCGCGCGACACCATCATCACGAATGGCGCCGGCAACTACGCGACCTGGGCCCACCGCTTCTACCGCTACGGCGGCAAGCGCACCCAGCTCGCGCCGACCAATGGCGCCATGGGGTATGCGGTGCCGGCCGGCGTGGCGGCCAAGATCATCGATCCGCAGCGCACCGTGGTGACCTTCGCCGGCGACGGCGAGTTCATGATGACGGGCCAGGAACTGGCCACCGCCGTGCAGTACAAGGCCGGTGTGATCATGCTGGTGTTCAATAACGGCATGTTCGGCACCATCCGCATGCACCAGGAACGCGACTACCCGGGCCGCGTGTCGGGCACCAACCTGCACAATCCGGATTTCGCGGCGCTGGCGCGCGCCTATGGCGGCCACGGCGAGGTGGTCGAGAGGACCGAGGAATTCGCGCCCGCCCTGCAGCGCGCGCTGGCGCATGCGAACGAGCACAATCTGCCGGCCGTGATCGAACTACGCTACGACGGCAACCTGATTACGCCGAACGCGACGCTGGAGACGATCCGCAAAACGGCGGAAGCGGCCAAGGCCGGCCGCTGAATCGTAGCGTGGGCGGGAAACCCGCCCACGCTACTGTCCCAGCCCCAGCTCGGCCGGCAGCGGTATCGGCCGGTCGAAGAAACTGACCTGCTCCGGATTAGTCAGGAACAATGCGACGAGGGCGATGAACGCCCACACGATAATGTTGCGCATGTTCGCAGCGCTGCCATCCGTGGCGTTGTCGCCATAGATGATGCGCTTCAGGAAATTTGTGATTTTCACGGTGTGCCCCGTTGTGTTTTCTGGTTTCTCTCTGTGTTCAATTTAACGCAAGTGGCCATCGTTTTCCAGACGCGCACTGTTGAGTAGCCATTCGGTTTCATCAATAACACAACAAACTATTCCTTCGATGCATCTTCTAGCGTCGATACCGGCCTTTGGAGGCCGCGTCTTGCTGCTCTGGTAAAATATTCGCACCTTTTTTCACCCCCGGCGACCGCCGGTATCCTGCGCAGGATTCGCCCCCACATATGTTTAGTTTCTTCAAGAGAAAGAAGCCTGAGACCGAGGTCCCGGAGCCGAGCCAGCCCGCGTCTGCTCCCGCCGCGGCGCCGATGTTCGTGCCCGGTGCGCTGGACGCACCGGTTGCGCCGGCGCCCATTCCGGCTTCCGCACCAAGCACGGCCCCGGCTCCGGCCGCAGCCGACATCGGCGAGTTGTTCCCGGAAACCGCGGAACGCCCGACCACCGACGCCGAAAAGAAGCAGTCCTGGATGACCCGGCTGAAGGCCGGCCTGTCCAAGACCTCGAGCAACCTGTCGCTGCTGTTCGTCGGCGCGCGCATCGACGAGGACCTGTACGAGGAACTCGAATCCGCGCTGCTGATGTCCGACGCCGGCATGGACGCCACCCAGTACCTGCTGGATTCCCTGCGCCGCAAGGTCAAGGAAGACAAGCTGCTGGACGCCGCCCAGGTCAAGGCCGCACTGAAGGAGCTGATGATCGAGCTGCTGACGCCGCTGCAGAAGCCGCTCGAACTGGGCCGCCACGAACCGCTGGTGATGATGATCTCGGGCGTGAACGGCGCCGGCAAGACCACCACCATCGGCAAGCTGGCCAAGCACATGCAGCGCTTCGACCAGTCGGTGCTGCTGGCCGCGGGCGACACCTTCCGCGCCGCCGCGCGCGAGCAGCTGATGGTCTGGGGCCAGCGCAACAACGTCACCGTGATCTCGCAGGCGTCCGGCGACCCGGCCGCCGTCGCCTTCGACGCGGTCCAGTCGGGCAAGGCCCGCGGCCTTGATGTGGTCATGGTCGACACCGCCGGCCGCCTGCCGACCCAGCTGCACCTGATGGAAGAACTCAAGAAGATCAAGCGCGTCATCGGCAAGGGCATGGACGGCGCCCCGCACGAGACCCTGCTGGTCATCGACGGCAACACCGGCCAGAACGCCCTGGCACAGGTGAAGGCCTTCGATGACGCGCTGCAGCTGACCGGCCTGGTGATCACCAAGCTGGACGGCACCGCCAAGGGCGGCGTGCTGGCCGCGATCGCGCGCACCCGTCCGGTGCCGGTGTACTTCATCGGCGTCGGCGAGAAGCTGGACGACCTGCAGCCCTTCGACGCCGAAGAATTCGTCGAAGCCCTGCTGGGTTGAAGGACGCGCACCCGATGATCGAATTCCAGTCCGTCTCCAAACAATACTCCACCGACGCCTATGCCTTGCTCGACGTCTCCCTCAACATCGGCAAGGGCGAGCTGGTCTACCTGGCCGGCCCCTCCGGCGCGGGCAAGTCGACCCTGATGAAGATGGTGGCCGCGGTCGAGCGTCCGACCAGCGGCACGGTGACCGTCAACGGCCAGGACATCGGCCGGCTCAAGAAGGCCGGCATCCCCTTCCTGCGCCGTAACCTGGGCCTGATCTTCCAGCACCAGCGCCTGCTCAACGACCGCAACATCCTCGGCAACGTGATGCTGCCGCTGCTGGTCACCGGCGCGCCCAAGGCGCAGGCCGAACAGCGCGCCCGCGCCGCCCTCGACAAGGTCGGCCTGCTCGATCGCACCAGGGCCATGCCGCTGGAACTGTCCGGCGGCGAGCAGCAGCGCGTGGCGATCGCGCGCGCCATCGTCAACCGCCCGCAGATCATCCTGGCCGACGAACCCACCGCCAACCTCGACCGCGTGGCGGCCGACAGGGTGCTCGACGCCCTGCGCGCCTTCCACGCCGTCGGCGTGACCTGCGTGATCTCGACCCACGACGAGCAGGTGCTCGACAGTGCGGCGGCGCGCGTAATACGCCTCGAACACGGCCAGCTGGCCTACGCCGGCCGCATCGGAGGTGCCGCATGAGGCCCTGGTTCCGCCAGCACCGCTTCGCCCTCGGCGCGGCCCTGTCCACGGTGCGCAAGGCGCCGGGCAGCTTCCTGTTCAACGTGCTCGTGGTCGCCTTCGCGCTGATGCTGCCCTTCGCCGGCATCACCCTGCTCGACAACGTGCGGCCGCTGTCCCAACAGCTGTCGGTCGATCCGGAGATCAGCCTGTTCATGAAGCTCGAGGCGACGCGCGAGGAAGCCACGGCCCTGCAGCCCCGCATCCGCGCCATCGTGGCGGCCGGCGGCAAGGCGGACGTCGCCTTCATCCCGCGCGAAAACGCCCTGGCCGCGCTCAAGGACAAGAGCGGCCTGAGCGACGTGCTCGACACCCTGGGCGAGAACCCGCTGCCGGACAGCTATGTGATGAAGCTCGGCGGCAGCGGCGCCGCCGCCCAGGTCGACGGCATGGTCGAACAGCTGCGCACCCTGCCCGGCGTCGACACCGTGCAGGTCGATTCGGCCTGGGTCAAGCGCCTTGCCGCCCTGCTCGGCATCCTGCGCCTGGCCCTGCTGCTGCTGGCGGTCACGCTCGGCATCGTGGTGATCGCGGTGGTGTTCAACACCATCCGCCTGCAGGTGCTGACGCAAAAGGAAGAGATCGCCGTGTCGAAGCTGCTGGGCGCGACCGACAACTTCATCCACCGGCCGTTCTACTACACCGGCGCGCTGCTGGGCCTGTGCGCAGGCGCGGTGGCGCTCGGGGCGGTGCTGCTGGCGCTGAAGCCGCTGAACGGGGCGATTGCCGAGTTTGCAAGGCTGTATGCCTCGGAATTCCAGCTGACGCCGCTCGGCGGGCTGGAAATTGCGGGCGTGCTGACGATCAGCGCCGGCCTCGGACTGATCGGCGCCATGCTGTCGGTGCAGCGTCACCTGGCACGCGTGCAGTAATTCCATCAAGCGGACGGCCACGCGAACGGGGCTTGGCCGTCCCTCCCTACGCGCAGACGGGCGCCTGTCCTACACTGTGTCCCCCCTCTAGGTGCGCCATCCAACAGAAGGCCCATCCTCCGGCATTTAATCTGTCCCTGACAGGTTTTCCAGCCGCTTCAAGCTCACTTTTGAGCTGAATCAATCGGATACAAGTCGTCTGCTCTACAGTTAAAACGACGCGATTTTGATTCCCAAAGGCAATTCTTTAGCCAAACTTAATCGATTTTGGCAAACCGATGCCTTGCCTAGCACTCACTCCTGGAGAGTGCTAATATATGTCTCAGATACAGCGAAATCAAGGAAAGCATCCGAGTAACAAGGGGTAACGCTGGTGTCACGCGGCATGGGTCGGTGGCACACTAAGGATGCAGCAAGATCACTACGAGGGAAATGAACATGTCCGCACAATCCGCATTGGTTCCTGCCGGCAGTCGCGCCCTGAACCTGGGGTTCACCGGCAATCTCGGCAATATTGACGCCTATATCTCGGCCGTCAACCGCCTGCCGATGCTCACCCACGAAGAAGAAGTTTCGCTGGCGAAGTCGCTGCGGGAAAAGAATGACCTGGACGCCGCCCAGAAGCTGGTGCTGTCGCACCTGCGCCTGGTGGTGTCGATCGCACGCGGCTACCTCGGCTACGGCCTGCCGCACGCCGACCTGATCCAGGAAGGCAATATCGGCCTGATGAAGGCAGTCAAGCGCTTCGATCCGAACCAGGGCGTCCGTCTCGTGTCGTACGCGATGCACTGGATCAAGGCCGAGATGCACGAGTACATCCTGAAGAACTGGCGCCTGGTGAAGGTTGCAACGACCAAGGCCCAGCGCAAGCTGTTCTTCAACCTGCGCAGCAACAAGCAGAGCCTCGACACCATGACCCCGAGCCAGGTCGACGAGCTGGCGAAGATGCTCGACGTCAAGCGCGAAGAAGTGATCGAGATGGAAACCCGCCTGTCGGGCCGCGACATCGCCCTCGAATCGCCGACCGATGACGACGACGACAAGTTCGCCCCGATCGCCTACCTGTCCTCGGAGCAGCAGGAGCCGACCCGCGTGCTGGAGGCCGAGGCGGTCGACCGCCTGCAGTCGGAAGGCCTGGAGACCGCGCTGTCGAAGCTGGACCCGCGTTCGCGCCGCATCGTCGAAGCGCGCTGGCTGGCCAACGACGACGGTTCGGGCGCCACGCTGCACACGCTGGCCGAAGAGTTCGGCGTGTCGGCCGAGCGTATCCGCCAGATCGAATCGGCTGCCCTGAAGAAGATGAAGGGTGCGCTGGCGGCTTACGTCTAAGTCCAGCCCGCTCGACGACAACCCCGCCTCGGCGGGGTTTTCTTTTTCGTGGGGCCGAACAACGACTCCGGCAAGCCCCGGCTAGAATGCTGCTTTGATCCGGCCCGCCCAAGGAGAAACCGATGACCGACCAGTACGTCCCGCCGAAAGTCTGGACCCCACCCGCCTCCAGCGGCGGCACCTTCGCCAACATCAACCGCCCCGTCGCCGGCCCCACCCACGAGGCCGAACTTCCGGTCGGCAAGCACCCTCTGCAGCTGTACTCGCTGGCCACGCCCAACGGCGTGAAAGTGACCGTCATGCTGGAAGAGCTGCTGGCGCTGGGCCATGGCGGCGCCGAGTACGATGCCTGGCTCATCAGGATCAACGAGGGCGCCCAGTTCTCGAGCGGCTTCGTCGATATCAACCCGAACTCGAAGATCCCGGCCATGGTCGACCGCAGCGGCCCGGAACCGGTGCGGGTGTTCGAATCGGGCTCGATCCTGGTTTACCTGGCCGAAAAGTTCGGCGCCTTCCTGCCGGCCGCGGGCGCGGCCCGCGCCGAGACCATGAACTGGCTGTTCTGGCAGATGGGCTCGGCGCCCTTCGTGGGCGGCGGCTTCGGCCACTTCTACGCCTACGCGCCGGAAAAGCTGGAATACCCGATCGACCGCTACGCGATGGAAACCAGGCGCCAGCTCGACGTGCTGGAGCGCGAGCTTGCCCACAAGCGCTTTATCGCCGGCGACGAATATACGATTGCCGACATGGCGATCTGGCCCTGGTACGGCGGCATGGTGCGCGGCGAGTTGTATGAAGCAGGCGAATTCCTGTCCGTGCATGAATACAGGAACGTACGCCGCTGGGCCGACGAGATCGCGACCCGTCCGGCCGTCATCCGCGGCCGCAAGGTCAACCGCGTGCGCGGAAATCCGGACGAGCAGGTGCCGGAACGCCACGATGCGGCCGACCTCGACTGATTCCTGCGACCAGCCGCGCGAATGCGCTATGCTGGCAGGCGATGTTCCGATTGCGTTTCCACTAACGGAGAGTGCCATGGCCATGGTTAGCAAGAATACGGTTTGCCTCTGGTTCAACGGATCGGCGCTGGAAGCGGCGCAGTTCTACGCGAAAACCTTCCCCGACAGCGAAGTCGGCCAGGTCTTCCGGGCGCCGGGCGATTATCCCGCCGGCAAGCAGGGCGACGTGCTGACCGTCGGCTTCACCGTGGCCGGCATCCCCTGCATCGGCCTGAACGGCGGGCCGGCCTTCCAGCACTGCGAAGCCTTTTCCTTCCAGATTGCCACCGACGACCAGGAAGAGACCGACCGCCTGTGGAATGCGATCGTCGGCAATGGCGGTCAAGAAAGCGCCTGCGGCTGGTGCAAGGATCGATGGGGCCTGTCGTGGCAGATCACGCCGCGCGCGCTCACCGAGGGTATCGCCGATCCCGATCCGGCCGTCGCCAAGCGCGTGTTCGAGGCGATGATGACGATGCGGAAGATCGACGTGGCGGCGATCGAGGCGGCGCGGCGCGGCTGAGATGTGGGGTTTTGCGCACTTCCGGGCGTTGACGCCACGGGGGCGCGCTGTCTTGCACTATACTCTTGCGTTTCGGCCAGACGGCAGCACAAGATGAAAGAACCCATGCAAGGCGAACCGGTTTTCAAGAAGCTCCGCGGCCTGGTCCGCTCCCTGCCGCCTGGCGGCATCACCTTGAGTGAACTCATCCACCAGGTCGGCAACGAAGGCCTGCTGATCCTGACCGCCCTGCTCACGCTGGTCTTCCTGATTCCGGTATCGATCCCGGGTGTGAGCACCGTCTTCGGCGCGGCGATCCTCCTGATCGGCATCAGCCGCCTGTTCGGCCGCGAACTCTGGGTGCCGGCAAAACTGAAGCACCGGACGATCTCGACAGCCAAGCTGCGCCCGGTGCTGCGCAAGGCACTGCCCTGGCTGTACCGGATCGAGCGGGTGAGCAAGCCCAATCGTATCCAGTGGCTGGTGGCCAACGGTCCGATCCAGCATCTCAACAATGCCGGCCTGATCCTGGGCGCGGTGCTGCTGATGATGCCTTTCGGCCTGATCCCGTTCAGCAATACCTTCCCCGCCGTGGCCCTGCTGTTCCTGGCCATCGGCCTGCTGCAGCGCGACGGCGTCAGCGTCCTGCTGGGCCATATCAGCAACGTCGTCACCATCCTGTACTTCAGCCTGCTCATCGGCGGCGGTGGACTGGCCGTGCGCGAAGTATTCAATCGCATGGCCGGCTGAACGCTTGCAGTCTGGCATTAACTTTTGTCTCAACAGAGCGCAATACCAGACTTGCAATTTTTGCAGATAAGCTACTAAAACATCAACTTACTGCGAACTCTTAAGAATTTACTTTAAGTGCATTTACAGCTCTGCTAGCATCCTTCGCTCGCATGGAGGAGCACATGGCTGAGCAATCCAGAAACGATGCACGTACCGATGTCGTGACGGCGAACCAGGTCGACGAGGGGCTGAAGTTGTGCGCCCGCTATGGCGTCCACCCTGCCCTGCTGTTCATGGAACAGGTCGGGGTGCCGCGGACGGTGGCGCTCAGGGTGCTGTGCTCGCCGGACCATTACCGGCAGCGCGACCGCCGCCGCCAGCCGCGCCCGGCACGCTAGCTCAGTGCTGCAGGTGCTCGATGAGAATGGTTGTCCCCACCAGCACCAGCACCACCCCGCCGATCCGCTCCGCGTTGCGGCCCACGGCCGCGCCCAGGCGCCGGCCCAGCAGCACGCCGATGGTCACCATGGTCGTGGTGGCGATACCGATCGCCACGGCCGCATGCATGATCGAGACGTCGACGAAGGCCAGCCCGACCCCGACCGCCATCGCGTCGATGCTGGTCGCCACCGCGGTCAGCACCAGCACCAGCAGGTTCTGCGAGCCGCCGGATTCTTCATCCTCGTCGGCGCCGAAGGACAGCCAGATCATGCGCCCGCCCAGTCCCAGCAGCAGGACGAAGGCGATCCAGTGGTCCCACTGGCGGATGGCGTCGGCGGCCAGCGAGCCGAGGCCCCAGCCGATGATGGGGGTGATGGTTTCGATGCAGCCGAACAGCAGGCCGATGCGCAGGGCCTGCGGCAGGCCGGGATTGCGGAGGGCGGCGCCCTTGGCGATCGCCGCGGCAAAGGCGTCGGTCGACATGGCAAGGGCGAGGAAGATGAGGGCGGTGAAGGTCATGCGGGTCTTTCAGTCGAGCCCGAGACAATAGCATATCCGGCGCCTGCTCAGGCGGCAGCGGCCAGGTCGAGCAGGAAGCGCTGCCGCATCATCGCCTCCATGCCGGCCGCCGGCACCGGACGCGCGATGTAGTAACCCTGCACCTCGTTGCAATCCAGTCCACGCAGGATCTCGAGCTGCTCTTCGGTCTCGACGCCCTCGGCCACCACCGACATGCCGAGCGCATGCGCCATCGACACGATCGCCTGGAAGAAGACCTTGCCCTCCTTCGAGTTGCCGAGCTCCATGGTGAAGGCGCGGTCGACCTTCAGCACGTCCATCCTGAGACGCTGCAGCTGCGACAGCGAGGAGTAGCCGGTGCCGAAATCGTCCACGTGCAGCTTGACCCCGAGCGCGCGCAGCGCAGCCAGTTCGGCCAGGATCTCGTCGTGGTCGCCCATCATGGCCGA
Organism: Telluria sp. ZB4P36; assembly: GCF_059685865.1. Lineage (NCBI taxonomy): Bacteria > Pseudomonadati > Pseudomonadota > Betaproteobacteria > Burkholderiales > Oxalobacteraceae > Telluria > Telluria sp. ZB4P36. Next base: position 342,594 of record NZ_JCASIE010000003.1, read on the forward strand.
CTCGGTGATCTCGACTTCGATCAGGCTGGCCGGCACGCGGTGGCGCGCCATGGCGCTGCTCAGGTGGCGCTGCACGCCGCCGCGCAGGAACTGCTTGGGCGAGACGTTGATCGACACCGGCACCAGGCCGGCGCCGGCGTCGCGCCAGGCCGCGAGCTGGGCGCAGGCCTTGTCGATCACGAGCTCGCCGATGCTGCGAATCAGGCCGGTGCTCTCGGCCAGCGGGATGAACTCGCCAGGGGGCACCAGGCCCAGTTCCGGATGCTGCCAGCGGATCAGCGCTTCCATGCTGAGCAGCTCGCCGCTGCGCGCATCGACGCGCGGCTGGTAGTACAGCGTGAACTGGTCGCGCTCGATCGCTTCCAGCATGCGCTGCTTCAGGCGCACCCGCGAGTTCAGCTGGTTCGACAGCGCCGGATCGAAGAAGCGGTACTGGCCCTTGCCCTCGTTCTTCCCGGCGTACATCGCGATGTCGCTGTGGCGCACCAGGGTCTCGGCATCCTGGCCGTCGCGCGGGAACATGCTGATGCCGATCGAGGCGCCGACCGCGTGCAGCTCGTCGCCGATCAGGAAGGGTACGCTGAAGGCTTCGACGATGCGCGCCGCCACCGAGGATGCCTGGCGCTCGCCCTCGCAGGGATGCAGCAGCACCAGGAACTCGTCGCCGCCGAAGCGCGCCACCTGGTCGCTCGGGCGCAGCAGCGACAGCAGGCGCCCTGCCGCCGACTTCAGCAGCTGGTCGCCGCTCGCGTGGCCGTGGGTGTCGTTGACGTGCTTGAATTCGTCGAGGTCGATGAACAGCAGGGCCAGGCCTGCTTCATTGGCGCGCGCCTGCGCCAGGATGGCCGGCATCGCGGCGAGGAAAGCGTGGCGCGTGGCCAGGCCGGTCAGCACGTCTTCGTTGGCCAGGCGCTCGAGCTGGTTCTCGTGGGCCTTGCGCTCGCTGATGTCCTGCAGCGTCACCGCGAGCCCGTTCCCGACCCGCACCAGGCGCCGCCGTCCCCAGCTGATGTTCAGGCGGTTATCGCTCGGCATCTTGCGGTCGTCCTCGTGGAAGCCGGTCTCCATCGCCTTGCGGTAGGTGTCGAGCAGGGCTTCGCCGAACAGGCCGCTGTCGATCCGGGACAGGCTGCTGCCCACCAGTGCGGCGCGCGTCATCCCGTAGAAGAAGGCGCCGCGCTCGTTGCAGTCGACGATGCGGAAGTCCGTGATCTCGCCCTCGCGCGAGCGCACCGCGGCCGCCATGTAGAAACCGTCGTTGCCGCTTTCGGTCGCGGTGCGGTAGGCGCGCTGCACTTCTTCCTGCTCGCGCTCGCGCAGCAGGGCGCGGCGCGCCAGCACCGCGCCGGCGGCGCCCAGCAGCAGCAGGCAGGCGGAAATGGCGATGGCGCGGTCGCGGCTCGCGGTCCAGGAAGCCTGGGCCGCCGCCAGCGCGGTCTCCTGCGACAGCCCGACCAGGGCCACCAGGGGATAGGCATGCGAATGGCGCCAGCCCAGCACGCGTGTCCGGCCGTCGGCGAAGCCGGCCTTTCCATCCACCTTGCGCACGCCGCGCTCGCCCGTCCACAGTGCCTCGCGGGCCGGCAGCAGCCTGTCGCGGCGGTCGAGGAAGTCGGCGCCGTCGCTGCGCTGTTCCACGCGCAGGCGGCTTTCGCTGCCGGCCAGCGCCACCACGCCGCCCGCGCCCAGCGTTGCCGGGCTGACGAAGGAGGTGAAATAGCGCGCGTCGACCGCCATCAGCACGATGCCGTCGAATTCGTCGTCGCGGGTGTCGAGGCGGCGCGTGAACAGCACCTGGTCGGCGTGTTCGGTGAATTGCGGCGGGGCGGCGCCGATCCGCAGCGCGGTCGAGATGTGGTTGCGGTGCTGGACCAGATACGGTCCCGCGGACAGGTCGGAGCCGAGCAGCTCCTTGCGGGTCGAGGCCCGCACCATGCCGTCGCGGTCGACGATGGCGACCACGCTGAAGGCGGCGTCGGTGAACATGCCGTCGCGCCGCAGCTCGTCGAGCAGGCCGGGGTCACGCCCCTTCTCCCAGCTGAACTTGAGCTGCATCGTGATCTGGTCCATCTGGCCGACCGAACGCGTGATGTACTGCTCGTAGGCTTCGGCATAGGCACTGGCGTCCTTGCGCACCTGGGCCTGGGCGCGTTCGTGCTCGGCATCGGCGCGCAGGCTGGTGACGATCCACAACGCCGTGCACAGCAGCGCGGCCAGGGCGGGCCAGATGAAGACGAGATAGCGGTTGGTGCGGGAAGGAAGGTGAATGCTCATGCAGGCGGCCGGCGAAACTAAGTTGCAAGCAGTCTACTTGGCAAACATGTCACGACCATGACATGGGCAGCTCAGGTCGGGGACAGCATGTAGCCGGCGCCGCGCACGGTCTTGATCAGGGATTTGGCGCGTCCCAGTGCCTTGCGCAGGCGCAGCACGTGGACGTCGACGGTGCGCTGGTCGAGCGTGTCGTGGGCTTCCCACAGGTGGGCGAGCAGCTGGGCGCGCGAGAACACCTGGCCCGGATGGCACAGCAGGAAACGCAGCAGCCGGTATTCGGCCTGGCGCACCTCGACCTTGTGGTTGCCGACCCGGACGCTGCAGCTGAGCGGATCGAGCACCAGGCGGCCGGAGCGCAGCAGGCGCTCGTCGGGCGCTTCCTCGGGCGGCGGCCGGGGAGTGAATTCGGGGACGGGCGGCGCCGGCGGCGCGGCGCGTTCGCTGTCGAGGCATTCGGCGGCGAGCAGGATCACCGGCCGCTCGCGCAGGCAGCTGGCGCTGCGCAGGCGCGCCAGCAGGCGCATGCCGCCTTCCTGGCGCAGCATCGATTCCTGCAGCAGCAGTTCGGGGCGTTCGCGCCCGATGAAATCCCAGGCCTGCGCCAGGCTCGGCACGCTGTGCCAGATCCACTCGTCTTCGTGCAGCGAATACTTGAGCAGCTCGGCGATGGCCGGCTTGTCGTCGACCACCAGCACGATCGTGTTAGCCGTTGTCATTGGGAGATCCAAAGAAAATCCGGCAGCCAGGCTGCCGGAATCGTGGGGGAATCAGGAGATCAGTAGATCGCCTTGCCCGATGCATCCTTCAGGTTGGCCTTCCAGTTGGCCTGGACCAGCTTGACCACCGATGCCGGCATCGGCACGTAGTCCAGCTCGGCGGCAGCCGGGGCGCCGTTCTTGAAGGCCCAGTCGAAGAACTTCACGACTTCGCTGCCCTTGGCGCCATCGGCCTGGGTCTTGTGCATCAGGATGTACGAGACGCCGGTGATCGGCCAGCTCTGCTTGCCCGCCTGGTCGGTCAGCACCACGCCGAAGCCCGGGGCCTTGGTCCACTCGGCGCCCGCGGCGGCGGCCTTGAAGGCGTCGTCGTCCGGCTGCAGGAAGCTGCCGTCCTTGTTCTTCAGCTGGGTGTGCGACAGCTTGTTCTTCTTGGCGTAGGCCCACTCGACATAGCCGATCGCGCCCTTGATGCGCTGCACGTTGGCGGCCACGCCTTCGTTGCCCTTGCCGCCCACGCCCACGGCCCACTTGACGGTGGTGCCGGCGCCGACGTTGGCTTTCCAGTCGGCGCTGGTCTTCGACAGGTAGTCGGTGAACAGGAAGGAAGTGCCCGAGGAGTCGGCGCGGTGCACGACGGTGATGTCGGCATCCGGCAGCTTCACGCCCGGGTTCAGCGCGGCGATCGGCTGCGCGTTCCACTTGGTGATCTTGCCCAGGTAGATGTCGGCCAGCACCGGGCCGGTCAGCTTCAGCTGGCCCGGGGCCACGCCGTCGACGTTGACCACGGCGACCACGCCGCCCATGATTGCCGGGAACTGCATCAGGCCTGCTTCTTCCAGGTCTTCGGCTTTCAGCGGCATGTCCGAGGCGCCGAAGTCGACGGTCTTGGCCTTGATCTGCTTGATGCCGGCGCCCGAGCCGACCGACTGGTAGTTCAGGCCGTTGCCGGTGGCTGCCTTGTACGACTCGGCCCACTTGGCGTAGATCGGGTAGGGGAAGGTCGCGCCGGCGCCGGTCATGTCAGCGGCGAACGAGGTCGACATCAGGAGCGTGGTGGCAGCTGCGGCGAGGATCTTCTTGAACATTGGCTTGTTATTCCTATTCCTGGTTGAAAGAAAGTGTTTTGGACCACGCGGCAGAGTCTATTCCGCGAATGTGACGGGTTTATGACCGCGTGAATAACATCGCGGTGACATCTCCCTGTGCGTGTGCGCGGCTGGGCGGGACAGGTTTGCTATGATGGGCATTCCAAAAAACAAACGGATGGACATCGCATGCACACCCTGCTCCGTGTCTTCACCCTGGGCTGCGCCCCGCTCGCGCTTGCCACCACCCTGGCCGGCTGCGCCGCCCCCGAACGCCTGCCCGAGGCCCGCTACACCCTGACCGAACGCCAGGTGCTGCCCCTGGGCCAGCGCCTGAGCATCACCTACGAAGGCGCGGAAGACAGCCGCTGCCCGGACAATGCGCGCTGCATCTGGCCGGGCCAGCTGGCCTACCGCTTCACGATGCGCATCGGCGGCGTGGCGCAGGGCTTCTACCTGGTGCAGGGGCGGCCCGGCTACATGTCGCCGGCGCTGCGCGGCTCGCGCATCGAGCTCGATCACCTGACCCCGCCGCCGCCGCGCGGCATGGCCGCAGGTGGCACACCTTCCGCACCGGCGGCCTATCCTGTGACCTTCAACATGTACGCGCAATAAGCGCGCCGCCGCACATGAGGGCGACCCTGCTCGCTTGCGGGCTAAGCTTGTCCATTGTCCTGCACCCGGCGCCCGCCCTGGCGAAGACGCCGGTGGCCACCGGCACCGGCGGCGCGGTCGCCACCATCAGCGAGCAGGCCTCGCAATCGGCCATGACCATCCTGAACCAGGGCGGCAACGCCGTCGATGCGGCGGTCGCCGCCGCGGCCACCCTGGGCGTGACCGATCCCTTCAGCTGCGGCATCGGCGGCGGGGGCTTCATGCTGATCTACCTGGCCAGGGACAAGCGCGTCATCAGCATCGACCACCGCGAGACCGCGCCCGCCAGCTTCACGCCCCAGGTCTTCCTCGACCAGGGCAAGCCGCTCGATGCCGAGACGGCGGCGGCCAGCGGCGCCGCGGTCGGCGTGCCGGGCACCGTGCGCGGCTGGCACGAAGCGCTCGCGCGCTACGGCAGCATGCGCTTCAAGCAGGTGCTGGCCCCGGCCATCGAGGTGGCCGACAAGGGCTTCCGGGTGACTGAAATATTCAGTCATCTGACGGCTCAAAATGAAAGAAAATTTCAGCTGTATGCGCCGACCGCCGCGCTCTACCTGCGCAATGGCAAGGCCGTGCAGCCGGGCGCCCTGATCCGGAATCCGGGCATGGCCAGGGCCTACCGCGAGATCGCCGCGGGCGGCGTGGAAGCCTTTTATGAAGGACCGATCGCGCGCGCCATCGTCGACGCCGTCAACCGCCCTCCCCTCGCCCCGGGCAAGAGCGCGCGCGCCGGCCGCATGCGCATGGCCGACCTGGCCGACTACGAGGCGCGTATCCGCCAACCGCTGCGCAGCACCTACCGCGGCTACGAGATCTACGGCATGGCCCTGCCCAGCAGCGGCGGCGCCACCGTCGCCGCGGCGCTCAACATCCTCGAGGGCTACGACCTCAAGAAGATGCCGCGCGCCCAGGCCGAGCACCTCTACATCGAGGCCAGCCGCCTGGCCTTCGCCGACCGCAATGCCTACCTCGCCGACCCCGAATACATCGACGCGCCGGTCGCCGGCATCCTGTCGAAGGACTATGCGGCCCAGCGCCGCAAGCTGATCGGCACGCAGGCCGCGGGCAGTGCGCCGACGGGCGACCCCTACCGCTACCAGGACGACCAGAGCGTGCCGCTACGGCCGCCATCGGTACAGATGCAGCGCGAGAGCGCCCATACCACCCACCTGACGGTCTCGGACAAGGACGGCAACGTCGTGTCCTATACCTTCACCATCGAATCCTGGGGCGGCAGCGGCATCGTGGTGCCCGGCTACGGCTTCCTGCTGAATAACGAGATGACCGATTTCGACTTCAGCGGTCCGCACCCGAACGTGCCGGAAGCCGGCAAGCGCCCGCGCTCGAGCATGGCGCCGACCATCGCACTCAAGGACGGCAAGCCGGCCTTCACGATCGGCAGCCCGGGCGGCGCGACCATCATCACGACGGTGCTGCAGACGATCTTCAACCACATCGACCTCGGCATGCCGATGGACCAGGCCGTGGACGCGCCGCGCATCTCGGAGCGCAACGGCGACGCCAGTTCGATCGAGCCGGGCTTCCCCGGCAGCGCAGCGGCCCGCGCCCTGGAGCGCCTCGGCCACCGCTGGGAAGCGGCGCCGGAAGAAATCGGGGCCGCCAATGCGCTGGTGTTCAACCCGGACGGCAGCGTCACCGCCGTCAGCGAGGGCAAGCGCCATGGCGTCGGCACCGCGCTGGTACAGCGCCGGGGACATTGAGGCAAAGCGCCTGTTGGGCGTTTGGCACATGTTCAATATCTTTCCTTAGTGAAAAGACAAGTTCATGTAGGAATTATCTTACATTGCGATAACATATGCTTATCAGCACTATTGTTATCGTTATGCCCACGTCCTACGTTGTTCCCGCCCTGCCGATCCGCCGCAGCGCCCTCACCCTGGTGCTCGCGCTCGCCATCATCACGGCGATGAGCATCTTCTTCGTGCGCGAAGTCGTCGACCTGCGCAAGGCGATGAGCCAGCTCAAGCAGAACGATGTGGCACGCATCCAGGTCCGCAATGTGCTGCTGCACCTGCTCAATGCCGAGACCGGGCAGCGCGGTTTCCTGATCACCGGGGATGCAGCCTACCTCGAGCCCTATCACCTCGGACGCGGCAGCGTCAGGGACAGCCTGGCCCAGGCGGAACAGTCCGGCTACCACGATCCGCACTTCCTGGCCAGGCTGCGTACGCTGGCGCAGGTCGCCGAGAGCAAGCTGGACGAGCTCGAGCGCACCGTGCAGCTGAAGAAGCGCGGCGACACGGCCGCCGCCGTCAACATCGTGCGCGAAGGCTTCGGCCGGGCCAAGATGCAGGAAGCCCGGCAGCTCATCCAGGAAGAAGTGGCCCGGCTGCGCGTGGCCAGGGACGCGGTCATGGACGGCTTCAACGACCGCCTGCTGCGCGCCGCGCTGATCCTGGTGCTGATGCTGTCGACCGTGGTGGCCATGACCGTCCACGCCTGGCGTTCGCTGTCCGCGGCCGCGCGCCGCAACAACGAGCTGGCCAAGCGCCTGGCCGTGGAAGCCTCGCACGACGCCCTCACCGGCCTGCCGAACCGGCGCTTCTTCGACCGCTGGGCGCAGCGCCTGGTGGCGCGCAGCCAGCGCAGCGGCAAGCCCTTCACCCTGCTCGCCATCGACCTCGACCGCTTCAAGGATGTCAACGACGGCTACGGCCACGCGATAGGCGACGAGGTGCTGAAGGAAGTGGCGATCCGCTTCCAGTCGGTCCTGCGCGGCGGCGAATTCCTGGCGCGTGTGGGCGGCGATGAATTCGTGGTGCTGATGGAAGGCGAGTTCACGCGCAACCAGGTCACCAGCATCGGGCGGCGCCTGATCGACTGCCTGTACCCGGCCCTGCACCAGGGCCTGGCCGCCAACGCGGTCAGTGCCAGCCTCGGCGCCTCGAGCTTCCCCCTGCACGGCACCGACCTCGAAGGCCTGATGCGGGCCGCCGACGATGCGCTCTATGCGTCCAAGCATGGCGGCCGCGGCATCCTGTCCTTCGCGCGCAAGGAGCTGGTTTTTCACGTCTCCAACTCGGCAAGCACTACACTGTCATGACGGCGCGGCATGCCAGGACAGGCATGCGTGACCGCGACAACGACAATAACGGAGACGACGCATGAGCAACTTCATCACCCTCTTGCCCACCCTGTTGATCGGCGCGCTGGCGTTGATCATGTTCGGGCTCGGCCTGTCCCTCACCCTGGGCGACTTCCGCCGCCTGCTCGGCCACCCGAAGGCCGTGATCCTGGCCCTGGTCCTGCAGGCCGTGGTGCTGCCGGCCATCTGCTACGGGCTGATCGTCGGCCTGAGCGTGGCGCCGGTCTACGCGGTCGGCCTGATGCTGCTGGCGGCCTCGCCCGGCGGCGTGTCGGCCAACCTGTTCAGCCACCTGTTCGGCGGCAACGTGGCGATGAACATCTCGCTCACCGCCATCAACACGGTGCTGTCGATCGTCAGCCTGCCCCTGATCGCCAACTTCGCGATCGGCGCCTTCGCCAAGAGCGGCCAGGTGGTGCCGATGCAGACCGCCAAGGTGGTCGAGGTAATCGTCATCGTCCTGATCCCGGTCGCGATCGGCATGTTCGTGAAAAGCCGCGCGCCCGGTTTCGCCGCGCGCATGGACAAGCCGATGAAGCGCTTCTCGATGGCCGTGCTGGCCCTGCTTGCCGTGATCGCCATCGCCAAGGAATGGACCGCGATCAGCACCTCCTTCGCCTCGATCGGCCTGGCCGTGATCCTCTTCAACATCGCCAGCCTGGGCCTGGGCTACTACGTGCCGCGCCTGCTGGGCCTGGACAAGCCGAACGCGATCGCGATCGGCTACGAGATCGGCATCCATAATTCGACGCTGGCGATCTTCGTCGCGGTGTCGGTGCTGGGCGACTTCCAGCTGATGCTGCCGGCGGCGATCTACTCGGTCAGCATGTACGTGTTCGCCACCGCCTTCGGCCTGCTGGTGCTGGGCCGCAAAGGGACGGCCGAGGCGGCGGCGCCGGTGTCCGGCTGAGGCAGCGTCAATCCATGCGCCCTGCCGGGAAGGCGCAGGGCGCATGCTGCATGGTGCGCAGTCCGCGCACGACGGCGTACACGGTGTAGCCGACGCTGAACAGGGCGGCGGTCCACAAGGTCGGCATCGAGGTGAAGGCGTTCACCACGCCGCCGACGATCAGGCTTTCCACGACCGAGACCAGCAGCAGCGTCGCCGCCGCGCCGGCACTTTGCGTCCGGCTAGCGTGGTCGCGCAGCGGGACGGCCACCGTCGGCAGAATCATGCAGCACAGGCTGGCCATGTTCAGCAGCGTCCCGCTGTCACCGCCCGCCAGTGCCACCAGCAGCAAGGCAGCGACGGTAGTGAGGAACCAGGCCGCGAGCGCCTGCAGCAGCAGGGACCGGCCGAGCCAGACATTGAAGACCCCGGCCGGTGCCGGGACTGCCGGGGCCAGACGCACAAGGGCCTGTTCGTTGGCGTGGCTGCCGGACAGCTTCCCAAGCCGTAAGCTGTGCATCAGCGGCAGTATCAGCAGCATGCAGGCGAACACCCAGCCTATCCCCTTCGTCACCCCGGCGTCGACACGCCAGGTAGTGAATACGCCAACCGCGAGCAATACCAGCACTATGGTCGCCAGCGCAAACACGATCTCGCCCAGGTGATGGGTCGGCCCGAGCGCATGCAGCATCAGGCGCTTGCCGTCGCGGCGCGCGCCGGCACGGCGCAGCGAGGCGGCATACCAGTTCATGGCGCGCTTGCCGGCCAGTTGCCGGACCAGGGGGTCCGACTTGCCGGCCGCGGCCGCCCAGCGTGCACGCCGCGCCAGCATGTTCCAGTGGCGCTCGCCCGCCTGCGGGAACATCGCAGCGGACGCCACGGCGATCACGGCAGCGTACAGCGGCAGCGACAGCACGACCACCAGCGGATGCGACATCAGCGCGACCAAGCCCGCCGGCACCTGCTCGACGAAGACCGAGCCGAAACACACTGCCATGATGATTGCGCTGCCGGCCGTGTGACCCGCCGCGCCCAGGCCGGTACCGACGAGGAGGACGACGACCAAGAACAGCCAGCCGCCCAGGCTGGATGCGTCGGCATAGGGCGCGCTGGCGATGCCGGCAATGCCCACGAAGCAGACCAGGCATGACAGCTCGACCAGGCGGCCCCGCATCCGCGGGACCAATTGCGCGTTGGCCGGCGCATTGAGCTTGACAGCGCCGGGCAGGAAGCGCCAGGCCCAGTACAGCAGGAGGAAGACGGACGCCGCGCACCAGAACCAGGCCAGCGCCGCCCGCGCACCGTCCTTGTGGGCCACCGCAGCGCCGATCACGAGCGCTATCAGCGAGACGCCCCAGCGGATGATGGCCGACACGCGTGGACTGGCATGCGTCACCGCGGCGCGCCACAGCATCCGGTATTCGCGCAGGCGGGGCTTCATTGGGTCACCTCGATGAACAGGTCTTCCAGGCTGAGCGGCTCGGCGCGGCGGCCGACGGTCGTGTTGCACGCCCCTTCCAGCAGATCGTCGAGCTGGCCCTGCAAGGCGATGCGGCCGCCCTTGAGGAAGGCGACATCCAGCGCCACCCGCTCCAGGTCGGTCAGGATGTGGGTCGAGAACAGCACCGTGGTGCCGCGTTCGATGACGCCGTCGACCAGTTCGGCCAGGAAGGCGCGCCGCCCGGCCGGATCGAGCGCCGACACGGGTTCGTCCAGCACCAGCAGTTCCGGGTCATGCGCCAGCGCGCGGATGATCGACAGGCGCTGCTGCTGGCCGCCCGAGAGGCGGCCGATCGGCTTGCCCAGCTCGAGCGGACCGAAGCCCCAGCGCTCGAGCAGGGCGTCGACCTTGACCGCGTTCCAGCGCGGATACATGGCCTTGAAGTAGTCCAGCATCTGCAGCGCCGTCATCCACTCGAACAGGCCGTGCTTCTGCGGCACGTAGCCGATGCGGGCGCGGGTCGCATCCGACAGCGCGCGGGCGTCTTCGCCGAACAGGCGCACGCTGCCGCCGTCGAGCTCGCGCAGGCCGAGCATGCATTCCATCAGCGTCGATTTGCCGGCGCCATTGCGGCCCAGCAGGCCGACGACCTGGCCCTGCCCGACCTCCCAGTTCAGGGCGCTCAGGACGATTTCGCTGCCGAAGTACTTGGCCACGTCACGTAGCTGGATGATGGGTGCGGTCACGATTGTTCCTTCAGGATGTGGGTGAATAGGGTGAGGACGCTGTCGGGGTCGAGCTCGAGCTCGCGCGCCTCGCGCGCGGCGCGCTCCAGGGTCGGGCGCAGCAGCGCGGCACGTTCGGCGGGGGAGCGTGCGCTGCCCGGCCGCTCGGCCACCAGCATGCCGAGCCCGCGCCGGCGCGCCAGCAACCCCTCGGTTTCGAGCATGCCGTAGGCCTTGGACACGGTCATCGGATTGACCGCCAGCGCCTGGGCCAGCTCGCGCACCGAAGGCAGCTCGTCACCCGGCGCCATCTGGCCGCCGGCTACCAGACGGCGCACCTGCTCGACGAGCTGCCGGTAGATCGGTTCGGTCGATCCGGGCGTGATCGAGAACAGCTGGGGGGATTGGCTGGGCATGTGGGGTCGTATACGTGTATTAATTGATTAATACAGTAGACATCTCCACCTCTCTTGTCAACCAGGAAAACGTGAATATGCGAATCGAATAGTTCGTGTGGGACAGAATCTATGACATCATTGCAAGTTTGGCGCAGTAGCCGCCTTCCGCTTTCCACCAACACGACAAGAACATCGACCCATGCTGCCCAATGCAGAAACAGCCGAACTGCAGGCCAACCCCGAGCTCCGCTTCCGCGAACTGTTCGAGCAGGCGCCGGTCAGCATCCAGATCCTGAACCCGGACGGCTATACGCTGCGGGTGAACAAGGCATGGGAAGCGCTGTGGCACATCCGTGAGGGCAGCGCGCTGTACCGCTACGTGCTGAGCGAGGAATACAACGTGGTGCGCGACCCCCAGCTGATCGAGGCTGGCATCGCGCCCTACCTGGCGCGCGCCCTGGCCGGCGAGGCTGTCGCGGTGCCGGCCATGTGCTACGACACCGCCGCACTCGGACAGCCCGGCCGGGCGCGCTGGGTCACCTCGCGCGCCCACCCCATCAAGGACGCCCAGGGCAGGACCATCGAAGTCATCCTGATGCACGAGGACATCACCGAACGCGTCGAGAGCGAGACCGCGCTGCGCGAACGCGAGGAACGTTTCCGGACCCTGGCCATGGCCACCTCGCAGATCGTCTGGACCAGTACGGCGGACGGGCAGATCCTCGAGGATTCACCCTCATGGCGCGCCTTTACGGGCCAGAGCTACGAGGAATGGCGCGGCTACGGCTGGCTCGACGCGGTCCATCCGGACGACCGCGAGCGGGCACGCGCCGCCTGGCTTGCGAGTGTTGCCGCCCGCTCCCTGTACGAGACCGACTACCGCCTGCGCCGCGCGGACGGGGTTTACCGCTGGACCGCGGTCAAGGGCATTCCCCTGCTCGCCGGCGACGGGTCGGTACGCGAATGGGTCGGCGCCAACCGCGACATCCACGAGACCGTGATGGCGCAGGAAGGCCTGAGCGCACGCCTTGGCCGCGAGCAGCGCCAGTCGGCCCTGCTGGCGAAAGTGGCGAGCGCCTCGCGCACCCTGCATACGGTGCTGTCGGTGCCCGACATCGCCGACGTGCTGGTGCAGGAAGTGCGCGCGATCCTGGATGTCCACCAGGCGGTCGTGTCGCTGAACGAGGGCGACAACTTGGCGCAGGCCATCAATGCGGTCTCGCTTTCCGAGAAGTATGCGGCCTGGAGCAACTACGACGCCAGGACCGACGGCAGCGGCATCTATGCCGAGGTGTGCCGCACCAATACGCCGATGCGCCTCACCCAGGCCGAACTGGAAGCGCATCCGGCCTGGAAAGGCTTCGGACAGCAGGCCGGCAAGCACCCGGCCATGCGCGGCTGGCTGGCGGTGCCGCTGGTCGATCGCAAGGGAAAGAACATCGGCCTGATCCAGGTCTCGGACAAGGTCGAAGGCGACTTCACCGAGCAGGACGAAGCGATCCTGGTGCAGCTGGCCTCGATCGCGGCCAACGGCTTCGAGAACGCCCGGCTGTACGGCTCGCTGCGCGAACAGGACCGCCGCAAGGACGAGTTCCTGGCCATGCTCGCGCACGAATTGCGCAACCCGCTCGCGCCGATCGCTTCCGCGGCCGATCTCCTGAAGATCGCCACCAGCCCCGAGCGCATCCGCGCGTCAAGCGAGGTGATCGGCCGCCAGGTGCGGCACATGACCTCGCTGGTGAACGACCTGCTCGACGTGTCGCGCGTGACGCGCGGCTTGATCAAGCTGGACCGGACACTGGTCGGCATCGAGCCGGTCCTGGCCAGCGCGGTGGAGCAATCGCGCCCCCTGCTCGCCTCGCGCGGGCACGAGCTGGCAGTCGAGCTTGCGCCGGACCTGGCCGCGGCCCAGGTCCACGGCGACGCCACCCGCCTGGTCCAGGTCATCGCCAACCTGCTCAACAATGCCGCCAAGTACACGCCGAGCCGCGGCGCGATCGCCTTGCGCGCCACGCGCGACGGCGCGCGCGTGCGCCTGTGCGTGAGCGATAACGGCATCGGCATCGAGGCCGGCCTGCTGCCCCAGGTGTTCGACCTGTTCACCCAGGCCGAGCGCACCCCCGACCGCTCGCAGGGCGGCCTGGGCATCGGGCTGGCGCTGGTGCGGACCATGGTCGCGCTGCACGGCGGCGAAGTGCATGCGCACAGCGACGGGCCGGGCAAGGGGGCCACCTTTACCGTCTGGCTGCCGCTGGCGTAAAGAAAAGAGCCGGGCAAGCCCGGCTCTTCTCCCACATCAAGCGATGATCACAGGTGCGGCGTGATCAGCGGCATCAGGTCGTCGAAGGTACGGCCCGAGCCGTTTTCGCCGATCGCATGCATCTTCCACTCGTTGTTGTGGCGGTACAGCTTGGCCATGATCTGGGCCGTGTGCGAGCCCTGCACCGACAGGTTGAAGCGCGCCACTTCCTGGTTGTTGCCCGCGTTGATCAGGCGGCAGTAGGCGTTTTCCACGGTCGAGAAATTCTGGCCGGTGAAGCTGTTCACGGTGAACACCAGCGACTTCACGCTGGCGGGCACGCGCGACAGGTCGACCGAGATCTGCTCGTCGTCGCCGTCGCCGGCGCCGGTGCGGTTGTCGCCGGTATGGACGACGCTGCCGTCCTTGCTCTTGAGCTGGCGGAACCAGACCGTATCGACCGGGCGGTTCGACTCATCGAACATCACGACCGAGGCGTCGAGGTCGACCGCCTGGCCCTGGCCGCCGCCGAAGCCGAAGAAGCCCTTCGACTTGGCCACGTCCCAGCCCAGGCCCATGGTGACGCGCGACAGAGCGCCGCCGCCTTCTTTTTCGAGCGAGATCTTCTGGCCTTTTTGCAGATTGACTGACATTGTGTTTTCTCCTTTAGCGCGCCGGCTGCTGCATCCAGGCTTTGAATGCATTCCGGTTGCGTGAACATACGTAAACCTTCCCTTTGCCCGAGAAGCGTAATACCATGCCCTCGCCGCTGGTCTGGCTGTTGATCAGGTTGCCCAGGAAGCCGCCGCTGGTGCCGGTCGTGATCGAGATCTCGTAGCGCAGGGTGCTGTCCCAGCACACCACGTGCGCATTGTCGATGATCGCATCCTTGCCCGGTTCCACGTCCAGCACCGACATCGATCCGAAGCCCGACACCACCACCTGGCCGCTGCCGGTCGTCTCGGTGACGAAGAAGCCGCCGCTCTGCGCGAACAGGGCGTTGCCGATGTTCTGGGTCCGCACCTTGAGGTCCACGCCGGAGGTGGCGGCAACAAAAGCGCCGTCGCTGATGATGTACTGGTTCGGACCGCAGTCGACCGTCTGCATCGCGCCCGGCAGGGTTGGCGACAGCAGGCAGTCGCCATCGCCGCGGGTCGCTTCGATGTGCTGCTGGAAGAAGGACTCGCCGTTGGCGAAGGTGCGCATCAGCGCGCTGCCGAGGCCCCCCTTCATCTTGCCCTTCAGGTCGAGCGTCGATTCCATCATCACCATCGCATCCGATTCGCAATAGATGGTTTCGCCGCGCCGCATCGAAACGTGCAGGAAGGGATCGACGTCCCCGGTCACGGTAAATACTGGCATGTGACTACCTTTCGGCTGTTTAAACGTTGACGCCGTAGTTCTTGGCGAGGGGGCCGAGGCCGCCGTTGAAGCCCTGGCCCATGGCGCGGAACTTCCAGTCGGCGCCGTTACGATACACCTCGCCGAAGATCATCGCCGCTTCGGTGGAGCTGTCTTCCGACAGGTCGTAGCGGGCGATCTCGCTGTTGTTGGCGGCGTTGATGCAGCGGATGAAGGCCTTGCCGACCATGCCGAAGTTCTGGCGGCGGGTCTCGGCGTCGTGGATGGTCACGGCCAGCACCACCTTGTCGACGTCGGCCGGCACCTTGGACAGGTCGATCGACACGGTTTCGTCGTCGCCCTCGCCTGCGCCGGTGGTGTTGTCGCCCGAGTGGACCACCGAGCCGTCGGCCGACTTGAGGTTGTTGTAGAAGATGAAGTCGCTATCCGAACGCACCTTGCCCGACGAATTCAGCAGGAACACCGCGCCGTCGAGGTCGAACGCCGCGCCGTCGGTGGCGCGGGTGTCCCAACCGAGGCCGACCTTCAGATTGGTCAGGCCAGGAGCTTCTTTCGACAGGTTGACGTTGCCGCCTTTTTGCAGACTGATTGCCATGATTGTGACTCTCCTAAAAATTACTGCTTGAACACCGGGGTATAAGCACAGCGAGCTGGTGTTCTGCCACTCGCCGTGCGATTCGTTACGTGCCGCTTACGCCGGCAATGCCGCGTGTTGTTTCTTGTGCTGGATCGAGCTCCACAGCGAAGCCAGGATGAAGGCCACGCCCACGCCGCCGGTGATCAGCTCGGGCACGTGCATGTGGATGCTCACCAGCATGATCACGGCCAGGATACCGATCGCGTAGTGCGCGCCGTGCTCCAGGTAGACGTATTCGTCGAGCGTACCCTGGCGCACCAGGTAGACCGTCATCGAACGCACGAACATCGCACCGATCGCCAGGCCCAGCATGATGATCACGACGTCGCTGGTGATCGCGAAGGCGCCGATCACGCCGTCGAAGCTGAACGATGCATCCAGCACTTCAAGGTACAGGAAGCCGCCGATACCGCCCTTTTTGACCATGTCGCCGACGTTGCTGTTCTCATCCGACTCGCTCTTTTCGAGCAGGCCCGAAATCATGTCGACACCGATATACACGATGATGCCCCACAGGCCCGCCATCAGCACGACCATCTTCTGCGCTTCCGCAACCCAGCCCATCGCGACCAGCAGCGCGCCCAGGGACACCAGCACCGAGATCGAGGACACCTTGCCGAGCGAGCCGAGCTTGCGCTCGATGTTGCCGAGCCAGTGGATTTCCTTCTCGTCATCCAGCAGGAAGTTCAGGAAGACCAGCAGCAGGAACATGCCGCCGAAGGCCGCCACTTCCGCGTGGTGGTTGGTCAGGTGGGACGAGAAGGCTTTCGGATCGCTCAGCGCCAGGTTCCACACCTCGGTGATGCCGAGGTCGGCCGCGACGGCGACGATCACCAGCGGGAACACCAGGCGCATGCCGAACACGGCGATGATCATGCCCAGGCCCAGGAACAGCTTCAGCCAGAATTCATTCCAGCCCTTCAGCACCGAGGCGTTCACCACGGCGTTGTCGAAGGACAGCGAGACTTCCATCACGGACAGGATGGCCGCCACGCCGACTGCCGTCACCGCGCCGGAGATGCCGGCATGATCGTATCCCCACCAGCCGGCCAGCGCCAGGCAGATGGCGGTCACGACGAATGACCAGGTAAAGTGCTTCATGTTGATGTTTCCCCTTGTTGTTGAGTTGTGTCGTTAATAATGCGTTGAGTTGTGGTTTTGTTCAATCGACAGACGCAGTATGGGGGCTGGTGCTCTATTGAAAAAGCGAAGATAATCGAAGAATTACTTCGCAAAAACAGAAGAGATGAACCACAGCCCCCCGAATTATCGCCATTTGTATTATTTTTGGGTCGTCGCCAAGGAAGGCAGCATCACGCGCGCCGCCGAGCGCCTGGGCCTGGCCATCCAGACCGTCAGCACCCAGCTGGCGCAGCTCGAGCTGTCCATGGGCAAGGCCCTGTTCACCCAGCAGGGCCGGCGCCTGACCCTGACCGAGGCCGGACGGCTCGCGCTATCCTACGCCGATCAAATTTTCCTGCTGGGCGAACAGATGCAGGAAGCGCTGGCCGAGGCCGACAGCTCGCGCACCCGCCTGACGGTCGGCATATCCGATTCGCTGCCCAAGCTGACCGCCTACCGGCTGCTGGAGATCGCCACCCGGCTGCCGCGCCCGGTGCGCCTGGTGTGCTACGAAGGCGAATTCGACGAGCTGCTGGCCGACCTCGCCCTGCACAAGCTCGACGTGGTGCTGACCGACCGCGCGGTGCGTTCCGGCACGACGCTGCGCGTGTTCAGCCACCTGCTGAGCGACAGCGAAACCATCGTGGCCGGCGCCCCGGCATTGTTCAAGGACTGGGGCGGCGATTTCCCGCGCTCGCTGAACGGCGCGCCCTTCTTGCTGCCGACCCGCAATAATGCCTTGCGCGGCAAGATCGACGAATGGTTCGAACTGAGCGGGGTGCGTCCGGACGTGGTCGGCGAGTTCGAGGACAACGCCCTGCTCACCACCTTCGCCCGGCGTGGCCTGGGCCTGTTCTTCGCCCCGGCCGCGCTGGCCCATGACATCGAGGAGCAGTTCAATGCGCTGCTGGTCGGACGCGTACCCCAGGTGCGCGAGCATTTCTATGCCGTCTCGAACGAACGCAAGATCAAGCACCCGGCCGTGGAAGCCATCCTGTCGGCAGTGGACAAGGGGATCCTCTCGGGTAGGTAACGGTACAATGGTGTCGGCTATTGCCTTTTTTTAACTACTTACTCTCAATGGAAAACCTTTTATTCGTCGTTCTCGCCCTGTTCCTGGTGGCGCTGAACGGCTTCTACGTGGCGGCTGAATTCAGCATCGTCACGTTGCGCAAGACCCGCGTCCACGCCATCGCCAAGACCACCGGCCTGCGTGGCCGCATCCTCGGCAAGGTCCACAACAAGCTCGACGCCTACCTCTCCGCCTGCCAGCTCGGCATCACCCTGGCTTCGCTTGGCCTCGGCTGGGTCGGCGAGCCGGCCTTCGCGAGCCTGCTCGAACCGCTGTTCGCGGCGCTGGGCGTCACCTCGCCCGAACTGATCCACGGCGTCTCCTTCGTGGTCGCGTTCTCGGTCATCTCCTTCCTGCACATCGTGGTGGGCGAACTGGCGCCGAAGACGCTCGCGATCCGCCTGCCCGAAGACGTGGCGCTGTGGTGCGCGATCCCGCTGTACGCCTTCTACTGGGCGATGTACCCGGCGATCGCCCTGCTCAACGCCAGCGCCAACATGGTGCTGCGCATCGCCGGCCTGGCAGGCAGCGGCGGCCACGAGACCCACTATTCCACCGACGAGCTGAAGATGATCCTGCGCACCAGCACGCCGGGCGAGAAATTCACCACCGCCGAGCGCAACATCCTGGCGCAGTCGCTCGATTTCAGCCAGCTCGCCGTGTCCGACCTGATGCGGCCGATCAACGAGGTCAGCGCCCTGTACGCCAGCCGCACGCTCGAGGAAAACATGGAGACGGTGCGCCGCAACCGTTTCTCGCGCTACCCCTACTTCGATGAAGAAGGCGAGGAAGTGCTGGGCGTGATCCACCTGAAGGACCTGTTCTTCGCCCAGCAGGCCGGCCGCGCCATCACCGACCTGACCCAGCACCTGCGTCCCGTCGAGACGATCTCGGCGCGCACCCCGGCGCAGGACATCTTCCGGCGCTTCCGCAGCGGCGCGCCGCACTTCGCCCTGATCGGCGAAAAGGGCAAGCGCCCGGTCGGCTTCATCACCCTCGACAACCTGCTGGGCGCGATGGTGGGCGAGATCCGCGACGAGTTCCGGATGAACGAGAACGACTGGATGTCCCAGCCCGACGGCACCTATATCGGCAAGGCCAGCCTGCCGATCTTCTCGCTCGAACGCCTGCTCGGGATCGACATCGACAACGAAGAAATGGGCCTGGACGACGTCGAATCGGTCGGCGGCCTGCTGATGGCCAAGCTGGGCGACATCCCCAAGCAGGGCCAGCGCATCGGCTTCCCGCATTTCGACGTGGTGGTCAAGAAGATGAACGGGCCGCGCATCCTGCTGGTGAAGGTCTATCCGAAGGGTGAACGGGGGGATGGCGACGATGATCACGATTGAAAAGGTTTCCATTTTTACATCGGTTTGACCATTAATAAGTTGTTGCGCCTGCAATATTTTTGACGCATACTGGTGATTGACGGGATTCCCCGGCGGTAGCAACCACGAGGAGCGATGATGTCCCTGCAAGTCCGCAACAACGTGCGCATCTCGGGCCGGGGCGGGGCCACCATGGTGTTTTCCCATGGCTTCGGCTGCGACCAGACCATGTGGCGCTTCCTGGCGCCCGCCTTCGAGGACCGCTTCCGCGTCCTGACCCACGACCTGGTCGGCAGCGGGCGCTCCGACCTGAGCGCCTACGACCGCGGGCGCTACGCCAGCCTGCACGGTTACGCCGACGACCTGCTGGAGATCATCGACGCCTACGCGACCGGCCCGGTGATCTTCGTGGGCCACTCGGTGAGCGCGATGATCGGCATGCTCGCCACCATCAAGGCGCCCGAGCGCTTCGTGGCGCAGGTGATGGTGGCGCCTTCGGCCTGCTATATCAATGACCTGAGCAATCACCCCGGCTACGTCGGCGGCTTCGAGCGCGGCGACATCGACGAACTGCTCGAGACGATGGAAGCGAACTACCTCGGCTGGTCGAGCAGCCTGGCGCCCGCCATCATGGGCGCGCCCGGGCGCCCCACCCTGCGCGACGAGCTCACCGACAGCTTCTGCCGCAACGATCCCGACATCGCCAAGCATTTCGCGCGCGTCACCTTCCTGTCCGACCACCGCGCCGACCTGCCGCAGTCGACCACGCCGGCCCTGATCCTGCAGTGCAGCGACGACCTGATCGCCCCGCGCAGCGCCGGCGACTACCTGGTGCGCCACCTGCCCCGCTCCGAACTCCATGTGATCGACAACATCGGGCACTGCCCGCACATGAGCGCCCCCACCGCCAGCTCGCGCGCGATCGACGCGTTCCTGGCCGCGACCCTGGACTGAACCATGGCCGGCGCCCTGAGCAACGCCGATACGCTGTACGACGACGCCCCCTGCGGCCTGCTGCTGGCCGATGCCGACGGCCTGCTGCTGCGCGCCAACGCCACTGCCTGCAGCTGGCTCGGCTTCGTGCTGCCCGAACTGGCCGGTATCGTGCGCATCCAGGACCTGATGACCGTCGGCGCACGCCTGTTCCATCACACTCACTGTGTGCCGGTGCTGCAGGTGCGCGGCTCGGTGGCGGAACTGCAGATCGACCTGCGCCACCGCGACGGCACGCGCCTGCCGATGCTGGTCAACATCGTGCGCCGCCATGACGGCGACAAGAGCTTCGACCAGTGGGCCCTGTTCATGGCCACCGAGCGCCAGTCCTATGAACGCGAACTGCGCAACGCGCGCAAGGCCGCCGAGGAAGCGCTCGAAGCGCGCCGCGGCGCCGAACTGCAGCTGCAGGCCGTGAACGCCGCGCTGTCGGCGGCCGACCGGCGCAAGGACGAGTTCCTGGCCACGCTGTCGCACGAGCTGCGCAATCCGCTGGCGCCGCTGCGCAGCGCGCTCGAGGTGATGCGGCATACCGGACTGGCCGAAGGCCCCAACGCGCGCCTGCTGTCGGTGTTCGACCGCCAGCTGCACCACCTGACCCACCTGGTCGACGACCTGATGGAAGTCTCGCGCATCACCCAGGACAAGATGGAGCTGCGGCGCGAGACCGTGGACCTGGCCGCGCTGGCGCGCGCCGCCGTGTGCGACACCACGGGCCTGATGGAGCAGGCGCGCCACCGTCTCGAGGTGACGCTGCCGCCGCATGCGGTCACGGTCGACGCCGACCCCACGCGCATCAACCAGGTGGTCGTCAACCTGCTCACCAACGCGGCCAAGTACACGCCGGACGGCGGGCGCATCGCGCTCTCGTTGACGGTCGACGACGGCACGGCGCAGCTGGCGGTGCGCGACAACGGCATCGGCCTGCCCCGGCATGCGCTGGCGACGGTATTCGACATGTTCTCGCAGCTGGAGCCGGCGCTGGAGCGCTCGCGCGGCGGCCTCGGGATCGGGCTGTCGCTAGTGCGCGGCATCGTGGAACTGCATGGCGGGAGCATCGCCGCCGACAGCGAAGGCGAAGGCATGGGCAGCTGCTTCACGGTGCGCCTGCCGCTGGCCCGGGCCGTCGTGGCGCCCGAGCCGACGCCCGCGCCCGCGCCCGCGCCGGCCCGCATCCTGGTGGTGGACGACAACGCTGACGCCGCCGAGATGCTGCTGATGGCGCTGGAACTGTTCGGCTGCGAAGTACGTGCGGCGCACAGCGCCAGCGCCGCGCTGGCGATGGCCCAGGAGTTCGCGCCGGAAGTCGCCCTGCTCGACATCGGCCTGCCCGACCTGAACGGCTACGAGCTGGCGCGCCGCCTGCGCGCGACGGTCGCCGGCCAGAACATGCGCCTGATCGCCGCCACCGGTTGGGGCCAGGAAAAGGACCGCCAGCGCGCCCTCGATGCCGGCTTCGACCACCATCTCACCAAGCCGATCGACTTCGAACGGCTGCGCAGCGCCCTGGCGGGCCCAGGCCCTGACCGCTAAGGCGCTGCTGCCATGGGGCGCCCGGCCCTGGACGCTTAGTCCGGCGCCTTCTCGCCGGGACGCAGGGTTAGCACCCGCACGCCCTGCCGCGTGACGGCGACGGTGTGCTCGAACTGCGCCGACAGCTGGCCGTCGCAGGTAACGACCGTCCAGCCATCGTCTTCGGTGCGCACGGCATTGCGCCCCTGGTTGAGCATCGGCTCGATGGTGAAGGTCATCCCTTCCCGCAGCACCAGCCCGGTCCGCGGCCGGCCCCAGTGCAGCACCTGGGGCGGCTCGTGCATCTCGCGTCCGATCCCGTGCCCGCAGTATTCCTGGACCACCGAATAGCCGTGCTTGCGCGCATGGCGCTCGATCGCATGGCCGACGTCGCCCAGGCGGGCGCCCGGACGCACGGCCCTGATCCCCTTCCACATCGCTTCGTAGGTCGCCTGCACCAGCCGCCTGGCGGGGGCAGCGACCGTACCGACGAGATAGGTCTTGCTGGAGTCGGCGATGTAGCCGTTCTTTTCGAGCGTGATGTCGAGATTGACGATGTCGCCGTCCTGCAGGATCTCGGCCTCGGACGGCACGCCGTGGCAGACCACGCTGTTGCGGGACGCGTTCAGCGCGTAGGCATAGCCGTACTGCCCCTTGCTGGCCGGGCGCGCCCCGAGCGCGTCGACGATGAAGCGGTCGACCAGGTCGTTGACCTGCATGGTCGACATGCCGATCAGGCTCAGGCTGTCCAGGTGGGCGAACACGCCGGCCAGCAGCTTGCCCGATTCGGCCATCAGCGCGATTTCCTCCGGCCGCTTGATCATGCGGCCGATACCTTTACCGCCGCGGGCACGCCACCCGCCGCCCTGACCGCATCGGGCGCGACGCCTGCGGCCTTGAACTCGCGCGCGACGATCTCGTTGAAACTCAGCGTCGGGTTCATTTCGCACAGCATGCCGATCTTGATCCAATACGCCGCCTGGGCGTTGATCGAGCGGCAGGACACGCTGCTCGCCTTGCGGATCTGGTCATGTACCTCGTCGTCGATGTTTACGATGCCCACCATATTCTCCATATACGTTTCGTATATGGATTATATACGCAGAGCGAGTTATGTAAGCAAGTCTTTAAATGATGTGCTCCGTTGGCAACCGATTCGCCCCCCATACGAACAGCGCTGCGGCGCCGCCCGGCAACTACTGGCGCTGCCTTCGGGTAGCGCCCTTTTCAGCGCCTTATGAAACCTGGTCCTGGCGAACGACACGATCCGGCGTGCCCGTCCATTCGGTCATCAGGGAATAACCGACCGCCAGCAAGGTCGGTCCGATGAACATGCCGACGAAGCCGAAGGCGATCACGCCGCCCAGCACGCCCAGCAGGGTCAGCAGGAAAGGCAGGCTGCTGCCGCGGCTGATCAGCATCGGGCGCACGATGTTGTCGACGCCGCTGATCAGGAACGTGCCCCAGATCACCATGAAGATCGCCCAGCCGCTCTCGTGCTGCAGGAACAGCCAGAAGGCCGCGCCGCCCCAGATGATGGGCGGGCCGACCGGGATCAGGGACGAGATGAAGATCAGCACCGACAGCAGCGGCACCGCCGGCACGCCCGCGATGGTGAAGCCGATCGCCGCCACCAGGGCCTGCGCCAGCGCGGTGCCGAGCAGGCCGTACATGACGCCGCGCACCGTCTGGCTCACCGTGTTCGAGACCGATTCGGCGCCCTCGCCCATCACCCGGCGCATCGTCACCGCGACCACGTCGAGCAGGGCCTTGCCGTCGCGGTAAAAGAAGAAGCTGACGAAGGCAGCCAGGCTGAGCTGGACGACGCCGGTGCCGAGCATCAGGCCGCCCGCGATCAGGTAGCGCCGCGCCGGCTCGAGCATGCGCTGGGCCAGCGCGATCATCTGCTCGCGGCTGGCCACCAGCTGGCGCAGGTAGGTATCGATCGTTTCGCCCACCAGCGGCAGCTCGCGCACCCAGGCCGGCGGCATCAGCTCGCGGTGCTCGATGGCGGTGCGCAGTTCGGTGAAGCCCCTGGCGACGTCGTCGACCAGATTGTAGGCGACCATGGCCAGCGGGATGATGACGAGCAGCGTGAGCGACAGGGTCATGGTCAGCGCCGCCAGGGTGCGGTGACCGCGCATGGCGTGCTGCAGGCGCAGGTAGAGCGGCCAGGAGGAAATCACGACGCAGGCCGCGAACAGGATCGCGGCCAGGAAAGGCCTGAGGACGTAGAGACATCCCAGCGTCAGCAGGACGACAATGGCGATGCGGGTGTAGTTCCTGCCTTGGCGTTGTTCCATGCCGTCCCTGTCGAGTGGTCTTTACACCATCATAACAGCACAGCGATGAAGAGAAGCTTAGAGCAACTGGCGCAGGTCGGCCGCGATCGGTCCCGGCCCGGCATTGTGGCGTACGAACAGGCGCAGCTTGCCTTCACGGTCGAACACGTAGCTGCCGGCCGTATGGTCGACGGTGTAGTTCTTCGGGTCGTCGCCGGATGGCGTCTTGGCGTAGAACACCTTGAATTCCTTGGCCGTGCGCGCGGTGGCTTCCTTGTCGCCGTACAGGCCGATAAAGCTCGGGTGGAAGGCCGGCACGTAGGCGGCCAGCAGTTCCCGGGTATCGCGCTCCGGGTCGAGGGTGACGAACAGCACCTGCACGTCCTTGGCCGACGGGCCGAGTTCCTTCAGCACGGCGGCCATCTCGGCCATCGTGGTGGGGCACACGTCCGGGCACTGGGTATAGCCGAAGAACAGTACCACCAGCTTGCCCTTGAAGTCCTGCAGCGTGCGCGGCTTGCCGGTATGGTCGGTCAGCGAGAAGCCCTTGGCGTAATCGAGACCGGTCACGTCGGTGTTGTTGAAGGCCGGCGTTTTGGTCGAGAGCTTGTCACAGCCGGCGGCCAGCACCGCCGCGGTCAGCATCAGCGCAGTCAGCAGTTTTTTCATGGCTCAGAACTTGAAGTAATGGTCGACCAGCAGTGCGGCAAACAGCAGCGACAGGTAGATGATCGACCAGGTGAAGGCATTGCGGGCGGCCATGTCGCTGTAGTGCTTGTGCACGCGCCACGAGTGGTGCAGGAACATCCCATTGAGCACGACGGCCGCCGCCAGGTAGATCAGGCCGCTCATGCCGACGGCGAAAGGCAGCAAGGTGGTCGCAGCCAGTGCGATGGTGTAGAGCCACACCTGCAGGCCGGTGTATTGCATGCCGTGGGTGATCGGCAGCATCGGCAGGCCGGAGCGGGCGTAGTCCTCGCGGCGGTACATGGCCAGCACCCAGAAGTGCGGCGGGGTCCAGACGAAGATGATGAGCACCAGCAGCCAGGCTTCCATCGGCACGTCGTTGGCAACCGCCGCCCAGCCCAGGGCCGGCGGCATGGCGCCCGACAGGCCGCCGATGACGATGTTCTGCGGCGTGGCCGGCTTGAGCAGCATGGTGTAGATGAAGGCGTAACCGACGAAGGTGACGAAGGTCAGCCACATGGTGAGCGGATTGACGAAGGCGTACAGGACATACATGCCGAGGCCGCCGATGACCGCCGAGAAGATGATCGTCTGGGTGCTGGTGAGCTCGCCCATCGCGGTGGCGCGGCGCGCCGTGCGCGCCATGCGCGCGTCGATCTCGGCCTCCACCAGGCAGTTCACCGCGAAGGCGGCGCCAGCCAGCAGCCAGATGCCGGCGGTGCCGGCGACCAGCACTTGCCAGCCCGGGAAACCGTCGGTGGCAAGGAACATCCCGATCACCGCGCAGAACACGGCCAGCTGCGTAACCCGTGGTTTGGTCAGGGCCCAGTACTGGGCAACGCGGCTCGGGGGTTTGTGGAGGGCTGTCTGGGTCGTCATCAATTCATGCTGCGCGGTTCACTTCAAGTTGCTGCTTCACCCGGTAGTTTAACATGGTCACCAGCAGGACCATCAGGGCCGCCCCCGCGTTATGCATTACGGCAATGGCAAGCGGGAAGTCGAGGTAGATGGTGGCGATGCCAGTCAGCAGCTGTACAAACAGCAGGAGGGCCAGCCGGCGCGCGTGCTTCGCCAGGTAAGGATGGCGCCATGCGCGCCATGCCAGCAGGCCGAGCACGGCGACGACAACGATGGCGAAGTTGCGGTGCACCCAGTGGATCGCCACCAGCGCCGGGAACGGCAGGTAGTGGCCGGCCGCGGTCTTGCCCAGTTCGCGCCACAGGTGGAAGCCGTGCTCGAAGTCCATCTCCGGCACCACCCGGCCGTCGCACAGCGGGAATTCATCGCAGGCCAGGGTGGCGTAGTTGGTGCTCACCCAGCCGCCCAGCGCGATCTGCAGCGTCACGACCACGGCTGCCAGGATGGCCAGCGTGCGGATGCCGCGCAGTGCGGCACCCTCGCCTGCCGGGCCGGGAGGATGCATCAGGAAGTCCTCGCGCCCGCCGAGCCAGGCCAGCAGCGCCAGCAGTCCCATGCCGAGCAGCAGGTGGATCGTCACGATCGCCGGCTGCAGCTTGAGGGTGACGGTCCAGGCCCCGAAGGCACCCTGGATGCAGACGAACACGAACAGCGCCAGCGGGATGCCCGGTTTGAAGGCCTGTACCCTGGTCTTGCGCCATTGCACGGTGGCGGTGATGAGCAGGGCCATGATGATCACACCGATGCCCATCGCCAGGTAACGGTGGATCATCTCGATCCAGGCCTTGGCCACGGTGACCGGCCCGGTCGGCATCGCCGCCTCGGCCGCCGCGATCTGTTCGTGCGCGAGGAAGGGGTTGGCCATGCCGTAGCAGCCCGGCCAGTCCGGGCAGCCGAGGCCGGAGTCGGTCAGGCGCGTGAAGGCGCCGAACACGATCAGGTCGAAGGTCAGGAATACGGCGACCCAGACCAGCTTGCGGAACTTGTTGGCGTCTGAGGACATCCATACCATCGACAGCGGCAGGAGGGCCACCAGCAGGCCCATCAGGGCCAGTTGTAACAGAGATGAAGCTTGCATGTTGTAGATGTCTGGCCGATGCGGCCTTGAATTGAGCGTCAGCCGACTGCCGACGCCTTGAGCAGCTTGGCGATGTCCTTGTACACCTTGCGCGGATCCGGGTCGGCCGGGAAGCGCATCATCAGGTTGCCGAGCGGGTCGATCAGGTAGATGTGGTCGGCTGGCTGCGTCCCCTTCTCGGCCGGCAGCCATTGCGACACCACTTCTTTCGGCGCGCGCAGCAGGTGCATGCCGTCGTACTGGCGAATCGTCATCGTGTCGAGCGGCTGGGCATCAAGGACGAGCCAGACGCGTTCGACGCGGTTCATGTTCTTGCCCTGCATCAGGCGCCATTGGCGCATCGCGAACAGCTGCTTCTGGCAGGCTTCCGCGCATTCGCCGCCGCCGACCTTCAGCATGATCCATTTGCCCTTGTACTGTTCCAGCGTTTCCGGACGGCCGTCGAGCGTGGTGCTGGCCATGGCCGGGATCGGGCGCTCGCGCGGGTCGATCAGGGTGCCGTAGTTGGTGCGGCCGGTCGGCTTGATGACGTAATAGGTCAGGTAGGACAGGATCATCGGCGCCGCGCAGACCAGCAGCACGGCGAACAGTTTCCAGCGCCCGCGGTTGCGCTTCTGCTCGCTCGCCTTGGGGGACTCACTTACCTGCATCACTTGTTTCTGCTTCAGGTTTTCTTGCATCACGTTGTCTTGATCCACTGCGGAATCCTGTTATCACAAAGAAGAGGACGGCCATGGCCGCCAGCGCATACCACTGGAAGGCGTAGCCGCGGTGCTTGTCGATGCCGCTCGAGGGCGAGGGCCAGACGCGCAACAGGGCGTCGCCCGGCTGGTCCGGCCCGGTCTGCTGCACGAAGAAGGTATGCAACAGCATGCCGGTGGGGCCGGCCGCCAAAGCCGGGTCGATGTTCTGGACGATGGCTCCCGGAGCCAGTGGCGTGGCCTCGCCCAGGTTCATGACCTGCCCGGCGGAGCCCACGACGACGCCCTCGATGGTGACGGTGCCCGTGGGCGTGTCGAAAGCCGGCAGCTTGCCGTATTCCGCTTCGCGCGGCAACCAGCCGCGCATCACCAGCACATGCATGGTCGAGTCCGCGATTTTAAACGGCATCACGAGGTAGTAGCCAGGCCGTCCGGCCATTGGACGGTTGGCGAGAAACAAGGGCCAGCCGGCGACGAACTCCCCGGTAACGCGCACGCGGCGGTATTCGAGCGGGTCGGCGAGGGGTGGGGTGGCGCTGGCGATGGCGACGCGCAGCGCCACCGGAGCCTGGCTGGCACGGGCGGCAAGCTTCTCCTGCACGGCCAGCTTCTGCGCAGCCCTGCCCTGCTGCCAGTTACCCAAGGCAATACCCAGCAAGGCGATGAGAAACGTGGCGATGAAGGGAATGAGACGAAAATGGAAGGGGAAGCGCATTACAATGATGCCTCAACCTTGATCAGGCCGACCATGAAACTGTTCGTTGCGATTGCCTTCATCCTAATCCTTGCCAGCCTCGCGTCGGCCCTTTTCTTCCTGATGCGCGACAAAGGGCAGAGCAACCGGACGGTGCATGCGCTGGCGATGCGGGTCGGCCTGTCCATCACGCTCTTCCTCTGCCTGCTCGGCGCCTACAAGATGGGGTGGATTGCCCCGACCGGTATTCGCTGACCTGAGCATCCACTGGATAAAAGTAGCGTGGGCGGCAAAGCCGCCCACGCTACGTGTTACTTCGACGCTCAGCTTACAGCCAGTACACCACGACGTACAGCCCCAGCCACACGACGTCGACGAAGTGCCAGTACCAGGCCGCGCCTTCGAAGCCGAAGTGGTTGTCCGCCGTGAAGTGGCCCTTGAGCACACGGTACAGGATCACCGACAGCATGATCGCGCCCATGGTCACGTGGAAGCCGTGGAAGCCGGTCAGCATGAAGAAGGTCGAGCCGTAGATGCCCGAGGTCAGCTTCAGGTTCAGTTCCGAATAGGCGTGCATGTACTCGTACACCTGGAAGCCCATGAAGATCGCGCCCAGCAGGATGGTGGCGAACAGCCAGAACGCGGTCTTGGAACGGTGGCCGGCGCGCAGCGCGTGGTGCGAGATGGTCAGGGTCACGCCCGACAGCAGCAGCAGCGCGGTGTTGATGGTCGGGATCGGGAACGGGCCCATGGTCTGGAACTGGTCGACCACGCCTGCCGGACCGGTGTTGCCCCAGGTCGGCGCATAGTCCGGCCAGATGAACTTGTGGTCGAGATCGGACAGCCAGGGCATGGTGACCGCACGGGCGTAGAACAGCGCGCCGAAGAAGGCGCCGAAGAACATGACTTCCGAGAAGATAAACCAGCTCATCGACCAGCGGTAGGACGTGTCGATGCGCTTGTTGTACATGCCCGACTCGGATTCCTGGATAGCGTCGCCGAACCAGAAGTACAGCACCACCAGCGTGGAGGCAATGCCGGCCAGGCACACTGCCGGGCCCCAGGGGGCGCTGTTGACCCAGCCGGAGGCGCCGATCATGGTCACCAGCAGTGAAATGCCGGCGAACATCGGCCAGCGGGACGGGCCCGGCACGAAATAATAGGGCACGGTGTGTGGCGAACTCATTTTCATCTCCTCATCTGACTCTTAGAATTTTCGGGTGATTCTTATGTCGCTAAAACCTGTTACTGCGCTACCGCGAACCGCACTGCCAGCATGATCAGGCCGATGAAGATCGCCGCCCCGATCAGCCCCGCGATGATCACGTGGATGGGGTTCAGGTTGGCGGCGTCCCGTTCATAGTCGCGACGCTTGCGCACGCCGAAGAAAGACCAGAACACCGCCTTCATCGTGGCCAGGAAGCTGGCCTTCCGCTCGTGCGGCTTGTCTTCCATTTACTTCACCGCGCCGGCCGCCGACGCCGTCCTGATCGCACCGCCGATCTCGAAGAAGGTGTACGAGAGCGTGATGTTCTTCACGTCGCGCGGGAGCGCCGGGTCGATGAAGAAGACCACCGGCATCTGGCGCGCTTCGTTGGCCTGCAGCGTCTGCTCCTGGAAGCAGAAGCATTCGACTTTCTTGAAGTGCGGCGTGACGCTATGGGGCGCATAGCTCGGGATCGCCTGCGCCTTGACCGCCCTGCCCTGCGTATTGACCACCTCATAGGTGACGGTGGCCAGCTCGCCCGGATGCACTTCGATGCTGCGCTGGGTCGGGCGGAAGCGCCACGGCCCCTGCGCATTGCCGTCCAGCTCGACGACGATGGTGCGCGTCTTGTCGACCTGGGTATTGACGGGCGCCTCGACGAACTCGCCCTTCTGCGTCAGCACGTTAATGCCGAGTACTTCGCAGATCTGGCGGTACATCGGCACCAGCGCGTAACCGAAACCGAACATCATCACCGCCACCACCACCAGTTTTCCCAGGGTGGAGCGGTTCAGGCGCCGAATTTGGCTGACGCGGCTGCTCAGCGGGTTCATCTCAGCCCAGCAGCGTGAATTTCGCGAAGACGCTCGCGAAGAAGAACAGCGCGATCCCGCCCAGCACCAGGGCGGTCTTCAGGTTGCTCTTCTTTTGCTCTTGCGTGGCCATGATTACTTCACCAGCGGCGGGGTTTCGAAGGTGTGGAACGGCGCCGGGCTCGGCACGGTCCACTCCAGGCCTTCCGCGCCTTCCCATGGCTTGGCTTCCGCCTTCTTGCCGCCGCGGATGGTCGGCAGCACGACGGCGAACAGGAAGTAGGCCTGCGACAGACCGAAGCCGAAGGCGCCGATCGACACGATCATGTTGAAGTCGGTGAACTGGGTGGCGTAGTCCGCATAGCGGCGCGGCATGCCGGCCAGGCCCAGGAAGTGCATCGGGAAGAAGGTCACGTTAAAGGTGATCAGCGACAGCCAGAAGTGCATCTTGCCGCGGCCTTCCGGATACATGTGGCCGGTCCACTTCGGCGCCCAGTAGTAGAAGCCGGCGAACAGCGCGAACAGCGAACCCGCCACCAGCACGTAGTGGAAGTGCGCCACCACGTAATAGGTGTCGTGGACGATGATGTCGATCGGGGTCACCGCCAGGATCAGGCCGGTGAAGCCGCCCATGGTGAATACGAAGATGAAGCCGACCGCGAACAGCATCGGGGTCTCGAAGGTCATCGAGCCCTTCCACATGGTGGCGACCCAGTTGAACACCTTCACGCCGGTCGGCACGGAGATGAGCATGGTGGCGTACATGAAGAACAGCTGCGAGGTCACCGGCATGCCGGTGGTGAACATGTGGTGGGCCCAGACGATGAAGGACAGGATCGCGATCGACGCGGTCGCGTACACCATCGAGGCGTAGCCGAACAGCGGCTTGCGGGCAAAGGCCGGGATGATCTGCGAGACGATGCCGAAGGCCGGCAGGATCATGATGTAGACCTCGGGGTGGCCGAAGAACCAGAAGATGTGCTGGTACATCACCGGGTCACCGCCGCCGGCCGCGTTGAAGAACGAGGTGCCGAAGTGGCGGTCGGTCAGGGTCATGGTGATCGCGCCTGCCAGCACCGGCATCACGGCGATCAGCAGGAAGGCGGTGATCAGCCAGGTCCAGCAGAACATCGGCATCTTCATCAGGGTCATGCCGGGCGCGCGCATGTTCAGGATGGTGACGATGATGTTGATCGAACCCATGATCGACGAGGCGCCCATGATGTGCATCGCGAAGATCGCCATGTCCATGCCCGGGCCCATCTGGGTCGACAGCGGTGCGTAGAGGGTCCAGCCGGCGGCGGTGGCGCCGCCCGGCGAGAAGAACGAACCCGCGAGCAGGATCGCCGCCGGCGGCAGCAGCCAGAACGAGAAGTTGTTCATGCGCGCGAAGGCCATGTCGGACGCGCCCACCTGCAGCGGGATCATCCAGTTGGCGAAGCCCACGAAGGCCGGCATGATCGCGCCGAACACCATCACCAGGCCGTGCATGGTGGTCAGCTGGTTGAAGAACTCCGGACGGAAGAACTGCAGGCCCGGCTGGTACAGCTCGGTGCGGATCATCAGTGCCAGCACGCCGCCCGAGAGCAGCATGATGAAGGAGAACCACAGGTACAGGGTGCCGATGTCCTTGTGGTTGGTGGCGAACAGCCAGCGGCGGAAGCCGTGCGGATGGTCGTGCGCGTGGTCGTGGCCGTGATCGTGTGCGTGATCGATAGTGCTGGTAGTCATGTCGATTTCCCTGAAGCTAGAGCTGAATCACTTGCTGCGTGCAGCCAGCACTTCGGCCGGTTGAACGATGTTTTCCGCAGCCTTGTTCGACCAGGTATTGCGGGTGTAGGTAATCACGGCGGCGATCTCGGTGTCCGAGAGCTGCTTCCAGGCCGGCATCGCAGCCGGGTAGGCCGGGGTGTCCTGGCCGTTGAGCAGCACCTCGACGTTGTGGGCCTTGGCGCCCAGCACCACCTGCGAGCCGTCCAGCGAGGCGAAGGCGTTCGGCACGCCCTTGCCGTTGGCCTGGTGGCAGGCCACGCAGTTGGCGTTGTAGACCTGTTCGCCGCGGGTCTTCAGTTCATCGATGGTCCAGACCTTGTTCGGGTCGTCGGCCAGGGCGGCCATTTTCTTCTTCTCGCCGGCGACCCAGGCGGTGTAGTCCTCGGCGGACACCACGCGCACGACGATCGGCATGAAGGCGTGGTCCTTGCCGCACAGCTCGACGCAGTTGCCGCGGTAGACGCCGATCTTGTCGGCCGTGAACCAGCCGTCGCGCACGAAGCCGGGGATCGCGTCCTGCTTGATGGCGAAGGCCGGGATGGTCCAGGCGTGGATCACGTCATTGGCGGTGAACACCATGCGGATCTTCTTGCCGACCGGAACAACCATCTCGTTGTCCACTTCCATCAGGTAGTTTTCGCCCTTGTTCTCGGTCGCTTCCTCGCCCGGCAGGCCGATCTGGGCGCGCGGGGTGGACAGGTTCGACAGGAAGGAAATGCCCTCGCCTTCGCCGTTCAGGTAGTCATAGCCCCACTTCCACTGCATGCCGGTGGCCTTGATGGTGATGTCGGCGTTCGACGTGTCCTTCAATGCGATGACGGTCTTGGTGGCCGGCAGGGCCATGCCGATGACGATCAGGAAGGGAACGATGGTCCACGCGATCTCGACGGCGGTGGATTCGTGGAAGGTGGCGGGCTTGTGGCCGAGCGACTTGCGGTGCTTGAACACCGAATAGAACATGACGCCG
Organism: Telluria sp. ZB4P36; assembly: GCF_059685865.1. Taxonomy (NCBI): domain Bacteria; kingdom Pseudomonadati; phylum Pseudomonadota; class Betaproteobacteria; order Burkholderiales; family Oxalobacteraceae; genus Telluria; species Telluria sp. ZB4P36. Next base: position 375,269 of record NZ_JCASIE010000003.1, read on the forward strand.
AACACGCCAACGAAGATCACGATGCAGACGATCATCATCCAGTTGTGCAGGTCGTAGATGTCGGCGCCGACGGCGTTCACCGGGGTCTGCATGTTCAACTGGTGTTCCACCGGCCGGCCGGTGATTTCCGGTTCTGCAGCCCATGCTGGGATGCCGGCCGTTGCTGCGAGGCCGAACAGCATGGCCCCAAGTCGCGTTGCGTATGTCATGTTGTCCCCAACCACCCAAAATAGAATATTTTTAACGGTCGACAATTCCATGAACGAACTGCCGCCGCTCCGAAACATGTTTCACAGAACGGTTCATACCAGTCCGCGAAATTGCGCTGCGGATACGGTGGGAACCTACTCGCGGGCGGCGCCCGCGGCTCTGCTGATGCTGCAATTCATTCTCTTTTTGCGCCGGACTGCTGCTTTTTTCAGCGTTTTCCTCGTCCAGACGACAAAAATAGCCACTGATTATAATCAAACCAGTAATTTTTATTCAAGGAAAATCGGGCGGCGTTGTTGCCGCGAGTTATTAAGGCTTGCGCGGCTGGAAACGCACGATCGCCTCCCCTGCGGCGGTGGTCTTCGGGGCCGGCCGGAAGGCATGGCCGTAGATGACCTCGAACGTGAGCCCGAGCTTGCCGTCGGGGCGGCGCTGGGCCTCGAAGGCATCGAGCATGCGCTGCCAGGCGGCGCGCCCGATCAGGCCACGGCGGCGCGTGGCCAGCGGGTTGCCGCCGAGGGCGCGCACGTCGGCCAATAAGGCCGAGGCCGTGTCGTAGGTGACCGTGATGCGCTCCATGTCCATGACCGGGGTGGAAAAGCCCGCCTCCACCAGCTGGTCGCCGAAATCGTGCATGTCGACGAAAGGCAAGGTATGCGGCGTTTCGTCCATGGCGGCAAAGGCGCTGCGCAGTTCGGTGAAGGTGTCGGGACCGAAACACGAGAACATCAGAAGTCCGTCGACCCGCAACACACGGCGCCATTCCGCGAACACGCGGTCCGGCTGCGGATGCCAGTGCAGCGCGAGATTCGACCACAGCAAATCGAGCGAGTTCGGCCCGAAGGGCAGGCTGCCGAAGTCGCCGCAGAGGATGTCCACACCGGCCTTGGCCGGCAGCAGACGGCTGAGCATTTGGTTCAGCGAGCGCGTTGCCGGAGCCGGTGCTTTGGCGGCCGCGGCCATGGCCGGGACAGCGTCCATGCCCAGAATCTGGGCAGCCGGATAGGTTTTTTGCAGCAGGGCCAGGTCTCTGCCTTCGCCGCAGCCGGCGTCGAGCACCTGTTTCGGGACGATTTTGACGAGCTGGAGGCGCTCGTGCATGCGCTGGGCGATCTCCCGGCGCAGGAAGTCCGAGGGCTGGACGCGGCCGGCCTGGGCGAACAGGGAGCGGACGCGGGCCTGGTCGATCGGCGCGCTCATCCGGGAAGGTTGCGGTGAAGCCATGGTGGTGATACGGACAAATGAGATAATGGCGGAGTGTACATGCTCCCGTGGATTCGAGTAGATGCTCCTGCATTCCCGCTGGGCCGACTTGCTCCCTACGCTGCTCCCGTCCAGCTGCGTGCTGTGCGGCGCCCTGGGCCGGGAACCGGTCTGCCCGGCCTGCTCGCAAGCCTACGCGCATGATAGCCACCCCCGCTGCCCCTGCTGCGCCAATCCGGTCGGCATCCAGGACGCGGCGCGGCGCTGCGGCGCCTGCCTGGCCGATGCGCCGGCCTTCGACACGACCATCACCGCCTGCGACTATGCCGCGCCGGTCGACGGCCTGGTGCTGCAGCTGAAATTCGGCGCACGGCTGGCGCTGGCGCCGTGGATGGCGGGCCGCCTGTGCGCGGCCCTGCTTGCGCGCGGCGACGGGAGGCTGCCGGACCTGCTGTGCCCGGTGCCGCTGGGGCCGCGCCGCCTGGTCGAGCGCGGCTACAACCAGGCCCTGGAAATGGCACGGCCCTTGTCCGCCGCACTCGGCATTCCGCTGGCGCCGCGGCTGCTCGAACGGCGCATCGACACGGCCGCGCAGTCGGGCGTGGCGCCGGGAGAACGGCGCCGCAACGTGCGCGGCGCCTTCGCCGTCGCGGACGGCCAGCCCGGGCTGGAGGGACGGCAGGTCGGCGTGGTCGACGACGTCATGACCAGCGGCCATACACTCGATGAAATAGCCGGCGTGCTCAAGCGTGCCGGCGCGGCGCGCGTCACGAACCTCGTGTTCGCCCGCACGCCGCCTCATGAATGAAGATAGAAGGAGAACAGCTTGTTCCACGTCGTACTGGTCGAACCAGAGATCCCGCCGAATACCGGCAATGTCATCCGCCTGTGCGCCAACACCGGCGTCCAGCTGCACCTGATCGAGCCGCTCGGCTTCACGCTCGACGACGCCAAGATGCGCCGCGCGGGGCTGGATTACCACGATTACGCCACCATGAAGGTGCACAAGAACTGGGAAGCCTTCCTGGCGGACGCCAGGCCGGACCCGGCGCGCATGTTCGCCCTGACGACGCACGGCTCCTCGCCCTTCGCCGATGCCGGCTTCCGGCCGGGCGACGTGTTCGTCTTCGGCGCCGAATCGCGCGGCCTCGACCCGACCCTGCGCGAAAGCTTCCCGCCGGCCCAGCGCATCCGCCTGCCGATGATGCCGGACAACCGCAGCCTCAACCTGTCCAACACGGTGGCGGTGGTCGTCTACGAGGCCTGGCGCCAGAACGGCTACGCCGGCGGCAGCTAAGGAAGCTTCTAGACGGCAATGTTACTTGTTGTCGCGCAGCTGCGACACAATGTGGAATAATCTACAAGGCAGCGCGACAGTATCGGGCGAACAGGAGTACGCTGGTCACATCAGTGTTTGATCGGCGCCCCTGTTTTTTGCTTGAGGTTTCACATGAAAAAGTTTCTTTCCACCGGCGCCCTGCTCCTGTGCTGCACTGCCGCCCACGCGGATCCCGGCGACACCATTTCCTGGGGCTTTTCCTTCACCGGTTTCTACGACAGCGTCTCCAACAGCTTCCTGCCCGACGCAGTCATTTCCGGCTCGTTCCGGGGCAATGACCTCGACAGCGACGGCTTGCTGGAAAAAGATGAGTTGCTGACCCTGGTCGTGGGCGAGCTCGACTACATCGCCTGCGCCGCCACCAGCAATGCGTATTACACCTGCGGCGCGACCGGCTTCTCGTTCTCGCAGGATGCCGGCCTCTATTTCAGTGTCGGCAGCTACGGCAGCGATCCGGAAGGCTGGGTCGGCGGCGGCCGCCTGATCACCACCGGCGACCAGCACTATGCCTACGAGTTCAATCCCGGCATGACCACCGAGCGCCACCTGTACTGGACCAGCGATACCAGGCTGAGCATGATGTCGCAGGCGCCCGAGCCGCACACCTGGGCCATGCTGGCCGCCGGCCTGCTGGGGATCATGTGGCGCTCACGTTCGACACCAGCTTCTTCAGGTCATTACGCCATCGGGCATGCGTGACGGGGCGATCGAATGGCGGGTGGCGGCGACCAGCGCCCGTGTATAGGGATGCGGGCCGGTTTCCGCGGTCAGCCGATCGCGCGGCTGGATATCGACGATCCGCCCCTGTTGCATGACCCCGACCCGGTCGCACAGGTGCACCACTACCCCCAGGTCATGGGTGACCAATAGGTAGGTCAAGCCATCGCGCGCGCGCAGTTCGGCCAGCAGGTTGAGGATCTCCGCTTGCACCGACACGTCCAGCGCCGAGGTGGGTTCGTCCAGCAGGAGGATGCGCGGCTCGAGGATCAGGGCCCGTGCGATCGCAACCCGCTGGCGCTGTCCCCCCGACATCTGGTGCGGATAGCGCCACCGGAAGGAAGCATCCAGCCCCACCTTGGCCAGGATACGGGTCACCCGGCCATCGACATCGCCGATGCCATGGATGTGCAGCGGCTCCGACAGGGTCGCATCGACGGTGTGGCGCGGATGCAGGGAACCGTAGGGATCCTGGAATACCATCTGCGTGCGGCGGACACGTTCACCGTCGATCCTGTGCCCCAGCTGCTTGCCGCCGATCCGGATCGCGCCCTGCCAGTGCTGGTAGAGACCGGCCAGGCAGCGCAGCACGGTCGTCTTGCCCGACCCCGATTCACCGACCAGTCCGAATGCTTCGCCTTCGCCCACGGAAAAACTCACGTCGTGGAGCACCTGGTGGCGCTTGGCGCCGCTACCGAACGCCAGCTCGAGTCCCTCGATTGCAATCATGTTTTTCTCCAATAGGGCTAAGCGGCCAGCCAGCGCGGATCCCGCTGCAACACCGGCAAGCTGGCACGCCGGCGGTCCATGTCGGGCACCGCGGACAACAGGGCGCGGGTGTAGGGATGGCGGGCATGCTCGAGCTCGGACGCGGCAATCGACTCGACCACGCGGCCGGCGTACATCACCAGGACCCGGTCGCAGAACGCACGGACCAGGTTCAGGTCGTGGCTGATGAAGACCAGCCCCAGTCCACGCTGGGTGATCAATTCATCGAGCACTTCCAGTACCTGCATTCGGACCGATACGTCGAGCGCCGAGGTGGGTTCGTCGGCGATGACGACTTCAGGCTCGGTAATCAGCATCATCGCAATCATCACGCGCTGGCCCATGCCGCCGGAGATTTCGTGCGGAAAGCTGTCGTACACGCGCTCCGGATCGCGAATGCGCACCGCCTCGAACATGCCGACGACACGCGCTCGCGCCTCGCGCCCTGCGATGCGCCGGTGCGCACGCAAGGCTTCGGCGACCTGGTCGCCGACCCGCATCACGGGATTGAGCGAGTATTTCGGATCCTGCATGATCATCGACATGCGCTGCCCGCGGATGGCGCGCATCGTCCGCTCGTCCGCGCCCAGCAGGTCGGTGTCGCCGAAGCGCATGACGCTGGCCTCGACGCGGGCGCTGGGCGGATGCAGCTTGAGCAGGCTGCGCCCGACCGTCGACTTGCCGGAGCCGGACTCGCCGACGATCGCCAGTTTTTCCCGGCCGAGCGTGAACGACACGTCGCGCACGGCATCGACCGTGCCGTCGCGGCCGGCGAAGCGCACCCGCAGGTCGCGCACCTCAAGTTTGGTTTCGTTCATGGCTGTTCCTTTCAGCTGCGTGGATCGAACACGTCGCGCAATCCATCCCCGAGCAGGTTGAATGCCAGGCTGACCAGCATGATCGCCGCGCCGGGCATGGTGACGAGCCACCAGCACTCCATCATGTAGCGGCGCCCGGCGGAGATCATCGCTCCCCACTCCGACAGCGGCGCCTGGGCGCCGAGGCCGAGAAAACCCAGGCCGGCCGCGGTGAGGATGACGCCGGCCATGTTCATGGTCAGGCGCACCACGACGGAGGAAATACAGAGCGGTACGATGTGGCGCAGCAGGATGCGCGCCGGCGAGGCGCCCAGCAGGCGCGCGGCGGACACGAAGTCGGCGTTGCGCAGCGTCCTGGTTTCGGCGCGCGCCAGGCGCGCGATCGGTGGCCAGGCCGTGAGTGCGATGGCGATGACCGCATGTTCCAGGCCCGGTCCGAGTGCGGCGACGAAGGCCAGCGCCAGCACCAGGCTGGGAAACGAGATGAAGATGTCGGTGACGCGCATGAAGACGGTATCCACCACGCCGCCGAAATAGCCGGACACGGTGCCGACGGCGAGGCCCACGGGACCGACCACCGCCGTCACGAGCAGCACGATATACAGCGTGGTACGGGCGCCCCAGACGACACGGCTGAAGACATCGCGTCCATATTCGTCGGTGCCGAACCAATGGCCGCCGCCGGGCGCCTGCAGGGTCGCGGCGAGATCCTGTGCCTGCGGATCGAACGGGGCGATCAGGGGCGCGCACGCGGCCACGGCGACGAGCAGCAGCACGACCAGGGAGCCGGCCAGCGTCATCGGGTTGTGGAACAGGTGACGGGCCGCGCGCAGCAGGCGTGACCGCGTGGCCTGCGCCGACGTCGCGGGGAGAGTCAGGGTGGAATTCATCAGCGCATCCGCGGATCAAAGAGGTTGTAGAGAAAATCCGATGCGAGGTTCAGCGCCACGAAGATGATGCCCACCACGAGCACGCAGCCCATCACCGCATTCATGTCGCCCAGCAGCAGGCTATTGGTCAGGTACTGGCCGAACCCGGGCCAGGCGAACACCGTTTCGACCAGCACGGCGCCCTCGAGGAGCGTGCCGTAGGCCAGCGCAACGATCGTCAGCAACTGGACCAGGATGTTGCGGAACGCGTGTTGCCACACCACGCGCCACTCCGGCAAGCCCTTGACCCTGGCCGTCAGAATGTATTCCTGCGACAGCTGGGCGAGCATGAAGCTGCGCGTCATGCGGCTCAGATAAGCCATCGTGTGCAGCCCAAGGATGCAGGCCGGCAGGAGGATGTGGCGGGCGGCGTTGGCGAAGGCGTCCCACTTTCCCGCCAGGGCCGAGTCAATCAGCAGCATGCCGGTCAGCGGACGTACCGCGCCGTCGAATTCCAGGTCGATCCGGCCCGAGCCGCCTGCCCAGCCCAGCCAGGCATAGAACACCAGCAGCCCCATCATCGCGAACCAGAACACCGGCACCGAATACCCGGTCAGCCCGATCACCCGCACCACGTTGTCGCCCCAGCGCCCGCGCCGGGTGGCGGCGAACACGCCAAGCGGCACGCCGGCCGCCGTGCCGATCAGGATCGCCACCGTCGCCAGTTCCAGGGTGGCCGGGAACACCCGGGCGATGTCGGCCACCACCGGATTCCCGGTCAGCAGCGAGGTGCCGAGTTCGCCGTGGACCAGTTCACCCAGGTAGCGCCCGAACTGCAGCCACAGCGGCTGGTCCAGGCCGAGCTGGGCCTTGACCTGCTCGTACATCGACGCGTCGGCGTCGGGGCCGACGATGGCCAGCACCGGATCGACCGGCATCACGCGCCCGATGAAGAAGGTGAGGATCAGCAGGCCGAACAAGGTCAACACGGTGCTCAGCGCGCGTGCGCGCAGGGCGCCGACGCGGGACAGCCAGAGCACGAGGCGGGGACTCGCCGCGGCTGGCGTCAAGGGACTAGTCTTTGTAAACATTGCGCAGGTGGGTAGTAGCCGACGGGTGGTTGACATAATTGCGGACGCGCTTGCTCAGCACGACCGTCTCGAGCATCTGCGCCAGGGGCTGGATGGCGCCGACCTTCTCGTCGTAGAGATGCTGGATGCGCTGGTACATCCCGGTTTGCCGCGCCGGGTCGCGCTCGACGACGGCCTGTTCGATCAAGCCGTTGATCTCGGGATCGAAGAAGCTGGTGCGCCATCCCTGGAAGTTGGTCAGCCTGGCCGCGTCGCTGTTGTCGGGGTTGTAGACCAGCGCGCGCAGATTGGCATGCGGATGGGGCTCCACGCCGCCGCCGCCGCGCCCGACGATGATCTCGAACCTGCGGTCGCGCATGGCCCCGTACACCTGGTTGCCGGTGCCGGACAGGATCTCGGCGTGGATCCCGGCCTGGGCCAGCGTCGCCTGCAGGGCGGTCGCGATGTTGATCAGCGGCGGATCGGACAGCACCCGGATCGTCGTCCTGAATCCTTGCGCGTAGCCGGCTTCGGCCAGCAGTTTGCGCGCGCCCGGCAGGTCCAGGCGGTAGCCGGGGTCGGGCAAGGTCGCGGCCAGGCCGATCATCACGGGGCGCTGGTGGCTGACGCCGTAGTTCGGCATGATGGCGCGGTTGATGCCCTGGTAGTCGATCAGCTTGCGCAGCGCAAGACGTACGCGCCGGTCGGCGAAGCGCGCATCCTTCATGCTCACCGCGACGTAGTACGAGGTCCCGCGCAGGACCGGTTGCACCGTCACGCCGGCGTGCTCGCGCAGGGCCTCGATGTCGGGCCCCGCCATGCCGGCCGCCACGTCGAGGTCGCCCCGCTCGATCATGAAGCGCAGCGACAGCGATTCGCCGATGTGGCGCATCACCACCCGGCGCAACCTGGGCCGGCCACGCCAGTAGCCATCGAAGCGATCGAGCAGCATGGCATCCTTGGCGCGCCATTCGGTCAGCGCGAACGGCCCCGATCCGGCCGCGTGGTTGAGCAGCCAGCGCGCGCCGAGATCGCCGTTCACCTGGTGCGCCAGTACCGCGCGGCGGTCGAGGATCGCCGAACTGACCGAGGTGGCCAGCGTGTACAGCACCATCATCGGGTCGCCCGGCTTGGGAAGCACGATATGCAGCGTACGGGCGTCGCTGGCATAGATCAGCCTGTCCACGTTCGCCCTGCTGAAGCCGTAGCTCTTCCATGGCGAAGCCATCGCCAGGTTCAGCTTGAGGACCCGGCGCAGCGACCAGGCCGCGTCCTCGGCGCCAAGCGGATTGCCCGACTGGAAGCGCGCGCCCTCGCGCAGCGTCAGGACGATGCTGTTGCGGTCCGGCGCGATCTCCCAGCGCTGCGCAAGGGCCGGCACCAGCCGGGTCGGCTGGTGCGGATCGAGTTCGACCAGGTAGTCGTAGAGGTTGGCGACGACGCCCAGCACGTCGTTGCCGGTGGCGCCGGCCGGGTCGATCGACAGCAGGTTGTTCATGTTCATGCCCATGACCAGCTGGTCACGGGGGGTGGCGGCCGGCGTCGCATGCGATGCCGCCGCCAGCAAGACGAAGCCCGCGCGCGCCAGCCACGCTCGTAACGGAGCGCGGAACGATGTCATTGCGATTGCCATGGTCTAGTACCTGGCCACGGTGTTGGCCTCGATATAGGCGAAGTTGATGTCTTCCCCCAGGCCCGGCTGCTGCGACAGATGGACGAAACCGTCCGCGTCCATCGGGTCGGGCAGCGAGTTGAGATAGGCCGGCACCTCGTCGTAGTCGAGGAAGGGATGCAGCAGGCCGCGCTCGTACCAGCGGCAGTTCTTGATCGCCGCGGTGACGGCGAGGTTCGCCGCGCCGTTGCCATGCACTTCGCAATCCATGCCGAAGGCCTCGGCGAGGGCGGCGACTTTCATTGTCGGGCCGATGCCGCCGACCCCGGGCACGCCGGCGCGCAGGATGTCGCAGGCGCCGGCGACGGCCCAGTCGGCCCGGCTGTGGTGCTTGCCCGAGATCGATTCCGGCCCCACGATCGGGATGTCGAGCTGCCCCGCCAGCCACGCATAGGAGGCGATGCTCTGCTCGTTCATCATTTCCTCGAACCAGGCGAAATTCAGCTTTTCCAGCGCACGGCCGATGGTCAGGGCATCGGTGCGGCTATACCAATGGTAGCCGTCCAGCATCAGTGCGATGTCCGGGCCCACCGCTTCGCGCACCGCCGCGCAGGCCTTGATGTCCATCGACACGCTGGGCGCGAAGGAAACCGGCGGCATCCAGGTGTGCAGCTTGATGGCCTTGTAGCCGCGTCCTACCAGCTGCTCGGCGAAGGCCGCGTAGTCGTCCGGGGTGGCAAGCCCTCCTTCCAGTTGGTCGCCGCACATGGTACTGCCGTAGGCCGGCACCTTGTCGCGGTAGGCGCCCAGCAGCTTGTAGACGGGTAGGCCCAGCGCACGCCCGGCCAGGTCCCACAGGGCCTGTTCGATCACCGCCAGCGCACGATCGGTGAGCTGGCCGGCGCTGCCGCGCTGCCAGTGCTCCAGGTCCTGCCACAGCCGCTCGCGGTCGAATGGATCCTGGCCGACCAGCACCTTGCGCGCGAACGCTTCCAGGATGTGCGGCCGGATGACTTCGACCGGACCGAAGGCATGGCCGCGGTGGCCGTCGTCAGTGGTAATGGTCAGCATGGCCAGCCTGGCCCGCTGCTCCGGTCCCGGATGGGAATGGCCGGCGCTGTCGGTGCAGCGCTTGCTCAGGTATTCGAATACGGTACCCTGTACGCGTTCAATTTTCATATGCGGTCTCTTGTCAAAAAAATCTGCGGGCGCCCGCGCTCAGAACCCGTAGGTGACACGCAGGTTGTATGCGCGTCCGATCGGGCTGGACACATTGCTTGCGTAGCCCAGCGCGTTCGAATTCGTTACCGGCGGATTGGTATCGAACAGGTTGCTCACGCCGAAGGCCACGGTGGTGTTGCGGATGCCCTTGTAGGTCAACATCGAATTCCAGATCGAGTAGGGTTTGATGTCGCGGTGATACTCGGGCGCCACGTTGTTCAGGTCATGGTAGCCGGTGTTGTAAAAGTTGCTGAGCTGGGCGAACCAGTCGCCGCGGCTCCAGGAAAGCCGCGCCGTGTGTTTCCAGCGGAAGGTGTAGGTCGGGCTGGCGCTCACGTTGCCCGAACCGACCGAGCCGAACCGGCCGAGGTTCGAGATCCACGCGCCGCCCTTCTCGTTCTGGGTCTCGAAGCGGGTCACGTACGTGCCGTCCAGGTTGAAACGAAAGTCGCCCCAGGCACTGCGCGGCACCACGTACTGCAAGCCCAGGTCGATGCCGCTGGTGCGCAGGTCGCCCAGGTTGGCCGCGGTGTTCCTGACGAAGGCAAGCGAGCCGTCGGCGTTCCGGACGAACAAGTCGGCGTATTTGGCCGGATTCGTGAAGATGGCGTTTTGCGCCAGCACGCCGATGCTGTCGGTAACCTGGATGTCGAAGTAGTCGATGGTGACCGAGGCGTTGCGCATGGGTTCGATCACCGTGCCCAGCGTCAGGTTACGCGCCTTTTCCGGCTGCACCTCGGGGTTGCTGCCCTGCTGGATCGGCAGAAAGGCATTGCAGACGATCAGTGGGTTGGCGCCGGGCACGGCGACGCCGGTGCCGGCCCGGCCCGGGATGCCGGGGCACAGCTTCGGATCGTCCCACCTTGCGCTGCTGATGGCCGTCGCCCCGGGCAGGCGGTAGCCGTAGCGGTCGAACAGGGTCGGCGCACGGAAGCCGGTGCTGGCCGAACCGCGCAGCATCAGCGCCCGTGCCGGCTGCCAGCGCACGCTGAGCTTCGGATTCACGGTGCCGCCGAAATCGGAATAGCGGTCGGCACGCACCGCCAGGCCGACGTCCAGGTCCTTGGTGAACGGCAGGTCGACCTCGGCGAAGGCGGCGGCGACGTTGCGCTGGCCCTGCGCATAGCTCGGCAGGCGGTTCTGGTAGGGCACCAGGATGTCGTGGTCGAGCGAGCGGTCCCGGTTGTTCTCGTGGTGGAATTCGGCACCGGTGGCCAGGGTGAGCGCACCGCCGCCCAGTTGGCCGAGTTCGCGCGTGAAGGTCGCATCGGCGCCGGTATACAGATTGGTGGTATGACGAATCTGCCAGCCGTCGACCGAGATGCTCTTCAGGTAGTCACGCCCCTTCGCATCCTGGGCGCCGAAAGGATTGAGAATGCCGTTCAGGACCCCTTCGTTGAGCTTGGGCCCGTTCAGGTAGCCCTGCACGAAATAGGAATCGCGTTCGCCTCGCGCGTAGGTGAAGCCTGCGCGGTAGTCCCAGCCCAGCGCGCGGCCTTCGTCGGTCAGCAGCAGGCGCAGGTTGCGCTGCTCGTCCCTGGCGATCGCCGGGCCCAGTTCGGCCACGCTCCACGAGACATTGAGGGGCGAGCCGTTCAGGCCCGCAATCGCGGGAACGCCCGCGCTGCCGCCCGGATAATAGGGACTAGCCGGCGTGATCCGCATCACGGCGCCGTTGAAGCCGACGCTCGTCGTCGGCGCCCTCTGGGTGGTGATGTGCTCCTGTGCATACAGGAGTTCGGCGGTGAACAGCTTGTCGCCGCCATGGCGCAGGCTGCCCTTGCTGAAGAAGGTGGTCTGCGCATTTTCCGGCAGCGCCAGCACATAGTTCGCACTCAGCGCGCAGGTGTTGCGCAGCGCCGGCACCGAGTAGGGCGCGGTGCAGCCGGAGGCGTAATAAGGGTTGCCGGTAATATTGGTACTGGGCGAGAATACGTTGGCCGGCTGCGCATAGGTGCCGCTGCTCGCCTTGGGGGCAATGCCCAGGCGGGCCAGCAGTTCGGGGCTGCTCAGCTCCGGGCGGTCGGCGGAGTCGAGCGCGGTACGCTTGTGATGGTCCACGGTCGCATAGATATTCCATCCATCTTGCGCCAGCGACCCCTTCCCGCCCAGCACCGACACGCGGAATTCGCGTCCGCCGCCGGCGCGCTCCGGCTGCACCACCTGCCCGGTCAGCTCCACGCCCTCGAAGGTCGGCTTGGTAATGAAGTTGACCACGCCACCAATGGCGTCGGTACCGAAGGTCGAGGAAGCGCCGTCGCGCAGGATCTCGACGCGGTTCAGTGCGCTCATCGGTATCACGTCGACATTCACGAAACCATTCGACAGGGGTTCGTTGGCGAGGCGCCGTCCGTTCAGCACGACCAGCGTACGGTTGATGCCGATACCGCGCATGTTGACATTGGTGCCCGCTCCGGCGGATGAAGGCACATTGGTGGCGCCCACCGGCATGGACGTCATCACGTCCGCGATCGTGGTCAGCGCGCTGTTCTTCATGTCCTCCTGCTTGACGCTGGTCACGGGTAAGGCATTCTCACTGGCAATGCGCTTGATCGTGGAACCCGTGATCTCGACCTTCTGTACCGGCTCGGTGGCGGGGTTTTGCTGGGCCATCGACTGGTTGGCCAGGGTCATGGCCGCAAGCGCGATGGACGATAAGGCGAGACTGCGCGGCAATGCAGGGCGGTTGTTGTGCATGTTGTCTCCAAAGTTATTATTGGGTTTTAACTCACCAGTCATCAGACGACTTGCAGCCAAGTATAATTAAGCAGTAATTACAACGCAAGTCGTCAGACAATTATTTTTTTGTAGATCAACATGATGAGCACCCCATTCAAACGCCCACCCTCGCGCGCCCAGGACGTCGTCATGCACGTCTCCCGGATGATCGAAGATGGCCGCATCAAGCCGGGAGAGAAGATCCCCTCCGAGGCCGACCTGATTGCCTCGCTGGGCGTCAGCCGGTCGGTCGTGCGGGAAGCCGTATCCCATCTCCAGGCAGCGGGCATGGTCGAGACATTCCAGGGCAAGGGCACCTTCGCGGTCAGCGCCACGCCACAGCGAATGGGACTCGACCCAGACTCGATCGAGACCATGCAGGACGTCCTGGCAATCCTGGAGCTGCGCATCATGCTCGAGGCCGAGGCAGCCGGCCTGGCGGCGACGCGGGCCAGCGAGCCCCAGCTGGCGCAGGTAAAGGCGGCCTTGCATGATTTCATGGAGACTTGCCGCGCAGGCGGAGACACCGCCGAGACCGATACGACACTGCACCTGGCGATCGCACATGCCTCGAACAACCGCTATCTGCACGACACGCTGCACCACCTGGGACGCCATTTCATGCCGCGCACCCGGCTGCTGACCGCCCGCCTGTCACGCGATGCGCCGGCCGTGTTCATCGAACGGCTCATGCGCGAGCATGAGGATATCGTCGACGCCATTTGCCGGCGCGATCCGGAGTCGGCGCGCGCCGCCATGCGCAATCACCTCGCAAACAGCCGCGAACGCCTGCGGCGGGCTGCCGAAGCAGCAGCACACGCCTAACCCCCCCCTTTCCGAATTCACGACGCGCTGCGCCGCCGGCGCAGCGCGTCCAATCGCCATAACGACGCGCAAAAACAACCTGGCAACTCATCAGACGTCTGACTAGTAAACTCGGTCCAGTAAAGGCTTGCGGCGTGACGAACAGCCGGGCTCGGCGTGAAATGGGGAGTATGGATTGACGGAGGAAAGCGGCGCAGCGAATCGCGCCCTGCTCATCCCGTCATGAAGGAATTTTTTCGTGCAACATGTCCACGACCATCTGCCGGGTCGCCACGTCCCAGGTGGCGAGCACGCGCTGCGGGCAGCGGGCGAAGATCGTCGCCAGGCCATCCTCGTTCCATCGGTGCAGGGCGAAGGCCGGCTCGCCCTGCTCCACCAGCGGCCGTCCATCGGGCGCATCGGGCTGCATCGGCGCGAAACCCAGGCTCAGGTCCGAGGAAGACGAGGGACAGGTCGTCACCGTCCGGCCCTTCCAGTGGAACACGCCGCCCAGGTGGACATGGCCGCTGCAGATGCCGGCCAGGTTCGCACCCTGCAGGGCGGCGTCGAGGCGGGCGATCCAGTCCTGCGCCGGCCCCGGATCGATCCAGGGAATGCCGACGTCGACGGGTGGGTGATGCATGAAGACCAGCACCGGCGCAGCGCCGATGCCCTGCAGCACCGCCCGCAGCCACTGTGCGCGCGCAGAGCAGAACGCGCCGCCATGGCGCCCGTCCTCCAGGCTGTCGAGGACCAGGACCTGCAGTCCACCGAGCGCGCCGCAGCCCTGGACGAAGCCCTCCGTAACATGGCTGTCGCCGAACACGGCGCGGAAATGTGCGCGGCTGTCGTGGTTGCCGAGCGCCAGGCGCAGCGGACCGGACCAGCGTTCCAGCGCCTTCCGCAGGTGGCGGTAGCTTTCCAGCGCCCCGTCGTCGGCCAGGTCGCCGCTCAGGACCAGCAGCTCGGGCCGCGGCTGGAGCGAGGCCAGGTGATCGAGCACGCGCTCGAGGCGCGCCAGGTTCGGATGGCCGGCATCCGCATGCAGGTGCAGGTCGGTGACTTGTGCGATCAGCATGCGGTTCTCCTGGTGTCAGCCCCGGATCTTCGCCACCAGCCTGGTGGTCGAGCGGTCGTGCTCGAAGTCGATGGCCACTGCGCGTCCGCCATAGGCCAGCACCGCCTGCCCTTCGGGAATCTTGGTCATGTCGTAGTCGCCGCCCTTGGCATAGATTTCCGGACGGGCTTCGAGCACCACCTCGAGCGCGGTATCCTCGTCGAAGTCCACCACCAGGCTCACCGATTCCAGCGCCGCCAGCACCGCCATGCGGTCGGCCAGGGTATTGTGCGGGCGGTCGTCGCCCTTGCCGAGGCGCTTCACGGAAGCGTCGGTATTCGCCGCCACCACCAGCGAGCCGCCCAGCGCGCGCGCCTGCGCGAGGTAGGTCACGTGGCCGCGGTGCAGGATGTCGAATACACCATTGGTGAGCACCACCGGCTTGGGCAGTGCGGCGATACGCTGCGCCAGTTCGGCGCGCGTGCAGATCTTGTTTTCGAATGCGGGCATACGGTTCTTTTTACGTGGTGGTGGGTGCGTCGTCTTCCGGTTCTTCCTCGATCTGCATCGACAGCTCGGTGGCTTTGGCTCCCCCTTCGCCGGGGCCCTTGCGCTCGCCCGACAGCTTGATCTGCAGGCGCAGGCCGTTGGCCGAGTCGGCGTTGCGGATCGCTTCGTCGTAGCCGATGTAGCCCTTGTTATACAGCTCGTACAGGGCCTGGTCGAAGGTACACATGCCGAGCTCGCGCGACTTGTGCATGATCTCCTTGATGCTCTGGAAGTTCCCCTTCAGGATCATCTCGCCGATGGTCGGCGTATTGAGCAGGATCTCGATCGCCGCCTTGCGGCCCTTGCCGTCCTCGGTACGGACCAGGCGCTGCGAGACCACCGCGCGCAGGTTCGAGGACAGGTCCATCAGCAGCTGGTTGCGGCGCTCTTCCGGGAAGAAGTTGATGATGCGGTCCAGGGTCTGGTTGGCATTGTTCGCGTGCAGGGTGCCCAGGCACAGGTGGCCGGTCTCGGCGAAGGCGATCGCGTGCTCCATGGTCTCGGTGTCGCGGATCTCGCCGATCAGGATCACATCCGGCGCCTGGCGCAAGGTGTTCTTCAGGGCGTTGTGCCAGGAATGCGTGTCCACGCCGACCTCGCGGTGCGTGACCAGGCAGTTCTTGTTCTTGTGGACGTACTCGACCGGGTCTTCCACGGTGATGATGTGACCGGCCGAGTTGCTGTTGCGGTAGTCGATCATCGCCGCCAGCGTGGTGGACTTGCCGGAGCCGGTACCGCCGACCACCAGCACCAGGCCGCGCTTGGTCATGACGACGTCCTTCAGCACCTCGGGCAGGTCGAGCTTCTCGAAGTTCGGGATCTCGGAGGCGATGGTGCGCACCACCATGCCCACGCTCTGCTGCTGCACGAAGACGTTGACGCGGAAGCGGCACACGCCGGGCAGCGAGATCGCAAAATTGCATTCCATCTCGGCCTCGAACTCGGCGCGCTGGCGCTCGTTCATCAGCGACAGAGCAAGGGCGCGCGTGACCTCGCCGGACAGGCGCTGCTGGCTCAGGGGCTTCATGGCGCCCTGGTGCTTCATGCTGGGCGGGAAATCGCTGGAGATGAACAGGTCGGAACCGCCCTGGTGGTGCATGACCGTCAGCAGCTTGTGGATATAGGCCTGGGCTTCCGCCGGGCCGAAGGTGGACGACATGGCTTACCTCTCGAGAACGCGGGTGAAAATCCTGCACGGCAATTATATAGGCTAAGATTCGCCGGCCATGCATCCCGCATCGTTCTATTTTTTGAAATCCTGGCTGACTAAATGCCAACATTGTGTCAGGATGGACGGCAATACAGCCGTGACATCCTGGGCCCAGATAAACCTATGACACTGACCGAGCTGAAATACATCGTCGCCGTCGCGCGCGCCAAACACTTCGGCCATGCCGCCGAAGCCTGTTTCGTCGCCCAGCCCACCCTTTCCGTCGCCATCAAGAAGCTCGAGGACGAGCTCGGGGTGACGCTGTTCGAGCGCGGCGGCTCCGAGGTCTCGGTCACCCCCCTGGGCGCGCAGATCGTGGCCCAGGCCGAACGCGTGCTGGAACAGACCGCCGCCATCAAGGAACTGGCGAAGCAGAACAAGGACCCGCTGGCTGGCCCCCTGCGTCTCGGCGTCATCTACACCATCGGCCCCTACCTCCTGCCGCCGCTGGTCAAGAAGCTGATCGACGACGTGCCCCAGATGCCGCTGGTGCTGCAAGAGAACTACACCCACAAGCTGCTCGAACTGCTGCGCCAGGGCGAGCTCGACGCCGCCATCGTGGCGCTGCCCTTGCCGGAGCACGGCATGTCGATCCAGACCCTGTATGACGAGCCCTTCGTGGTCGCGATGCCGCGCTCCCATCCCTGGGCCAAGCGCAAGGAAATCCCGGCCGACGACCTGAAGCTGGAAACCATGCTGCTGCTGGGTGCGGGCCACTGCTTCCGCGACCAGGTGCTGGAAGTGTGTCCGGAAATGGCGCGCTATTCGTCGCCCGGCAACGGCATGCAGCGCACCTTCGAAGGTTCCTCGCTGGAGACCATCCGCCACATGGTGGCGAGCGGCATCGGCCTGACCGTGCTGCCGCGCGCTTCGGTGGCCGACATGCACGACCCCAATGGCCTGCTGACCTATGTGCCCTTCGCCCATCCGGCGCCCTCGCGCCGGGTGGTCATCGTGTGGCGTAAGAGCTTCACGCGGCGCGCGGCGATCGACGCCGTAGCGCAGGCGGTCGGCGAGTGCAGCTTGCCGGGCGTCGAGATGATCGCGCTTGAAGCCGCCGCCTGAATGCTGTATCGGCAGTGATTTTGTTATCGAAAATCACCAAAATCAGTTCATTTCTTAATATGCCGAACAGGGCAATTCCTTCGACCCTCGGCGGCGAGCGACAAAGTTCCCATAAATTTCATATAGTTAATTTCCAGTATTCACTACTAACTGTCGATTAACTTTACAACCAAGTTTCTCATAAACGTAAATACATTTAACAATCAGTTACTTACCTAAGTGGCATGCTAGTTGCATTAGCTTTGGGGGCTAGGCCGTCCTTATAAATAAAGCTCGCCACGAAGGAGTAATCATGATTTCCAGAAAGTTGGTGAAGGCACTTCTGCTTGTATCCCCCTTGCTCGGCATGTCGGCCGCTCAGGCTGTTCTCGTCAACTGTACTGCTGTAGCGACTACCAATGCCAACTCGAAAGTTAAAAGCGGCGCAGTGACCGCGGTGAACGCCTGCCAATTCATTTCACCGGAAGATCAGAGCAATATTGCTTCGATCGCGAATATCAATGCGGCCGGTTTTTTCGGTTCCAGCAATTGGGCTGCCAACGGGGGACAAGTCCAGGTCAATCCCCCCAATGACCAGTTGGGCACTTGGGCAATTTCTGGTGCCAATTTTGCCGCTTTCGATTACATGATCGTGTTCAAGGACGGAAACAACACCAACCTGATCGGTTTCTTGTTCAACGAATTGTTTAGTACGGGCACTTGGACTACTCCATTCACCAATCCTCCGTTCACCGATCTCAATCAAAATCAAAAGAAGGACGTATCCCACTATACGATCGTCCAGCGTCCGGGCAAGCCCCCTGTCGACATGCCGGAGCCTGGCATCTTCGCATTGATGGGTCTGGGTCTTGCAGGCTTCGCCGCAGCGCGCCGGCGCTCTGCAAAGAAGTAAGGCAGATGGAAGCCGCCCTTGCCTGCATCGCGTCGGTGCAGGCAAGGGCGGCGTTCTCTATGCGATAGTCAGCGAGCCTGACAGTTCAACTCCCGGCACGCCGCCGCGCCAGTTCACGGTCGAGGGCATTCGCGAAATTCTGGCGGTCGGCCTGGCTGAATGCGGCCGGACCGCCGGTGTCCACCCCGCTGCCGCGCAGCTCTTCCATGAAGGCGCGCATCGTCAGCTGCTGGGCGATGGTGTCCTTGGTGTACCACTCGCCGCGCGGATTGAGCGGCAATCCACCCTTCTCCAGCACCTGGGCCGCCAGCGGAATGTCGCCGGTGACGACGATGTCGCCGCTGTGCACGCGCGCGACGATCTCGGCGTCGGCCACGTCGGGTCCGGCCGGCACCTGCAGCGCGCGGATATAGCGCGAACCCGGCACGCGGATGAGCTGGTTGGCCACGAGCGTGACCTCCAGTTGCAGGCGCTCGGCCACACGGAAGAGGATGTCCTTGATCACGGCAGGACAGGCGTCGGCATCGACCCAGATGTGCATATTCAATAGAGAGCTTGTCGGAAGGCCGATTGTACCGGCAAGCTCGCTTGCGCCTCAGTCCTTCTTGCGGCGCCGCGCCGCGGCCATCAGGCCGGCGATGCACAGCATCGGCAGCACCAGCGCGGCCGACGAGGGTTCCGGCACAGTGGCGGTGATGCTGAAGCTGTCGCCGGCGGCCAGGCCGCTGGTGTCCAGCAGCCAGTCCTGGCCGCCGCCCAGCACATTACCGAACTGGAACTCGGCATATTCCGGCATCGCGAAGCTGATGGCGGCCGCGTTGCTGCCCGCCTGTACCGACCCGACGCTGCCGAAGGCCGGCGTGACGCTGCCGGCGCCTGCGAACGCGATGCCCTGCAGGCTGAAGCTGAAGCGCTCCAGGCCCGCGCCGGCGAGGTTGCGTACCAGCGCGTTGAAGCTCAGCGGGCCTCCCAGGTCGCCGGCTTCGAGCACGAAGTTCAGCGTGCTCGGGCTGAAGCCTTCCAGGTCGAGGTCGAACGAGACCAGGCCGCTCCCGCTGTAGTCGGTCACGCCGTTCGAGCCGGCGCTGCCGCTCAGGACGACGGCCTTGGCGGCGCCGGACAGCGCCAGGGCGGCAATCAAGCCAAACAGTTTAGTGGGTTTCATGGGTTTCTCCGTATGGTCTGGGACAGTCTTACAGCGGGCCCTTGGCCCAGGGACCGGTGATCGCGAATGTCACGCCCGGGGTCTGGATGTTGACGAACAGGTAGCGGCCGGTCGGATCGAAGCAGGCGCCGGCGAATTCGTTGGCGCGGTGGTCGCCCGCCAGCGAGGCCAGCTTGCCCGCGTCCTGTAACTGGGCGCTGCCCAGTTTGATGTTGTTCTTGGCGAAGATATAGGCGTTACCCAGGCCGGTCAGGCCCATCAGGCGCTGGCCGAAGCCGAAGGCGTCGGTAGCGGCGGTCGAGGCGTCTTCGCAGATCAGGATGGCGTTGCGCGGGCTGACGGTCAGGTTGTCGCCCATATTGCCCACCAGTGGGCTCGGGCTGGAGTAAATGCACTTCAGCACCTGGGTGGCCAGGTCGAGCTCCCAGATCGTGCCGCGCTGGACGGCACCGCCCGCGGTGTCCATCACATACATCTTGCCTTGCGCGTACCAGATGCCTTCGCCACGGTTCATGCGCGCGGCGCCCTGCACCCAGCCTTGCACGAAGGGGCCGGCGGCATTGCTGATGACCACGCCGCTCAGGCCCGCCGCGCTGCCGCGGTTCGCGTCCGGGTCGGCAATGTTCACCCACTCCAGTTCGACTGTCGCATCGACCGGCATGGTGGCCAGGTTGACGTTGTTGATGCCCTTGACCTTGGCCATCTGCAGCACGCCGCCCATGGCCAGGCTGCCCGGGGCGCCGTTCCTGATGTCCGGGATGAAGCGGTAGAAGCCCGACTTGCCGGAGGAATCCTCGGTCTCGTACACGATGCCGGTGGCCGGATCGACGGCGGCGGCTTCGTGGGCGAAACGGCCCATGCCGATGATCGGCTGGCCGGTGGTGAACGCCGGGTCCGGATGAACTTCGAACACGTAGCCATGCTTCTTGCCCGAGGCGCTGACGGCGTCCGAACCGGCTTCCTCGCAGGTGAGCCAGGTGCCCCAGGGGGTGATGCCGCCGGCGCAGTTGGTCTGGGTGCCGCCCAGGCTCGGGGTCATGCTGACCCAGTTCCCGTCACGGAACAGCAAGTTGGTGGTGCCGCCGCCGAACTTGTTGGTCGCGGAGCCGCTCACGGTGCCGTTGTCGTAGACGCCTGGCGCGTTCAGGAAGCCGCCGGGTGCGGCGCTGCCGATTTCGTGGTTGCGGACCAGCACCAGCTCGGTGCTGCGGCCGAGCTTGCGCGACAGGACCACGCCCATGCCGTCATGGCCGCCCGGGCAGGTCTTGCCGTCGGTCATCAGGTCGCCGCGCCAGCCGAAGCTTTTGTAGGTGAAGCCGGCCGGCAGCTGCAGCAGCGGCAGGCCGGTGCTGATGTCGTTCGCCGGGGCGATCGGGCCGTAGGGGCTGTCGACCAGGGTGGTGGCGCCGTTGGCGGCGCTGGCCTGCTGCGCCTGCAGCGCGGCGAAGGCGCCGATGAAGGGCAGCGCGGTAGAGCCGGCCAGTCCCTTGAGCAGATTGCGGCGAACCGGCGAAATATCCTTGTCAGTCATGCTGAACCTTTCCGATATGTGGTGGTCGAGAAGTACGACTGATGCATTTAAACAAACAAAAATGTCGGTTCGATGACAACAAAATGGCAAGTTTCCAGCCTGGATACGCGATGCCGCGACTTCGGCCAAAAGGCTTTAGAATCCCTGTCTTCTGCTCAACAGTTCTTGCCTGACAAGACGCGACGATCCATGAACAAGCTGGCGCTCTACTTCCGCCTGGTCCGGGCCGACAAGCCGATCGGCATCCTGCTGCTGCTGTGGCCTACCCTGTGGGCCCTGTGGATGGCGTCCGGCGGGGTGCCGGATATGCTGGTGCTGGCGATCTTCGTGCTCGGCACGGCGCTGATGCGCTCCGCCGGCTGCGCCATCAACGACTACGCCGACCGCGACTTCGACAAGCACGTCAAGCGCACCGTCGACCGCCCGCTCACCAGCGGCAAGATCCGCGGCTGGGAAGCGGTGATGGTGGCGGCGGTCCTGTCGCTATTGTCTTTTCTCCTCATTCTGCCGCTGAACGCGCTGACCAGGCAGCTGTCGGTGGCGGCCCTGGTGGTGGCCGGCACCTACCCTTATTTCAAGCGCTTCTTCGCGATCCCGCAGGCCTATCTCGGGATCGCCTTCGGCTTCGGCATCCCGATGGCCTTCGCCGCCGTGCAAAACACGGTGCCGGCGGTGGCCTGGTGGCTGCTGGTGGCGAACGTGTTCTGGGCCGTCGCCTACGACACCGAGTACGCCATGGTCGACCGCGACGACGACCTCAAGATCGGCATCCGCACCTCGGCCATCACCTTCGGCCGCTTCGACGTGGCCGCCGTCATGCTGTGCTACGGCGCGGCGCTGGCGATCGACCTGGTGTGCGGCTGGTACCTGGGCCTGCGCTGGTGGTTCGTGGGCGGCATCGTGGTCGCGGCGGGCATCGCGCTCTACCACTACACCCTGATCCGCCACCGCGACCGCATGGCATGTTTCAAGGCTTTCCGGCACAACAATTGGCTTGGCGCTGCACTGTTCAGCGGTGTCGCGCTAGACTATGCAATGCGGTAATATTGCACAAATAGCATTCCTTCCTACTTAACGAGGCCCACCATGATGGAAAAGATCCCTACCCAAACCGGCACCCGCGAACAACTGATGTCGGACCTGAAGACCGTGATCCAGGACGCCGAAGCGTGGCTGCGCAACGGTGGACACCTGACCGGCGACGAGCTGAAGGCCGCCAAGGCCAAGTTCGAGCAGACCCTGGCCTCGGCCAAGGAAGGCCTGTCCGAGTACCAGCAGACTGTGGTCGAGAAGACCAAGGAAGCGGCGCGCGTCACCGACGACTACGTGCACGAGAACCCATGGAAGTCGGTGGGCCTGGGCGCCGCCGTCGGTGTCGTGATCGGCATGCTGATCGCCCGCCGCTGAGATGAGCATCACGGCGGCAGTCGGGAGGATCGCAGCCAATGTGCTCGACCTGGCGCGCACGCGCCTCGAGCTGGCCGCCATCGAACTCCAGGAAGGCGCGCAGCGCCTGATCGGCTACCTCGCCTGGGCCCTGGCGGCCGCGGTGCTGGGGCTGTTCACGCTGGGCCTCGTCATCCTGTTCGTGCTGGTGCTGTTCTGGGACACCCACCGCCTCGCAGCCGTGGGCGGCATGGCGGTCCTGTTCGCCCTGGGCACCGCCTTCGCGGCGATCAAGCTGCGCGCCGGCCTGGCCGCGCGTCCGCCGATGCTGCCGGCCACGCTGGCGGAACTGCGCAAGGACGCGGCGGCCCTGAAGGGAGAGCACGCCGATGGCCGCTAAGTCCCTGGAACTGGCTGCGCGCCGCGAGGCGCTGGTGGCCAGGTGCGCCGACCAGCGCGCGCTGGTGGCCCAGGAAGTGGCGATGCTCTCTTCGCCGCAGACCCTGGGCCTGATCCCGGCCTATGCGGCGCGCCACAAAAAGACCGCGCTGATCGTGGGCGGCGTGGCGGCCGGTCTGTTCATCACCAGGCCAAAATGGGCGGTCGGCAGCGTCACGGCGGCCGTGTCGCTCTACAAGTTCGCCCAGAAGCTCCTGCCTGTGCTCAGGTGGAAGGGTTTCGAAATCCATTAAGGGGTGCCGGGCGGTCCGCCCGGCAGCTCATCCGTATAGCAGAAACCATGGCGCGCACAATTGAAGATTGGCGCAAACGCAACGGTTTCGCACGTCCAGAAAAAATATTTACAAACGTATGCATGCACCTTTGACGGATTGACATTCCTCCCGGAATACTCATCAGGCGGCACACGGAAATGCCGTGTTCTACCCAAGCACCTGAAAACCAATAACAGATCAGGAGGAGTAATTCGTGAGTACATCCCGTCGTCGTTTCGCACTCGTCGCAGCACTCGTCATGGCACTGGGCGCACAAGGCCCGGTCGCCAATGCGGCCGTCACAAGCCTGCTGCCCGGCACATCCGCCGTCCCCGTCGCAGCCAAGATCGACAGGCTGTTCTCAGAAGAACTGGGCAAGCAGCTCGCCAATGTCTACTACGATGTCATCGTCGTGTTCGACAAGAAGGAAAGCGCACAGCGCCTGTCCGTCCTCGGCCGCAAGTTCAAGACCTACAAGGTGCTGCCGATGGCGCGCATGCTGCTCACCAAGGACGAGATCAACAAGGTGGCCGGCTGGGGCGAGGTCCGCTTCATCGAGCCGAGCCGCACCCAGCGCTTGTTCAACGCCGAAGGCCGCGTGATGACCAAGGCCGAGGAAGTGCAGCGCGTGCTCGGCCTGGACGGCAGCGGGGTGACCGTGGCCATCATCGACACCGGCGCCGACGGCCTGCACCCGGACCTCGGGAACGTCAGGAAGAACTACGAAGTGGCGGGCGCGCTGGGCAACGATCCGACCCAGGTCTACGTGTCGCTGACGCCGAACGGCATCGACGTCGAGACCGCGATCGTCGAGCGTCACATCGACGGCCTCGGCACGCACTGGAACACCGACGAATACGGCCACGGCACCCACTGCATCGGCACCATCGCCGGCACCGGGTTCGACTCCGACGGCAACCTGCGCGGCATGGCGCCCAAGGCGACCATCATCAGCTATGGCGCCAGCGCCGGCATCAACCTGCCCTTCACGCTGGAAGCCTACGACCATGTGATTGCCAGCAAGCGCGACGGCGTCGCCGACATCCGGGTGCTCAGCAACTCCTGGGGCAGTTCGAGCTACGGGCCGTTCAACCCGAACCAGGCCACCAACGTGGCCTCGCGCCTGGCCTTCGAACAGGGCATCCTGTCGATTTTCGCGGCCGGCAACGACGGCGCCAGCCCGAACACGATGAACCCTTACTCGAACGCGCCCTATGCGCTCGGCATCGGCGCCACCAACAAGGCCTACGGCATGGCCGACTTCTCCTCGCGCGGCCGCCCGGACGGCAACCATGACCGCGAACTGGCACTGGCCAACCTGCAGCTCTTCCTGGCCGCCAGCGCCGAGGAACAGGCGGCCTGGGACCACGCCGCACGCCCGCTCGGCATCGACCGCCCGGCCATCGTGGCGCCGGGCGAGAACATCGTCTCCGCGCAGAACCCGGTGCACCCGATGACCGCCAGCGGCACCAACTACGGCGCCGCGTCTGGCACCTCGATGGCGACCCCGCACGTCAGCGGCATCGCAGCCCTGGTGCACCAGGCCCAGGACGCGAAGGGCGGCCCGCGCCTGGCGCCGCTCGACGTGATCCGCCTGCTCGAAGTCACCGCCAACAAGAGCGTCATGGCCGGCTACGACACCCACGATGCCGGCGCCGGCTTCGTCGACGCCCGCAAGGCCGTCGACGCGGTCAATGCCGGTGCCATCCCGACGGCCGTCACGGCGGACGACCTGGTGCGCTATAACCCGGGACCGGTGCGCGTGATGGAAGGCAGCTATGCCGGCACGGCGACACTCAATTCCTTCCAGACCAACGTGGGCTACGGCCTGCACAAGATCACGGTCGAACCGGGCGCGATG
Organism: Telluria sp. ZB4P36; assembly: GCF_059685865.1. Lineage (NCBI taxonomy): Bacteria > Pseudomonadati > Pseudomonadota > Betaproteobacteria > Burkholderiales > Oxalobacteraceae > Telluria > Telluria sp. ZB4P36. The sequence continues at coordinate 400,047 of NZ_JCASIE010000003.1, forward strand.
AAACTGTCCGCCGACGCCAGCTGGGACCTGGAAGCGAACAACCTGTACGTCAGCCTGTACGCGCCGGGTGTCGACCCGGCCACCGGCACCGGTTTCGCGGCCCAGTCGGCCGGCCTGACCACGGTCCAGAAATACCGCGCGGTCGAGGTCAAGTTCCCGACGCCGGGCGAATGGCATGTGCGCGTCGACGGCCGCGTCAACCTGCTCGCGACCGCCTACACCGGCAAGTATGCGGTGACGGTGCCGGACAATGTGCCGCCGACGGCGGAACTGAGCGCCAGCGCCACGAAGGTGAGCGGCGACCAGCCGGTGACCATCAATGCCAGGGTCGCCGACGGCAACGGCATCGCCAGCGTGGCCACGGCGGGCCTGCGGGTCCTGAGCAGCACGGGCAAGCTGATCCACAGCTTCGACAAGTCGGCCTTCGTCCAGCAGGGCGATGCGCTGGTGTTCGCGAAGGCGCTGTCCATGTCGGGCAAGGGCCCGTGGACGGTGGAGGTGCGCGCGGTCGACAACGGCGAGCAGCAGGCGGTCAGGCAGCTGACGATCGGACGCAAATAAGGATAGCAGGCGATGCCGGCCCGCGCCGGCATCGCTTCAGTCCTTCCCGAGTTCCTCGCCCAGCTCGCGGCCGCGCGCAGCCGCCGCCTTCATGGCCGCGACGATCGCCTCCTTCACGCCCGCCGCTTCCATGCTGGTGATGGCCGCATGCGTGGTGCCGCCTTTCGAGGTCACGCGCTGGCGCAGCACGTCCACCGGATCGCCAGACTGCGCCGCCAGCTGGGCCGCGCCGGTGAAGGTGGCCAGCGCCAGCTGCCTGCCCTGCTCCGCATCCAGCCCCATCTCGCGCGCCGCCTGCTGCATCGCTTCCAGGAAGTAGAAGACATAGGCCGGGCCGCTGCCCGACACCGCCGTCACCGGATCGATCAGGTTCTCGTCCTTCAACCACACGGTCTGGCCGACCGCGCGCATCACCTTGTCGGCGGCCTGGCGCTGGACCTCGTCCACCTCGTCCTGGGCCACCATGCCGGTGATGCCCATGGCGATCAGGGCCGGCGTGTTCGGCATCGAGCGCACGATGCGGGTGTAGCCGCCCAGCCAGCGCGACAGGTCGGCGATGCGGATTCCCGCCGCGATCGACAGCACCAGCGGCTGGGCGCCGAGCAGCGGCTTGAGGCTGGCCGCGACTTCGCGCATCTGCTGCGGCTTCACCGCCAGCACCACCACGTCGGCACTCCCCACCTGGACATCGATGCCGGCCGCCGTGCTCACGCCGTACTGGCTGGCCAGGCGCTCGAGCGCCTCGGCATTCGGGTCCACCACGTGCAGGCTGCCGGCGCCGGTCAGTTGGCCGGCCAGGCCGGCGATCAGGGCCGTGGCCATGTTGCCGCCGCCGATAAATGCAATCTTCATTCTTTTCCTTTATTGCTCGTAATGACGGGCGCCGAAGATGGCGCTGCCGATGCGGACGATGGTCGCGCCTTCCGCGATGGCGGCGGCGAGGTCGCCCGACATGCCCATCGAGAGCGTATCGAGCGGCAGGCCGCCTGCGCGCAGCTTGTCGAACAGGACACGCAGGCGCGCGAATGCGGCACGCTGCTGCGCCGGGTCGCTGCTCGCTTCGGGAATCGCCATCAGGCCGCGCAGGCGCAGGTTCGGCAGGCCGGCGACCTGGCGTGCCAGGTCAGGCAATTCTTCCTCGGTCGCGCCGCTCTTGCTGGCCTCGCCGCTGATGTTCACCTGCACGCAGATGTCGAGCGGACCGAGCTCGGGTGGACGCTGCTCGGACAGGCGCTGGGCGATCTTCAGGCGTTCCACCGTGTGCACCCACTGGAAACTGGCCGCGATCGGCCGCGTCTTGTTGCTCTGGATCGGGCCGATGAAATGCCAGGTGATCGGCGTATCTGGTTGCAGGCGCGCCACTTCATGCATCTTGTCGAGCGCTTCCTGCAAATAGTTTTCGCCAAAGGCGCGCTGCCCCGCCGCCATCGCTTCGACCACCGCTTCCGCAGGGAAGGTCTTCGAAACAGCCAGTAAATCCACCGCGTTCCTGGCCCTTCCGGCAGAGGTACAGGCGGCCCCGATTGTCGCTTCGACAGCTTGCAAGTTCTCGGCGATTATGGACATAATGATTTTCTATAGGAAATATTTTGAGTCGAGACGAGGTCCATCGCCTGCGCTCCACTCACGGCACAGGGATTATATAGACAATGGACATTTCGGAACTTCTCGCCTTCTCGGTCAAGAACAAGGCTTCGGACCTGCACCTCTCGGCCGGCCTGCCGCCGATGATCCGCGTGCATGGCGACGTGCGCCGCATTAACCTGCCGCCGCTGGAGCACAAGGACGTGCACGGCATGATCTATGACATCATGAACGACGGCCAGCGCAAGCAGTACGAAGAAGTGCTGGAGTGCGACTTCTCGTTCGCGATTCCCGGCCTGGCGCGCTTCCGCGTCAACGCCTTCAACCAGGAGCGCGGCGCTTCCGCGGTGCTGCGTACCATTCCATCGAAGATCCTGTCGCTGGAAGAGCTGAACGCGCCGAAGATCTTCGCCGAACTGGCGCTCAAGCCGCGCGGCCTGGTGCTGGTGACCGGCCCGACCGGCTCGGGCAAGTCGACCACGCTGGCGGCCATGGTCAACCACCTCAACGAGAACGAATACGGCCACATCCTCACCATCGAGGACCCGATCGAATTCGTGCACGATTCCAAGAAGTGCCTGATCAACCAGCGCGAAGTCGGCCCGCACACCCTGTCCTTCAACAACGCGCTGCGCTCGGCGCTGCGCGAAGACCCGGACTGCATCCTGGTGGGCGAGCTGCGCGACCTGGAAACCATCCGCCTGGCGCTGTCGGCGGCGGAGACCGGCCACCTGGTGTTCGGCACCCTGCACACCTCCTCGGCCGCCAAGACCATCGACCGTATCGTCGACGTGTTCCCGGCCGAAGAAAAAGAGATGGTGCGCGCGATGCTGTCGGAATCGCTGCAGGCCGTCGTCTCGCAGACCCTGCTCAAGACCAAGGACGGCGCGGGCCGCGTCGCCGCCCACGAGATCATGATCGGCACCCCGGCGATCCGCAACCTGATCCGCGAAGCGAAGATCGCCCAGATGTACTCGAGCATCCAGACCGGCAGCAGCGTCGGCATGCAGACGCTCGACCAGAACCTGACCGACCTGGTGCGCCGCAACGTGATCACCAGCGCCGCCGCCCGCAGCGCTGCCAAGATCCCCGAAAACTTCCCCGGTTAAGGACAGCGATGGAACGCGACCAGGCATCCAAATTCATGTTCGACCTGCTGCGCCTGATGACCAGCAAGGGCGGTTCGGACCTGTTCATCACTGCCGGCTTCCCGCCGGCGATCAAGATCGACGGCAAGATGACGCCGGTGTCGAGCCAGGCGCTGAGCGGCACCCATACCGCCGACCTGGCGCGCGCCATCATGAACGACAAGCAGGCGGCCGGCTTCGAGCTGACTAAGGAATCGAACTTCGCGATCAGCCCGGGCGACCTGGGACGCTTCCGCGTCTCGGCCTTCATGCAGATGGGCTGCGTCGGCATGGTGCTGCGCGTGATCACCACCACCATCCCGAAGTTCGAAGACCTCGACCTGCCGGAAACCCTGAAGGACGTGATCATGACCAAGCGCGGCCTGGTCGTCATGGTCGGCGCCACGGGGTCCGGTAAATCGACCACGCTGGCCGCGATGGTCGGCTACCGCAACGAGAACAGCTACGGCCACATCATCACCATCGAAGACCCGGTCGAATTCGTCCACCCGCACCGTAACTGCGTGATCACCCAGCGCGAAGTGGGCGTGGACACCGACAGCTTCGAGGCGGCGCTGAAGAATTCGCTGCGCCAGGCGCCGGACGTGATCCAGATCGGCGAGATCCGCGACCGCGAGACCATGGAGCACGCGATCGCCTTCGCCGAGACCGGCCACCTGTGCCTGGCCACCCTGCACGCCAACAGCGCCAACCAGGCGCTCGACCGCATCATCAACTTCTTCCCGGAAGAGCGCCGCCAGCAGCTGCTGATGGACCTGTCGCTCAACATGAAGGGCCTGATCTCGCAACGCCTGATCCCGAAGAAGGAAGCCAAGGGCCGCGTGGTGGCGATGGAGATCCTGCTGAACTCCCCGCTGATCTCGGACCTGATCTTCAAGGGCGACGTCCACGAGATCAAGGAGATCATGAAGAAGTCGCGCGAGCTGGGCATGCAGACCTTCGACCAGGCCCTGTTCGACCTGTACGAGGCGGACAAGATCTCGTATGAAGATGCGCTGCGCAATGCGGATTCGGTGAACGACCTGCGCCTGAACATCAAGCTCAACAGCAAGCACGCGAAGAACCGTGATTTCTCGAGCGGGATGGATCACCTGGGCATCGTCTGAGGCCGCCGGCACGATCGGAACGAAGGGCGCTGCGGCGCCCTTTTTCATGCGCCCGGCATTATCTGCTCGTCCAGGTATTGCTGCACCCCTGCCGTTGCTACAATCTCAAGTTTTAGCAAGGACCTGGAGCGGCAATGGAACACGAAAGTCACCACCACCACCATCCCCATGGCACCGGCTTGCGCTGGCTCGACATCTCGCTCGGCGTCGCTGCCGGCATCGTGTCGCTGGTCTCGCTCTGGCTCGGCCTGCACTCGGCGCACTCGATGGAAAAGCTGGTAGCGTCAAACAGCTATCCCTATCTCGACCTGGGGCGCTCCACGCATATCATGCCGCAGGACGGCGTCGAGTCCGCGGTCAGGCGCAAGTTCGAGTACGAGTTCCTCAACAACGGCATCGGCCCGGCCCGTATCGAATGGGTGGAGTTCACCTACAAGAACAAGCCGGTGCGCGACCTGAAAGACCTGGTCGACAATTGCTGTTCGACGGCCCAGGCGAGCGGCAACGGCTTCCACGCGCGCGGCAATGTGCAGAATTCGCTGGTGCGGCCGGGCGGCTCGCTCGTCATGATGTCGTGGAGCGAGCCGGCGACACCGAATCCCCTGTTCGACGCCCTGCACCGGGCCATGGACGACATGGACTTCTCCGCATGTTATTGCTCGGTCTTCGACGAGTGCTACCTCCGCAAGAACGATGGAAGCAAGCCGGAACCGGTCGAGCAGTGCACGCCTCCGGCGACACCCTTCCAGCCGACCTTCCAGCGCAGCCAGGCAAGCTAAGCTTCAGGCTACGTTCAATCCCGTCACGGAAATCGCAGCCCGACAGGTCTGCGCCGGCGAAATCGAGTCCTACCAGCCTGGCTTTTCGGAAGGACATGCGGCACAGGGCGGCGCCGACCAGCAGCGTGTCTTCGAAGCTGAGCGCTAGGCGCGGCGCGCGTGGGCGCGTCGCTGAAAGTGTACGTCCGGCGCCCTTGAAACGCTCCTCTATCAGCCGCCAGGGCCGCGCATGCCAGGACCGCCTGGACCGCCAGGACCGCCGAACATCATCGGGCGACGCTGTCCGCCCGGGCCGCTGAAGCTGCCGAAGCGGTAGCTCAGGCCGATGAAGGCGGTGCGGCCGCCAAAGCGGTTAATCCTGTACTCGCGCAGGCGGTCGGTCTCGGTGATCATCTCCATCTTCTGCGAGTCGAACAGGTCGTCGATGTTGACGGTCAGGGAGAGGGCCGGCGTGAGATTGTGGCGGTAGTTCAAACTGGCGGTGCGCACCGGCTGGCGGTAGCCCTGCCCGAACAGGGTCTTGCCCTGCGCATTCACGTTCAGCGCGAAGGTGTTTGCCGGGTTCGGGGTGTATTGGAGGCGTGCGCGGCCACTGATCGAGGTAGCGCTGCGTTTGTCGTCATTCACGCTATCCAGCACGGTTTGCTCGGAGTAGCCGATATTGCCGCTCACGTTGACCGTCAGCTGCGGGGTGGCGCGGCCGTTGAAGTTGAATTCCAGGCCGCCTGAACGGGCGGTCCCGCCGTTCTCGCGCGTGGTCAGGAGCACGTCGTTGGCCAGCAGGATGCGGCGCTCGTTGATCAGGTCGCTTTCGTTGCGCATGTACAGGCGCACGCTGGTGTCGACCTTGCCCAGCTTGGTCTCGACGCCGAGTTCCAGCGAATCGGTATTGGACGGCTGCAGGTTCGGGTTACCCGAGGAGATGTTCAGCTCGTCGCGGTAGACCACGAAAGGGTTCAGTTCGTTCTGGCCAGGCCTGCGGATGCGGCGCGCGTAGCTCATCCGCAGCGTGGTGTCGTCGGACAGGCCATAGGTGACGAAGGCGCTGGGGATCGCATCGAAATAGTGGTTGCTCGCGCGCACGCCGGTAGTGACCTGGTGCATGTCAAGGTCCGCGTACTCCGCGCGCAGGCCACCCAGCACGCCCCACTTCTCGTTGACGCGCCATTGGTAGGTGCCGTACAGCGCGTAGGTGGTGTCGTCCAGCTCGAAACGGTTGGTGCTGTTGCGGTTGACGCTCTCGACGCCGGCGTCGTTGATGCTGAAGCGGGCGTTGTCGAAGCTGCTGCTATTGCGCGCCACCTTGTATCCCAGCTTCAGCACGCCACGCTCGCCCGGCAGCTCGTAATCGCCAGTGATATCGGCAATACGGGTATCGGTCAGGTTGGCGTAGCGGTCGCCGACCACGCTGACGCTGGGCGGACGCACGGTATAGGCGTTGGAGGCGCGCGAGCTACTGTCCCGGTCGCTGCCGGACAGGCGCATGTCCAGCTTGAAGATCTCGCCCGGCGCATCGCCCTTGTGGTCGAGGCGCGCGTTGAATCCGTAGTTGCGGCCCTTCGATTCGCTCAGCGCCCGGCGCAGGTATTCGTTGTCGACGGCGCCGGCGGCCGTGGTGCTGCGGTAGCGCTCCGACGACACGTTCTCATTCGTGTTCTCCGAATAATTCAGGCCGGCGCCCACCACGTCCTTGTCGCCCAGGTTGTAGGTCACCTGGCCGTTCATGTTGGTCGAGTCACTGCGGTTGAGGCCGCTCGACTGTTGTTCGCTGCGCGCGACCGCGCCGGTCACCGGATCGATGCGTTCGCGGCGGTTCTCGCCGCTGTTCTCCATCTTGTTCTGCGCGCGGAACAGGCCGCCCTGCAGGCTGTAGCGGCCTTGCGTGTAGTTGCCGAAGACGCCCGTCCGGTAGCGGCCCTCGGTGCTGACGTTCGCGTTCACGGTCGCGAAACCGCCGGGGCTGCGTTCGCGCCGCATCACCAGGTTGATGACCGATCCGCCACCGCCTTCGTTGCCGAACTGCGCACCCGGATTGTTGATGACTTCCACCGAATCCAGGTCGGCTGCCGGAATCGCATTGATCGCGGCGGCGCGGTTCTCGCCCTGCATCATCGCCGAGGGCTTGCCGTCCACCAGGATCTGCACGCTGCGGCCGCGCAGCGTCACGTTGCCTTCGCCATCGACGGCAACCGAGGGCACCTTGTTCAGGGTATCGGCCACGGTGTCGTTCGAGGTGGCCGGATCGGCCTTGACGTCGTAGCTCTGGCGGTCGATGCGGTTCTGGGTGCGGGTCGCGCTGACGGTCACGGTGGACTCGACGGCCGGAGCCTGCGCCGGCGGAGTCGCCTGCCCCTGTGCTGCCTCAGCCTGCACCACCGCCGGCGCCGCGGGCTTCGCGGCTTCCTGCTTTGCCTGGGTGACCGGCGCCTGCTGCGCGCTCGCTGCGAACGGGACGAGCAGCGTGCCCGCGACGAGATGAGCGATCAGGGAAAGGCGCGGGTGACGGGAAGGCTGGGCGGTGTGTGAAGTAGTAGGCATGGAAACGGGCTCTGCAATATGGGCGAGCGGGATTGTCGCATGCTAACTTCTTAATGTTTGTAACAAAAGATAACAAGCATCGTCTTGAGCGGTTGGCACATGCATACGTGTTGCGCCGCCATGACATACACTTTCAGTTTTCAGGAAGGACGACAGACATGAACGCATTCGATTTCAGCGCAAGCGCGCTCGACGGTCGGCCGGTGGACCTGGGCGCCTACCGCGGCAAGGTACTCCTCATCGTCAATACCGCCAGTGCCTGCGGCTTCACGCCGCAGTACAAAGGACTGGAAGAGCTGCACCGCCAGTACGGCGAGCGCGGGCTGGCGGTGCTGGGCTTCCCCTGCAACCAGTTCGGCAAGCAGGAGCCTGGCACGGAAGCCGAGATCGGCGCCTTCTGCGAAAAGAACTACGGCGTGAGCTTCCCGATGTTCGCCAAGGTCGAAGTGAACGGCGACGACGCCCACCCGCTGTTCAAGCACCTGAAGGGCGAGAAGCCGGGCGTGCTGGGCCTAGAGGCGATCAAGTGGAACTTCACCAAGTTCCTGGTCGGGCGCGACGGCGAAGTGGTCAAGCGCTATGCGCCGCAGACGGCGCCGGCGGAGATCGCCGGCGACATCGAAAAGCTGCTGTAAGGACTACTGCTGTGGCACCAGGCGGATCGCCTGGCCGCCGCCGGGCGCGAGGCGCAGCTGCAGGGTGTCTTCCGCGGTAACGGTCTTCGTTTCCGTCACCAGGTCGAAGCGGCGCTCGCTGCGGTAGTCGGCCACGTCGCCGTCGCGGTAGATCTCGGCGGTATAGCGCCTGCCCTTGTCGAGGAAGCCGAGCGGCAGCGACAGCGTGCGTGCTTCGCCGTCGGTGACGGCCCCCACGTACCAGTCGTCGCCTGCACGGTTCTTGCGCGCGATGGTCGCGTACTGCCCCACTTCGCCATTGATCACGCGGGTGTCGGCCCAGTCGGTCGGCACGTCACGGATGAACTTGAAGGCGGCCGGGTACTTCGCGTAGTTCTCGGGCAGGTCGGCCGCCATCTGGATCGGCGAATAGATCACGACGAAGTTCGCCAGCTGCTTGGCCTGGGTCGAGTTGAAGGTCTTGCCATCCGCGCCCACCAGGCTCAGGATGCCCGGGGTGTAGTCCATCGGCCCGCTCAGCATGCGCGTGAACACCAGCTTGGCCTCGTGGTCCACGCTGTTGGGCGGGTTGCCCCAGGCGTTGTATTCGACGCCGCGCGCGCCTTCGCGCGTGAGCCAGTTCGGGTAGGTGCGGCGCAGGCCGGTGTCCTTGACCGGTTCGTGGGTGTCGATGGAGAGCTTGTACTTCGCCGCCTCGGTCACGGCTTTCACAAAGTGGCGCACACCCTCCTGCGAATCGTAATGGCCGTAGCGCGGCTTGCCGTCGCGGCCCGTGAACAGCGCGGTCCCCGCTTCGTGCACGTAGCCCGACTTGATGCTGTCCACGCCCAGCTTCGCGTACAGCCGGTAGGCGGCATCCATCTGCTTTTCGTAGGCGACGATGTTGGCGCCGGTTTCGTGGTGGCCGATCAGGCGCACGCCTTTCGACTTCGCGTACGCGGCCAGGCCGGGCAGGTCGAAGTCCGGGTAGGGCTGGGTGAAGCTGAAGTCGGCGCCGCCATGGCCCCAGTCGCTCTCCCAGCCCTTGTTCCAGCCTTCGACCAGCACGCCGCGGAAGCCGTTCTGCGCGGCGAAGTCGATGTATTTCCTGGTGTTGGCGGTGGTCGCGGCATGCTTCGGGCCGGCATTCCAGGAGCCGCTGTTCAGGTGCATCTGCCACCAGACGCCGACGAATTTCGCCGGCTTCACCCAGGACACGTCGCCCAGCTTGTTGGGTTCGTTCAGGTTCAGGACCAGGTCGGACATGTAGAGGCCGGCCGCGTCATCCGCGATCTGCATGGTGCGCCATGGCGTGGTGAAGGCGCCCTTGCGCACGACGGCCGGGCCGCTCGGCGAAGGCGCCAGCATGGCGCGCAGCTTCTGGCCGTCGACCTTGCGCAGCCACATGCTCGCATAGTCGACCAGGGCCGCTTCGTGGAAGGCGATGTGGGTACCGTCGTCCACGCGCAGGGTGAGCGGCGTGTTGGCGATGCCGATTTCCTTGAGCGGCGCCTTGCGGATTTCTTCTTCCAGTCCGGGCAGCTCGCCGGCCGGGATCCACCAGGCGGTGGCCGGCTGGGCGACGCTGAACTCGGTCAGCTCATCAAGGATCTCGGCCTCGCGCAGTTGCGGCTGGTCCGGGAATTCGTAGCGGAAGCCGATGCCGTCGTCATAGATGCGGAACACCACGTTGAGGCGGCGGCCGGCTCGGTTCTTCTGTTCGAGGTCGACCCGCAGTTCGCGGTAACGGTTGCGCACGAAGCGGCGCTCGCCCCAGGGCTGCTCCCAGGTGCCGTCATGCTCGCTCACCGTCTGCTTGCGCAGGCTGAAGCCGCCGTCGAGCTTCAGGGCATTGGCCAGGTTGAAGCCGAGGCGCGAGGGGGAAATGATGTCCTTGCCTTTGCGCTTGACGCCGTAGGCCAGCTTGCCCATGCCGTCGAGCTGCACTTCCACGCTGAGGACACTGCCCGGAGAAGCGGCGCTGGCGATGATCTGTTGCGCCCACGCCGGGAGGGCCAGCAGGCAGGATGCGGCCACGATGGTAGCGAACCGGTAAATACGCATGAAGTCTCCTTGTCGTTGTGGCGTCCGCCGTAGGAAAACTACCACTCCCCGGCTGAGCATCACATAGTAAGACATAAAGACGTAACTCGACTACCAGAGCCCAGTATCAGCGGGTCCGGATCCAGGCCGCGCCGTGCGTGATGCAGGCGCGGTTGACGTTCTCCAGGAAGCGGATGGCCTCGCCCTGCGAGACGCCGGGCGGCATCAACCGGGCCAGCGACATGTCTTCGGTGACGCGGTCGAGGCCATAGGAGATGGCGCGCGAGACGTCGCGCGCCAGCTTGCCGTCGCTGTTGTACAGCGCATCGTAGACGCCGGCCTCTTCCCATACCGGCACCAGGCCGGGCGTGGTGGAATCCTCGAAGACGGCCATGGGCGGCAGGCCCTCGTCGTCGCGGATGAGCTGGAAAATGAAACTCAAGATCGTTCCTCTGGTGGCAGGCGAGGATGGATGCTAGCACGCGAGCGCGCGGTCGATCAGCTCGATCCAATGCGTCACCGGGGTGTCGGTGCCCGACTGCAGGTGACTCATGCAGCCGATGTTCGCCGAGACGATTTCGTCGGGCTTGCAGGCTTCCAGGTTGGCCAGCTTGCGGTCGCGCAGTGCGTGCGCGATCTCCGGGTGCAGCACGGAATACGTGCCGGCCGAGCCGCAGCACAGGTGGCTGTCGGCACACAGGCTGACGTCGACGCCCGCCGCACGCAGCACGCCCTCGACCTTGCCACGGATCTGCTGGCCGTGCTGCAGCGTGCACGGCGGGTGGTAGGCGACGCGCTTCGCGATCTTCCCCTTCAGCTTCGCTGCCAGCTGTTCCTCGAATTCCGGCATGATCTCGGACAGGTCGCGCGTCAGCATCGAGATGCGGCCTGCTTTCGCCGCGTAAGCCTCGTCGTGCGCCAGCAGGTGGCCGTATTCCTTGACAGTGACGCCGCAGCCGGAGGCGGTCATGACGATCGCTTCCACCTCTTCGCGTTCGACATACGGCCACCAGGCGTCGATGTTGCGGCGCATGTCGTCCAGGCCGCCCTGCTGGTCGTTCAGGTGGTAGCGCACCGCGCCGCAGCAGCCGGCCTTCGGCGCCACCAGCAGCTGCACCCCGAAGGCGTCCAGCACGCGCGCGGTGGCGGCATTGATGTTGGGCGCCATCGCCGGCTGCACACAGCCGCCAAGCACCAGCATCTTGCGCGCATGGGCGCGCGCAGGCCAGGCGCCGGCGTCGCGCGCCGGCTGCAGCTTGTCCTGCAATTCCTTCGACAGCACCGGACGGGCCAGCTGCCCTGCCCTGAACGCCGGCTTGAACAGCGCCGTGCGCGGCAGGAATTCCTTGAGCGTGCTGCGCTTGACGCGGTCCTTCAATGGACGGGGCACGCGTTCCTCGACGACGCGGCGGCCGATGTCCACCAGGCGGCCGTATTTCACCCCCGAGGGACAGGTGGTTTCGCAGTTGCGGCAGGTCAGGCAGCGGTCCAGGTGGAGCTGGGTCTTGCGGGTCGGCTCGGCGCCTTCCAGCACCTGCTTGATCAGGTAGATGCGGCCGCGCGGGCCATCGAGCTCGTCGCCCAGCAGCTGGTAGGTCGGGCAGGTGGCGGTGCAGAAGCCGCAGTGCACGCAGGCGCGCAGGATTGCTTCCGCTTCGTCGCCCTCGGGGGTGCCCTTGATGAAGTCGGCCAGATTGGTTTGCATGTCAGTACATTCGTCCCGGATTGAAGATGTTCGCCGGATCGAAGGAAGCCTTCAGGCGTTCGTGGATGCGCGCGACGGCGGGCGCCAGCGGCTGGAACACGCCGCTTGACTTGTCGCCGCCGCGGAACAGGGTCGCGTGGCCGCCCACCGCGCTCACGCTGCGGCGGATCGTGGCGGCATCTAGACCGGTGCGCAGCCAGCGCTGGGCGCCGCCCCACTCGATCAGCTGGGTTGCGCCCATCCTGCCGCCGAGCACGATCGCGCTCGTCGCGGAGGGCACGGACAGGCGCCACAGCGCCTCCTCGCCGCCGAAGAAGGGCAAGCGCTGCTCGCGCAGCTCTTCCCAGAAGCAATCGGGATTGGCCATGATGTCGCCGCCGATCAGGCGCACGGCAGCGTCGACCGCCGCCTGGGCGCCGGACAGGCGCAGCGCCAGGCTGCCCTTGTACCAGCAGCTGCCCGATAGCGGCAGCGGCTGGCCGCCCCACTCGTTCAGCCGGCGGATCGCCTCGATCTCGGGCATGTCCAGGCACAGGGTAATGTCGGCGAACGGGCGGGGCAATACCTTGACCGAGACTTCCAGCAACAGGCCGAGGGTGCCGAGCGAACCGGCCAGCATGCGCGAAACGTCGTAGCCGGCCACGTTCTTCATCACCTGGCCGCCGAAGCTCAGCACGTCGCCCTTCCCGTCCAGTAGTTTGGCCCCGAGCACGAAGTCACGCACCCCGCCGCTATGCGCGCGGCGCGGGCCGGCCAGGCCGGCGGCAATCGCGCCGCCCAGCGTGGCATCTGCGCCGAAATGCGGCGGCTCGAAGGCCAGCATCTGCTTGCGTTCCGCCAGCACGGCTTCGATCTCGCGCAGCGGCGTGCCGCAGCGCGCCGTGAGAACCAGCTCGGTCGGCTCGTAGTCGACGATGCCGCGGTAGCCGCGCGTATCGAGGATCTCGCCCTCGAGGCGCTGGCCGTACCAGTCCTTGCTGCCGCCGCCGCGGATGCGCAGCGGCCGTTTGTCGGCTGCGGCGCCGCGCACCCGGTCCTGGAATTGTTCGATGGACTGCATGGTTTAAAAGCGCGGAAGGTCGGGGAAAGGCAGCTCGCCGCCATGCACGTGCATCTTGCCGAATTCGGCGCAGCGGTGCGGCGTCGGGATCGCCTTGTCCGGGTTGAGCAGCATCGGCACATCGAAGGCGCGCTTGACCGCGAAGAAGGCGTCGAGCTCCTTGCGATCGAACTGCACGCACATTGAATTGATCTTCTCCATGCCCACGCCATGCTCGCCGGTGATGGTGCCGCCCACCTCGACGCACAGCGCCAGGATCGCGGCGCCGAAGGCTTCGGCGCGGTCGAACTCACCCGGCTGGTTGGCATCGAACAGGATCAGCGGGTGCATATTGCCGTCGCCGGCATGGAATACGTTCGAGCAGCGCAGGCCGAAGGTCTGTTCCATTTCCTCGATGCCTTGCAAGACCCGCGCCAGCTGCTTGCGCGGGATGGTGCCGTCCATGCAGTAATAGTCGGGCGAAATGCGGCCCGCCGCCGGGAAGGCGTTCTTGCGGCCGGACCAGAAGCGTATGCGCTCGGCCTCGTTCTGCGACACCGCGATGGCCGTCGCGCCCGCGCCTTCGAACACGGCCTTCATGCGTTCGACTTCTTCCGCCACTTCCAGCGCGGTGCCGTCGGCCTCGCACAGCAGGATCGCGGCCGCGTCGGTATCGTAGCCCGCGTGCACGAAAGGCTCGACCATGCGCACCGAGGTGCGGTCCATCATCTCGAGGCCGGCCGGGATGATGCCGGCTGCGATGATGCTGGCCACCGCGTTGCCGGCGGTGATGACGTCGGCGAACGAGGCCATGACCACCTGGGCCACCGCAGGTTTCGGCACCAGTTTCACGGTGACCTCGAGGACGATGCCGAGCATGCCCTCCGAGCCGATGAACACGGCCAGCAGGTCCAGGCCCGGCGCGTCCAGCGCTTCGCTGCCGAGTTCGATGATCTCGCCCTCGATGGTGGCCACGCGCACGCGCAGCACGTTGTGCACCGTCAGGCCGTATTTGAGGCAGTGCACGCCGCCGGAGTTCTCTGCCACGTTGCCGCCGATGGTGCAGGCGATCTGGGACGAGGGATCGGGCGCGTAATACAGGCCGTACTGGGCCGCCGCTTCGGAGATGGCGAGGTTGCGCACGCCCGGCTGGACCACGGCGGTGCGTGAATACGCGTCGACGCGCACGATGCGGTTCAGGCGTGCGGTCGAGAGGACGACTCCGTCGGCGATCGGCAGGGCGCCGCCGGACAGGCCGGTGCCGGCGCCGCGCGGGACGATCGGCACGCCCAGCTCACGGCAGGCGTTCAGGATCGCCAGCACCTGCTCTTCGCTGGTGGGCAAGGCGACGATCATGGGCAGCTGGCGGTACGCGGCCAGGCCGTCGCACTCGTAGGGGCGGGTGTCTTCGGGGTCGGACAGGACGCAGCCTTCGGGCAGGCGCGCACGCAGGGCTGCCGCGACCTGTTCGCGCCGTCCGGCGAGGGTGGAGGTAGAGACGCTCATGCTCACATTGTAGGCACAATTGCCGCATTTTGTCGTATGCTCGCCCTATCGTTTTTTTAACAGATTGCATAAGGCTACATCATGGGCAACCGACTCTCGAAAATCGCCACCCGCACGGGCGACGACGGCACCACCGGCCTGGGCGACGGCAGCCGCACCGGCAAGGACAGCGCCCGCATCCATTCGCTGGGCGACGTGGACGAGCTGAATTCCTTCGTCGGCCTGCTGCTGTGCGAAGACATGCCGGCCGAGCTGCGTGAAGAACTCATCTCGATCCAGCACGACCTGTTCGACCTGGGCGGCGAGCTGTGCATCCCGGGCTACGAGATGATCAAGGACGAGCACGTGGCGCGCCTCGACGGCCTGCTCGAGAAGTACAACGCCGACCTGCCGGTGCTGAAGGAATTCATCCTGCCGGCCGGTTCGCGCGCGGCTTCGCTGGCCCACGTCTGCCGCACCGTGTGCCGCCGTGCCGAGCGCAGCATCGTGGCGCTGTCGCATGCGGAGGCCATCCGGCCGCATCCGCGCCAGTACGTGAACCGCCTGTCGGACCTGATGTTCGTGCTGGCGCGCGTGCTGAACCGCTTCGCCGGCGGCAGCGACGTGCTGTGGCAGCACGAGCGCAGGCGGGGTTGAGCCCATGGAAGACTTCATCGGCATCTACGACGAGGCGCTCAGCGCCCAGCAGTGCGACGCGATCCGCGCGCGTTTCGACGCCAGCGGCAAGGTCGCGCGCGGCCGCACCGGCAACGGCGTCGACGTCAGCAAGAAGGACAGCTACGACCTGACCATCAACGGGCACCCGGAATGGGACGACGTCGGCGCCCTGCTGACCCAGACCATGGCACGCCACCTGGCCCAGTACATGGACAAGTACCGCATGCTGCTGATCGGCGCGCTGTCGCCGCAGGTGGCGCATCCGCAAACCGGCGAGCCGGTGACCCTGTCGCTGCAGAACTTCGACGAGTGCGGCAAGCCGAACGTCGTGGAACTGATGCAGTCGATCTACCGGGTCGGAAACATCAACCTGCAGAAGTACCTGCAGGGGAGCGGCGGCTACCACCACTGGCATTCCGAGATCTACCCGCAGAACGCCAGCTGCGAGACCCTGCACCGGGTGCTGCTGTGGCAGTTCTACCTGAACGACGTGGCGGTTGGCGGGGAGACGGAGTTCCTGTACCAGGGGCGCAAGGTCGAGGCGCGCAAGGGGCGGCTGATCATTGCGCCGGCGGGGTTTACGCATACCCACAAGGGGCATGTGTCGGGGAGCGGAGACAAGTACATCGCGACCTCGTGGATTTTGTTCCAGCGGGCGGAGGCCTTGTTCGGGGGAGCGTAACGTGGGCGGGAAAACCGCCCACGTTACAGTTTAGGTGTTATTGACGACCAGGCGCGGCTCGCCGGCAGCGAAACGCTGGCGGATCGACGCCGCAATGCCTTTGGCATCCAGCCCCACGGACGCCAGCAGCGCCCCCGGATCCCCTTGGTCGATGAACTTGTCCGGCAAGCCCAGGTTCAGCACCGGCTTGGCGATCCCTTCCGCCGCCAGCGCTTCCATCACGGCGCTGCCTGCGCCGCCCATCACGCAGCCTTCTTCCACCGTCACCAGGTAGTCGTGCTCCTTCGCCAGGCGCTTGAGCAGTTCCACGTCGAGCGGCTTCACGAAGCGCATGTTGGCGACCGTCGCGCCCAGCTCTTCGCCGGCGGCGATGCTCGGCGCCACCATCGAACCGAAGGCCAGGATCGCGATGCCCTTGCCTTCGCGGCGCACGACGCCCTTGCCGATCTCGATCGAGCTCAGCTCTTCCTGGATCGCCGCACCGACACCGGCGCCGCGCGGATAGCGCACCGCCGCCGGGCCCGGATAGTGGTAAGCGGTAGTCAGCATCTGGCGGCATTCGTTCTCGTCCGAGGCGGCCATGACGACCATGTTCGGGATGCAGCGCAGGTAGGCCAGGTCGTAGTTGCCGGCGTGGGTCGCGCCGTCGGCGCCCACCAGGCCGGCGCGGTCGAGCGCGAAGGTCACGTCCAGGTTCTGCAGGGCCACGTCGTGGATCAGCTGGTCGTAGGCGCGCTGCAGGAAGGTCGAGTAGATCGCCACCACCGGCTTCAGGCCTTCGGTCGCGATGCCGCCCGCAAAGGTCACCGAGTGCTGCTCGGCGATGCCGACGTCGAAGTAGCGCTCCGGGTAGTGCTGGTGGAAGCGCACCATGCCCGAGCCTTCGCGCATCGCCGGCGTGATGCCGACCAGGCGCGAATCTAGAGCCGCCATGTCGCACAGCCAGTTGCCGAACACTTCGGTGTAGGTGATCTTGCCCGGCGCACTGGCTTTGATGCCCTCGGTCGGGTTGAACTTGCCGGTGCCGTGGTACAGGATCGGCTCGGCCTCGGCCAGCTTGTAGCCCTGCCCTTTTTTCGTCACCACGTGCAGGAACTGCGGGCCCTTGAGCTTCTTGATGTTCTCCAGGGTCGGAATCAGGGATTCCAGGTCGTGGCCGTCGATCGGGCCGATGTAGTTGAAGCCGAATTCCTCGAACATCGTGGCCGGGACCACCATGCCCTTGGCATGTTCCTCGAGCTTGCGCGCGAGGTCGAGCACCGGACCAGGCAGCACGCTGCGGCCGACATTCTTGGCGGCGGCGTAGAACTGGCCGCTCATCAGGCGCGCCAGGTAGCGGTTCAGCGCGCCCACCGGCGGCGAGATCGACATGTCGTTGTCGTTCAGGACCACCAGCAGGTTGCAGTCTTCCTCGACGCCGGCGTTGTTCAGGGCCTCGAAGGCCATGCCGGCGGTCATCGAGCCGTCGCCGATCACGGCGATCGCGTGGCGGTCTTCGCCCTTCAGCTTGGCCGCCTTGGCCATGCCCAGCGCCGCGGAGATCGAGGTCGAGGAGTGCGCAGTGCCGAAGGTGTCGTAGATGCTCTCGTCGCGCTTCGGGAAGCCCGACAGGCCGTTCAGCTGGCGCAGCGAGGGCATGCGCTCGCGGCGGCCGGTGAGGATCTTGTGCGAATAGGTCTGGTGGCCCACGTCCCACACGATGCGGTCATGCGGGGTGTGGAAGACGTAGTGCAGCGCGATGGTGAGTTCCACCGTGCCCAGGTTCGACGACAGGTGGCCGCCGGTCTTCGACACCGAGTCGAGCAGGAACTGGCGCAGTTCGGTCGCGAGCGGGGTCAGTTGCGTGCGCGGGAGCTTGCGCAGGTCCGCGGGATCGTTGATGGTCTCTAGCAGGTTCATTTATGCCTTCCGCTGCACGATGAGGTCCGCGAGTTCGCGCAGCCGCAGTGCTTGTTCTCCAAATGGCGCCAGCGCTTCGTGCGCTTCACGCCGCAATTGCTCGGCCAGTTCCTTCGATGGTTCCAGCCCAAGGATCGACACATAAGTCGGCTTGTTGTCGGCCGCGTCCTTGCCCGCGGTCTTGCCCAGCGTGGCCGAATCGGCCGTCGCATCGAGCACGTCGTCGACCACCTGGAAAGCCAGGCCGATCGCCTTCGAATAGGCGCCCAGGGCTTCCAGTTCGGTCGGCGACAGGTCCTTGCCGCACAGCGCACCCAGGATCACCGAGACGCGCAGCATGGCGCCGGTCTTGAGCTGGTGCATGCGCTCCAGTTCCTCGCGCGTGAGCGCCAGCCCGACGCTGTCGAGGTCGATCGCCTGGCCGCCGCACATGCCGGCCGAACCAGCCGCCTCGGCCAGCAGGCGCAGCATGAGAACCTGGCGCGCGGGCGGCAGGGTATCGATCCCGGCCAGGGTCTCGAAGGCCTGGGCTTGCAGGGCGTCTCCGACCAGCAGCGCGGTCGCTTCATCGTAGGCCACGTGCACCGTCGGCTTGCCGCGGCGCAGGTCGTCGTCGTCCATGCAGGGCATGTCGTCATGGACCAGCGAGTACACGTGGATCATTTCGACCGCGGCAGCCACGCGCGCCAGCGCCTGCGAATGACCAGGCTGCGCGCCGCCGAACAGCGCGCCGCTGCCGTAGGCCAGCAGCGGGCGCACCCGCTTGCCGCCGCCCAGCGTGGTGTAGCGCATCGCTTCGTGCAGCTTGTGCGGCACCGTGCCGCCGGCGGGCAGGAAGGCATCGAGCGCGCGCTCGACGTCCGCCTGCACGTCCTGCATCCAGGCGCTGAAACTCCGTTCCGTCATTGCTCGCCCTCGCCTTCGGCCGAGAAAGGCTTGAGCATGTCGCCTTCGAGCACCTTGACCTGGGACTCGACCTTTTCCAGCTGGGCCGCGCAGAATTTCACCAGCTCGGAGCCGCGCGCATAGGCGGCCACCGAGGCTTCCAGCGGCAACTGGCCGGATTCCATCTGCGACACGAGCTGCGCAAGCTCGGCCATCGCGCCTTCGAAGGACTCGGGCGCATTCGTATTGTTTGACATAGCGTTTCGCTTGGGGAAAGGCGCAAGGGCGCGCCAAGGGTCAGTCCAATCGCGTATTTTAGATCAATCCTTCCCCTCAAGGGGTGCACATTGCACCATCCGCAACTTGCCTGCATGTAACTTTGTCGTGCATTGGCGCCCTCCCTTCATGAAAACCTTGATTTTTCAACAGCTTATTTGCACGGTTTCGTCACTGGCGCGCGACGGCCCCTGACCCCTGAGCCTGTTTCCACGGTATAATCTTCGGTTCTGTCCGAAATACCGTATTCCTCTTCCTAAGATACTGGTCTTTGGATTCTTTTTCTCTTCTTTGGTAGTGCTAAATTAAAGGGGGGTTGGGATGTCCGATCTGGCTACCCACGCCAAGCTGGCGCGTTCGTGCGCGCAGCTTCCGGTAAACGTTTACTTCGACAACGCGTTGATGCAGCGCGAGTTGCAGCAGCTGTTTCACAAAGGGCCGCGCTACGTCGGCCACGAATTGATGGTGCCGGAAGTAGGCGATTTCGCGACACTTGCATCCGAGAACGAAGGCCGCATGCTGGTCCGCAACGCGGGCGGCATCGAGGTGCTGTCCAACGTCTGCCGTCACCGCCAGGCGCTGATGTTCAATGGCCGCGGCAATGCGAACACCATCGTGTGCCCGCTGCACCGCTGGACCTATGACCTGAAGGGCCAGCTGATCGGCGCGCCGCACTTCCCGGAGACGCCCTGCCTGAACCTGTCGAAGACGCCGCTGCAGAACTGGAACGGCCTGCTGTTCGAGCAGAACGGCTATGACGTCATCGACAAGCTGAAGAACATGGAGGCAACCCGCGACCTCGATTTCAGCGGCTACATGTTCGACCACGTCGAGATCCACGAGTGCGACTACAACTGGAAGACCTTCATCGAGGTCTACCTGGAGGATTACCACGTCGAGCCCTTCCACCCGGGCCTGGGCAATTTCGTGTCCTGCGAGGACCTGAAGTGGGAATTCGGCCGCGACTACAGCGTCCAGACCGTGGGCGTGAACCGCGCGCTGCAAAAAGCAGGCTCGCCGGCCTACAAGAAGTGGCAGGAACAGGTCCTGAAGTTCAACAACGGACAGCCGCCGAAGTACGGCGCCATCTGGCTGACCCTGTACCCGAACATCATGGTCGAGTGGTACCCGAACGTGCTGGTGGTGTCGACCCTGTGGCCGATCGGCCCGCAGAAGACCCGCAACGTGGTCGAGTTCTACTACCCCGAAGAGATCGTGCTGTTCGAGCGCGAATTCGTCGAAGCCGAGCGCGCCGCCTACATGGAGACCGCGGTCGAGGACGACGAGATCGCGCTGCGCATGGATGCCGGCCGCAAGATCCTGCTGGACCGCGGCGTCAACGAAGTCGGACCTTACCAGTCGCCGATGGAAGACGGTATGCAGCATTTCCATGAGTGGTACCGCAGCAAGCTAGAGCTGTAAGGGATGGCTTCCCTCTGGATGCTGTTCGCCAGCTTCGCGTTCGCCGCCATGGGCGCGGGCGTGAAGCTGGCTTCCGAGTTCTACTCCACCTCCGAACTCCTGATGTACCGCGGCCTGATCGGCACCCTGGTGCTGCTGCTGGCCGTGCGCCACCAGGGCGGGACCTTCAAGACGCCTTTTGCGGGCGCCCACGTCTGGCGCAGCGTCGTCGGCGTCATCTCGCTGTGGCTGTGGTTCTTCGCGATCTCGCGCCTGCCCCTGGCTACTGCCGTCACCCTCAACTACATGGCGCCGATCTGGATCGCGGCCTGGATGTTCGCCCACGGCTGGTGGAGCGGCACCAAGCTGCCCGAATGGCCGCTGGTGCTGGCGATCGCCATGAGCTTCTTCGGCGTGACCCTGGTGCTGCAGCCCGCGGTCGAGGCTAACCAGTGGCTGGGCGGCCTGGCCGGCGTGGCCTCGTCGGTGATCTCGGCCATGGCCTACATGCAGGTGCGCAAGCTCGGCCAGATGGGTGAGCCCGAATACCGCGTAGTGTTCTACTTCTCGCTGAGCACCGCCGTGGCCGGCCTGCTCGGTACGCTCGCGGGCGACGGCCCTGAAGGCGCCGTGTTCCAGAGCCATACCCTGTACAGCGGCGCCCTGCTGCTGGGCGTCGGCATCTTCGGCCTGATGGCCCAGATCGCGATGACGCGCGCCTACCGCGTCGGCAAGGTGCTGGTGGTGGCCAACCTGCAGTACACCGGCATCGTGTTTTCCAGCCTGTGGGGCCTGGCGCTGTGGAACGATGCCTTCGGCTGGCACGTCTGGATGGGCATCGGCGTGATCCTCGCGTCCGGCATCGCCGCGACGTTCTACAATACACGCAGCACGGCCAAGGGCGCCGTGGTCAAGGACACCGATCCCATCGCGAGCGAGACCTGAGGAGCACAATGTATACGACACTGATTTCGGCGCAAGACCTGGCGGCGCACATCGACGACCCGCACTGGGTGCTGGTCGACTGCCGCCACGACCTGATGAACGCGGCCGCCGGCCGCGAGGGCTTCGCCATCGGCCACCTGCCGGGCGCGGTCTTCGGCGACATCGAGACCCAGCTGTCGGGCGCCAAGCATGGCCCGGACGGCGTGTTCCGCGGCCGCCACCCGTTGCCGGAAAAAGAGGCGCTGATCGAGACCCTGCGCAGCTGGGGCGTCAAGGACGACTCGCAAATCGTGGCCTACGACGCGCACGGCGGCATGTTCGCCGCGCGCCTGTGGTGGCTGATGCGCTGGCTCGGCCATGAAGCGGTGGCGGTGCTGGACGGCGGCATGGCCGCCTGGCAGTCGCTCGGCAAGCCGCTCACCACCGCGGCCGCCGCCAGGCCGCGCGGCGACATCGCGGTGCGCGCGCCCTTCGTGCCGACCGTGACGGTAGCCGAGGTCCTGGAGAATGTGGACAAGGGCGAGCGCATCGTGATCGACGCACGAGCAAGCGACCGCTTCCGCGGCGAGAACGAAACCATCGACCCGGTCGGCGGCCATATCCCGGGCGCCCGCAACCGCTTCTTCAAGGACAACCTGCAGCCTGACGGCCGCTTCAAGGATGCGGAAACCCTGCGCGGCGAATTCGCGCTGCTGGTCGATGATCCGAAGCGGGCGATCATGCAGTGCGGCTCGGGCGTGACCGCCTGCCATAACCTGCTGGCGCTGGAAGTCGCGGGCCTGCCCGGTGCGGCGCTATATCCGGGTTCGTGGAGTGAATGGGTCGGTGACGCGAATCGTCCGGTCGCCACTGG
Source organism: Telluria sp. ZB4P36 (assembly GCF_059685865.1). NCBI lineage: Bacteria > Pseudomonadati > Pseudomonadota > Betaproteobacteria > Burkholderiales > Oxalobacteraceae > Telluria > Telluria sp. ZB4P36. Next base: position 422,268 of record NZ_JCASIE010000003.1, read on the forward strand.
CGACGCTTGAGCACAGGAGGCATCCTGATGAAAAAAGCAGCAATGAAAGATAACGCAGCAATGTCGAACGACGAAAACACGAACGCGGGCGCCGCGGCGCTGGAGATCCCGGAAGCGGTTGCCGCCGCCCTGAGCGGCTGGGTGCAGCGGGTCGCCGAACAGGCCGCCGCGCCGGTACGCGAAGCGCTGGCCGAAGTGGAGGCCGATGCGGCCGCCCTGCGCGAGTCCAGCGCCGAACTGGAAGCCGCACGCGACCAGGCCCTGGCCGCCTCCGCGGAACACGCGGCCGAGATCGAGCGCCTGAACACCGAACTGCGCGATGCGCGCAAGCTCGCCACCGACGCGCTGGTCAGCAAGGCCAAGGACCAGCTGGCGATCGACGGCAAGGACCGGCAATTGGCCGACCTGCGCGCCCAGCTCGAGCGCAACGTCGCGGCCCAGGCGAGCGAATCGGATGCGCGCCTGGCCGCCGAGATGGAGCTGGTCGGCGCCACCACGGCACGCGACAACTTCGAAAAGGAAGTGAAGTCCCTGCGCGCCCAGCTCGACAAGTCCTACGCCGAGCGCAGCGCGCTGCGCACCGAACTCGAATCGCTGCGCGCGAAGAAGTAAGCCGCCGTGGAACGCAATACCCGCCAGCGCAAGGCCATCCACCAGTGCATGGAGGACGCCGGCCGTCCGCTGGCCCCGCAGGAAATCCTCGAACACGCCCAGGGCGTGGTGCCGGGCATCGGCATGGCGACCATCTACCGCAATATCAAGTCGATGCTGGAGGCCGGCGAGATCACCACGGTGTCGCTGCCGGGCGGCGGCGACCGCTACGAGATCGCCGGCCACGGCCACCACCACCACTTCCACTGCCGCGCATGCGACAAGGTGTATGAGGTGCACGCCTGCCCGGGGGATATGCAGAAGCTGACGCCGGAAGGCTTCGTGCTGGAATCGCACGAGCTGACCTTGTACGGCTTGTGCAGCAACTGCCGCGCGTAGATTTCGCCGTACGGCAATCCCTGCAATAGCGGTGATTGCGCCAATGCGCCGCCAGCAGCAGCACGCTGCTGGCCACCGCCGCCACCGCCTCCGCTATCTCGCCCCACTGCGGCCCGACGGTGAACACCGCGACCAGGAAGGCGCCGAGTCCCGCGATCCCGAGCGACAAGGCCACCGGATCGCGGTGCTTCAGGTAACCCGGCACCAGCGCCAGCAGCACCGGCACCGTCACGCCCAACAGCAGCGCATCGTGCAGCGCGTGATGCTCGCCACCCAGGCCCAGCAGAGGAAAGGCCGCGATCAGCAGCGGCATCGCCAGGCAGTGCAGCAGGCACAGGGCCGACGCCGCCATGCCGGCATAGTCGGCGAACCGGATCAGGGTCTTCATCAGAAGACGAAGCGCAAAAATGGCATGGCAGGCATCCTTGGTTGAGCACTCCGGTAATGATAAGTCATTATCATTAGAGGCGCAACAAGCGGACGCGTGCAGTGCGGCGAATCTCAGTAGGCGTGGTTCAGCGTCACGACGATGGCCACGCCGAGCGCGATCAGGGCGACCTGGGGCACCGATTCGCGCACCGTGGCGCGGCGCTGCATCTGCGGCATCAGGTCGCTGACGGCGATGTAGATGAAGCCCGAGGAGGCGAACACCAGCACATAGGGAATCAGGCCGCTGGCCTGGTCCAGGGTGAAGTAGCCGAGCAGGCCGCCCGCCACCGCCATCAGGCTGCACAACAGGTTGAAGACATAGGCGCGCAGCCGCGAGAAGCCGGCGTTGAGCAGCACAATGAAGTCGCCGATCTCCTGCGGGATCTCGTGGGCGACGATGGCCAGCGCGGTGACGATGCCCAGTTCCGGATTGGCGAGGAAGGCCGCGGCGATCAGGATGCCGTCGGTGAAGTTGTGCATCGCATCGCCCAGCAGGATCATCCAGCCTGACTTGCCGGCCTGGTGGGCGTCATGGCCATGGGCGTGGTGGTGGCCGTCGCCTTCGTGATGGTGCGAGTGGCGCAGGATCGCCAGCTTTTCCAGCACGAAGAAGGCCAGCAGGCCGCCCAGCAGCGTGGCGAACAGGCTGCGCGGGTCGGCGCCCGACTCGAAGGCTTCCGGCAGCGCGTGCAGCAGCGAGGTGGCCAGCATGATGCCCACCGACAGGCTGACCATCCGTTCCACCACTTTCGACAGCAGCGTGAACGAAAACACGGCAGCGCCGGTGATGCTGGCGACGCCGGCGATCACGGTCGCCAGCAGGATGGAAGAAAGAATGGGGTCGATTTGAAACCTCTTGTTGGTCTTACGCGGAGCGGCAAACCGAGCATTGTACCCTGCCCGGTTTGTGTCCGTGCAAGATCAGGCGACGCCGTGCTTCGAGAACCAGCCCAGCGCCTTGCTCCAGCCGTCCCTGGCGTCGTCGGCGTTGAAGCTCGGGCGGTAGTCGGCGTGGAAGGCGTGGCCCGAATTCGGATAGACGTGGATCATCGAGCGGCTGTTGCCGGCGTCGAGGGCCTTGCGCATGCGCTCCACCGACTCCAGCGGGATGCCGCCGTCCTTGGCGCCGTACAGGCCGAGCACCGGCACCTTCAGGTTCTGGGCGACGTCGATCGGGTGTTTGGTCTGCAGCGCATTGGTCTCGCCGACCAGGCGGCCGTACCAGGCCACGCCGGCCTTCACGTCCGGGTTGTGGGCCGCGTACAGCCAGGTGATGCGCCCGCCCCAGCAGAAGCCGGTGATGCCCAGCTTGTCGGTATTCCCGCCGCGCTGCTTGGTCCACTTGACGATGGTGTCGAGGTCCGTCATCACCTGCGCATCCGGGACCTTGGCGACGATGTCCTTCATCAGGGCCGGCATCGGAGTCTTGGTGGCGTCGCCCTGGCGCACGAACAGGTCCGGGGCCACGGCCAGGTAGCCGGCCTTGGCGAAGCGGCGCACCACGTCCTTGATATGCTCGTGGACGCCGAAGATCTCGGAGATGACCAGCACCACCGGCAGGTTGGTGCGGTCCTTGGGCTGGGCGCGGTAGACCGGGACGTCCTGGCCGTTGACGACGACGATGTGGTCGCCGGCGTCGAGGCCTTCGGCGCTGGTCTGGATCTGGGTCTGCGCCACCACCGGCAGCGCGGCGACGGCGAAGCCGCTGCCGGCGGCGGCTTTCAGGAAGACGCGGCGATCGACGCCCTTGTCGAACGCGCTGGCGGACAGCAGGCTTTCGGCATCGCTGATGAGATCTTTCATGTGCACCCCTCCGGTTGTGTTGGACAGGCTTGCTATACTAGCAAAATCCGGAGGGGCGCACGCTTGGACCCAGCAGCCTTGGCGGGTCATACAACTACTCCTGCCGATCCAATCGCAACAAGAGCGCCGCCATCATCTTGGCAATATCCTTCTTTACTACGCTTACCCCCACGATGCCGGGCACGTCGAACTTCGGTTCGATGGTCGCGTTGTACACGATCCTGGTGCCGGCGGCGCCCGGCAAAGGACTCAGCTCCCAGCTGGCGCGGTAGACCTTCATGTCGCCCTCGATCAGGCTGATGTCGATTCGGTCCGGCGCCCGTTCGCGCACCAGCACCACCACGCGGATAGTCTGGCTGAAAAACAGATAGCGGGCGGTGCCCAGTTGTTCGACGATGGCGCGTTCGCCATTGCGAGACACGACGCGAGCGCTTTTCAGGTTCGGCAGGTAACTGGCCAAATGCTCGTAATCGGTGAGAACACGCCAGGTAGCGGCCGGTGTTGCCGCCACCGTGCCGTTCGACGTGATCTGGTAGACCTTGCCGCCATCGGCGCCATCGACGCGATCGACGTTCAGTTCGAACCTGGGCCCGCCGGGCTGCGCCGCCATCGAGGCAGTGCCCCAGGCCAACAAGGCGCACCCTAGCAACAGCGTGTATGCGATGCGATGTAGCATCCGCCGAGCGTAGCATGCGGGGCAAGCGCAGGCCAGTCCACCTTATGGGGCGGCGAATGGTCTCCGGCGCTCTGCGACGATGTGGTAGCGCACCTCCAGCTCGTCCTGCACCGATAGCAGCCCGCCGCCTACGGAAAAGGGTGTGATGCCGAAATCGGTCTGCTTCAGGCGCGCCGTCCCACTCGCGATCACCTGTGCCGCATCGACCCGGATTGTGGCCGGCAGCACCAGCCAGCGCGTGGCGCCATGCAGCGTGACGGCAACGCGCAGCCTGCCGTCTGCCTGCCGCTCCGCATGCAGCGTCACCGATGGAAAGCGCTGCGCCTCGAGCACCGGTCCGAGCATGTTCGCGCGCGTGCCCTCGACCGCTTGCGATGACGGCTGTTTGGCAATGCCCGCGTCGCGCAGCAGTTGCGGCTCATCGACGGTCATCTGGTCGACACGGAAAGAGATATCTGCGCTGCCGGCGCCAGGCGCGACATAGCCCGCCAGCAAGCGGCTGGCCACCACGTGGTCGTGCCCGAGTCGCGCCATCAGGCCCGCGCGGCGTACCGTGACCGTCAGGAGCGAGGCATCCGGATCGACTGCGTAGACGGCGTCACTGGAAGTCGCCCCTGCGCGATAGGAGGCTGAATCGGCTCCTGCCCCCGGCACTGGCGGCCCCAGTTGCCGCCCGCAAGCGGCCAGTAGCAACAGTAATGGCAGGAGGCGCTTCGTGGCGACCGGACGGGACAGCGTCGGCTCAGGCAGCGTTCTTTTCGCAGCGCTCATATCGATCTCGGCCATTCAGTGTACGCGCACACCGGCGTTCCCGCTTTCCAGGAACGCCGGCCATTTACTACCGAAGATATCGCGAGCTTACATCACGGCTGCGGATTCCACCCCGCCCCGTTGCCATACGCCGCAAACACCTGGGCGCGCGACGCGAAACGATTCGCCACGTCAAGGTCGCTCAGGATGTAACCGCCGACCCGCGCCCCCAGGTTCAGCGGATTGCCGGCCATGTCGGTGCTGCCGTACTCGCGCCAGCCCGCATCGGCGCGGGCCACCACGGGGTTCGGCGCCGGCTGCCCGTTCACGCCCTGCCCTGCCCAGCCGACAGGCGCCACGTGCGTGTCCATCTTGCAGTTGACGAAGGCGATGTTGTCCCAGGTGGCGGTCCCGCCCGGGCTGCGCGCCAGGTAGGTGGCGCCGTTCGGCACGTCGCCGCGCAGCGGCCCCGGACCGGGGCCATGGGTCAGCGCGCTGTTGAGGAACACGTAGCCGATATCGCTGCTGGATGCCACCCGCGCCTGCAGCACGTAGCCGCCGCTGCCGGCGTTGGCGCTGTCGCCCACCGAACGAATCTCGCTTTCCTCGAACAGCGCCGCCCGGCTGCTGCCCCAGATGAAGTCGACGTTGCCCTCCACCAGGCTGCGGTAGAACCAGGACCAGCCCTTCAGGTTCAGGGTGTCCTGCTCGCTGTGGAAGCCGGCGTTCTTCGCTACCAGGCGGCCGTCGCTGTTGAAGTAGATGGTTTCGGCCTGGCCCGAGATGCTGCTGGAGCGGATGGTGGTGTTCTTCAGGCTCAGGGTATCGAGGCTGAGCATGTCCGAGGCCTCGACCAGCATCAGCGCGCGCCCGCCGGAAGGCGTACCGGTCGCCGTGCCCGGCTGGCTGCCGCCCGTTCCCGGGTTCAGGGTCTCGTTGTTGGTGTAGGAGATCATCACGCCATCGCGGCTTTCGCCCTTGATCGTGACATTGTCCTTGCCATTCAGGTACAGGAGTTCCTCGTAGCGGCCATTCCGGATATGTATCGTGACCGGGTCCGCCTTCGCGACGTGCTGCATCGCATGGTTGAGCGCACCCTGTACGGTGCGGAAGTCGGCCTCGCCGTCGTCATCCACCGCCAGGCTGTTGCCGGTCGGCGCGCTGGCTCGGGTAGAGAAGGTCCAGCCCGCCGCCTTGCCCAGGCCGACGAAGGGTGTGCCGCCGAGGCTGGTGCCGGTGAACACGCCATCGGCGATCGCCACGTAGTACTCGGTGCCGTAGGCCAGCTTGCTGCTGTGCGGCTTGATCGTCACCGTGTTGCCGGCAATCTTGATCGGCGCAGTGTTGACCCTGCGTACCAGCGCCTGGCCTGCGTAACCCAGCGCATCGGTTTCGCCGCTGAGGCGGATGACGTCGACCAGCGCATCATCGAGCTTGCGGAAGATGCGGATGCTGCCGCTGCTGCCCAGGGTCGGCGGCTTGTCGAAGACCAGCCTGAGCGAGGTGTCGACGTGCGCCGACGGCTCCAGCGGTGCCGGGAAGCTCGCCCCCTGCATCGGGTACACCTGGGTCGGCTGCACGAACTGCGGCGCGATGGTGGCGGCGATCGTACGCGTGATCGAGGGCGCGGAGCCGCTGCGGAACACGATGTCGGCCTTGCCCGCGCCCACTGCTGTGAGGGTCACGGTGCTGCCGCTGGTGGACGCCGTCACCACGGCCGGGTTGCTCGATTCGGCGCTGAAGCTGTCCGGCTGGCCGTCGCTGGCCACCGCCGTCACCTTCACCTGGTAGGGTGCGTCGCCGACTTCCGCCGACCAGGCCAGGCCGGGAGGATCGACGTTCAGCTGCACCGGCTTCAGGCCTGGATCGCCGACGCGCACGTCATCGATCATGAAGGACTTGTTGGCGGTGTACAGGCCGATCAGGCCGCGCGCCGCGAACGTGGCATCCGTCACCGAGCCGAGGTTCTTGCCGTCGAGATAAACCGTCAGCGTGCTGCCGATCATCTCGAAGCGCACCGTGTAGAACTGCGCATCCATCGCGATCGGCGCGCGCACCTGGCGCGGACGGCTCAAGGTATTGTTCAGCATCCGGGCGATTTCCACCTGCGTGCTGGTGGTGCTGTTCTGCACATTCAGGCCGGCCGCATACCAGTTGGACGGATTCACGTAGCGCGTGACGAGATACAGGAACTTGTTGCCGGTCGTACCGTTCGTCATCGGACGGATGCGTGCTTCGACGAAGTAGTCGCCCGAAGGCACGCCGCCAAAAACCTCCGGCTTGACCAGCGCGAGCACGCCGCCGGTACTCGCGGCCGTGTATTGCAGCACCTTGTTGGTCCCGCCCTCGATCTCGGAGCGGACGCTGAAGCTGCCGTTCGGGCCGGCCAGCGGCAGCAGGTTCCACTTGGCGCTGGTCCCGTCCTGGAAGTCGTCGCAGAAATACAGGCCGGTCGCCGGGCACGCCAGGGTCGGGTTCTGGTCCACGCTGACCTTGCCGGTACCGCTGATCGTGGTCGTGATCTTGCCAACGCCGGCCTGGGCCAGTGCGTTGGCCTTCACCAGCGACACCGGACGCGGGGTGAAGGCGTACGGCGGGGTCCAGGTGACGGCATTCGAGACCGCACAGGCGCCCAGCGCCTTGCCGTTGAGGAGCGAACCGCTGTCCTTGAAGGCGCCGGGAGTTGCGCTGCTCATGTTCGTGACGACCTGGTCGCAGCCTGGCGCACCGGCGATCTCGAACACGTTGTTGGTCGACAGGATCTTGGCGTTCTTGCCCGCGCCGATGCTGTAGCTGTGCGCATATGGCGACCCGGCCTTGCTGCCGACGAAGTAGTTATTGAATACGTGGACCTGGCCGAAGCGCACGCGCGGGGAGCGCTGGACCACGTCGCGGTACACGTTGTTGCTGAAGCTGACGCGCAGATTGCCTTCGTCGCTGGTGGCCGAATCGCTGCCGCCGACCAGCGTGGTCTTGTCGTGCTGGCCGAAGACGTTGTACGACACCGTCACGTAGTCCGAGCCATTGGTGATGTCGAGCGCACCGTCGTGGCACTGCTTCTTCTTGCCGTTTTCCATCGGCAGGAAGTCGTCGGTCAGCGGCAGGTCGGTGAAGCTCACGCGGTCGACCCAGACATGGTGCGAGCCGGAGACGCCGATGGCATCATAGGCCGCATTCCAGTTGCCGGTGGCACCGTCGGTCGGGTCCCAGACCGGCTCGACGTCGCAGGGCGCGACCACCTTGAGGTTGCGGATGATGACCTGGGCGACGTTCGACACCAGCACGCTGCCGTTGACGATGCCCGCATTGGCGTCGGCGCCGATCAGGGTCGTATTGTTCTTGAGGCGGATCGCAGCGCGCGCGGCCTGGTCGGCCGTACTGGTGTAGGGCCTGCCCTCGCTCATGTCGATGGTGCCGACCAGCTTGATGATCTTGGGGTTGTCGCCGCCGTTGTTCAGTGCTGCCAGCAGTTCGGCGCGCTTGGTGACTGTGTAGATGTGCTCGGTGCTGGCTGCCGATCCTCCGAGCGTGCCGCCGGCCTGGCCGGCCCAGCCGTCTGCCGGTGCTACCTGCCGTGCCGGTTCGGCGAGCGCGGCTGCGGGCACGCCGAAGACGCACGCCAGCAGGACAGCGGCGCATGCCGGTGCCTTGAAACCTGGATGTTTCATGTGAACCTCCTGGAACAGGATGAAAGGGTTAGCCTTGGGTGCCGCTGCGGCGCCGGGTGAGCGCAAGACCGGCCAGGCCGGCCAGTGCCAGGCCGAAGCTGCCCGGCTCCGGCACTGCCGCCGCAGCATCGATCTGCGCGGAGAACTCGCCGAACGCGCTGTTCCAGGTGACCGAGGAAAGGTCGATCGCGATGCTGTGGTCGTTCAGCACGGACAAGGCCGGCAAGATGCCGGTGCCGCTGGTGTCCAGCAGCGTGAAGCCGCCGATCCGCTGGCCCAGGCCGGCGCCGAAATCGAAGACCATGCGGTAGTCGCCGGGGCTCGGCTGGACCCCGTTGAGGATCACGGTGAACCGGCCGGTGGTCGTGAAGTCGACGCCGAATAGCCAGTCGGCGCTGAGGAACTCGACGCCTGGCTGGTCGCTGGGATCGATAGCGGTCGTATTGCTGCCCAATTCCGCCGCGAACCCGTGGTCCAGCCCCAGCATGCCCTCGGCCGAGCCGTTGTAGGTGGCGGTAATCATGCTGCCCTGCAGGGAAATCGGTGCGGCGCCCGCCTGACTTGCCGTGAACGCTGCAGCCAATACCAGTGTCTCCAATATGATTTTTGTTTTCATTTCTTGGTCCTGATCGGTCTAGGTGATGGTGTCGACAGGCGAGCGCCGGCGCGGCGCCCCGCTGGGAAACGCGCGCTCTTCGCTATGAATGTCGTTTGGAGAAGCGTGAAAATGCTCGCTGCACGGCCTTGCCGGCCTCGTGGGCTGGCCTGGGGAGCGATCGTGGTGCTAGCGCTTCAGCTCCAGTTGCCGAACTCGGCAGTGGAGCTTGCAGGTTAGCATAAATGAATCAGATTTGGTCGGACCATTTTAAATTTGGTCCGACCGGATATGTTGCAAAGATGGAAGTGAAGCGCCTTATGCAGCCGCCAGCGCAGCCTCATGCGCGGCAACCAGTACCTTGTCGCGTTCCTCCACACGCTTTGCTGCCGGGCGGGCACCCAGCCTCTCGGCATACTCCGCAAACACGGGCAGGTGCGGTACGCCGCCAAATGCCATGCCCCAGCCCAGTGCCGATGCCCACAAGATGTCGGCAGCCGACATGGTGTCGCCGAGCAGGTAGGGCCCTTGCCGGAGCTGGGCTTCGATCACGCCGATCATGGCCTCGAAACTCCCGTAGGGCGTGTTCATGTGTGACGCCGGTTCGCGCTGCATGAAGCGGTCCACCAGCGCCGGCTCGTAAGCGGCCGCGTAGAACACCATCCAGCGCAGGGAGGCGCCGCGCAGCGGATCGGCGAGGGACGGCGCCAGGCCCGCCTGCGGGAAGCGGTCGGCCAGGTGGATGAAGATCGCCACCTGCTCGGTCACGACGGTGTCGCCGTCCAGGATGGTCGGTACTTTCCCCAAGGGGTTCACGGCCAGGAAGGCGGGCTGGCGCTGTTCGCCGGCCTTCATGTTCAAGACCCGCAGTTCATAGGGTGCGCCGAGTTCTTCGAGCAGGATGAAGGTGGCTGACGAGCGGGTGTGCGGCGAATGGAAGAAGCTGATGCTGCGCTGTGTGGTCATGGCGGTCCTCGATGGTTGCCTGGTTGTCGGTGTGCCGATCCGCGGTCGACCCACAGCATGGTAAGCCTGCCAAGCTGACATCTTCTGTCAGGTATGGATTACACTGGGCCCATGCGCGCCAGTCGACTTCTTTTCATCCTCACCACCCTGCAGGCACGCGGCCAGGCGACCGCCCGGGCGCTCGCCGACGAGTACGGCGTGTCGCTGCGCACGATTTATCGCGACGTCGATGCCTTGAGCGCGGCCGGGATCCCGATCTACAGCGAGCGCGGCAACCTTGGCGGCTACCGCTTGCTGGACGGCTATCGAACGCGCCTGAACGGCATGTCGGCGCTGGAAGCCGAAGCCCTGTTCCTCGGCGGTTTATCGGGACAGGCGGCCGAACTCGGACTCGGCGCGGCCTGCGCGAGCGCCCGCGACAAGCTGCTGTCCGCGCTCCCCGCCGAGATCCGCGAAGGCGCCGGGCGGATGCGCTTGCGCTTCCACCTGGACGTACCCGGCTGGTTCGACGCAAGCGAACGCCCCGCCTGCCTGCCGCGGCTGGCGGAGGCCGTCTGGGGCGAGCGGCCGGTCCGCATCCGCTATCGCAGCTGGAAAGCAGAGAAGGAGCATGAACTGGACCCGCTCGGCGTCGTGCTCAAGGGCGGTGCCTGGTACCTGGTCGCCCGGCAGGGAACGAGCGTGCGTACCTATCGGGTCTCGCGCATCCTCGAACTCGACCTGCTCGACGGCCGCATCGGCCCGGCCGACGACTTCGACCTGCCGGCCTACTGGACCGAGAACGCACGGCGCTTCGAGCTGGAGCAGCATCCGGAGCAGGCCAGCCTGCGGCTCTCGCCCTGGGGAATCAAGATGATGGAGGCCTTCCTGCCGCCCTATGCCCTCGCTCACGCCACGATCGCGGAAGCGGAGGAGGATGGATGGCGCACCGTCACCCTCCCCGTCGGCCCCCTCCACCACGCCGCGCATGAGCTGCTGCGCTTCGGCGCCGAGGCCGAAGTCATCGAGCCGGAGGCGCTGCGCGTCCACATGGCCCGCATCGCCCGACAGCTGGCTGAGACCTACGGCTGCTGATGATTTTCACGTTGCCTGGCCTGCTTTACAATTCTTTACCCGCCACACACATTGGCGCCAAACGCCGGCCCCAGAGTGGAGTTCCTTCACAACCTCGAGGAGCTCTCATGAAATCGCACAAGGATCACCAGGCGGATACTCTCCCCGCGCGCGGATCTCGCCCGGCAAGACGCTGGCTGGCCGCCGTCGCCGTCGCCGTGGCAGCCGCCGGCGCCGGCGCCGGCGCCAGTTTCGCCGGCGCCGCCCCGGGGCTGCATCATCCCGGGCACGCAGGCCCCATGGCCATGGATCCAGCCGCCATGGACGCGCATATCGACAAGATGGTGGCGCAGCTGGCCGGCGACGCCACGCCGGACCAGCAAGCCCGGGTCGCCGCCATCGCCAAAAAAGCGATGGCCGACCTGCGTCCGGCGCACAAACAGCGCCGCCAGATGCACGTGCGTGCGCATGCCTTGCTGATGGCGCCCGTGGTCGACCGGGCCGCACTCGAGCAGCTGCGCGCCGGACATGTACAGCAGGTCGATGCCGGCAGCCGGCGCATCGTGGAAGCGGTCGCGGATGCCGCCGATGTCCTCACGCCCGAACAGCGCCTTCGCTTCGCCGGGCATTTGAGGCAGCTGATGCTCTAAGGTAAGATGCCCCATGGTCCAGACTGTCCTGATGATCGAAGACGATGAACGCCTGGCCGGGATGGTCGCGACCTATCTTGCGCCGCACGGCTTCATCGTCCGGCATGCCCTGAGCGCGCAGGAGGGCATCGCCATCCTGCAGCGCGAACAGGACGTCGGGCTGGTCCTGCTCGACCTGATGCTGCCCGATGCCGACGGCCTCGATGTCTGCCGCCGGATCCGGGCGCTGGCCGCGCCCCTGTGCGCGCTTCCGATCGTCATGCTGACGGCCAAAGGCGATCCGCTGGACCGGGTCGTCGGCCTCGAGATCGGCGCCGACGACTATCTTCCCAAGCCCTTCGAGCCGCGCGAACTGCTGGCGCGGCTGCGCGCCGTGCTGCGGCGTCCGCCGATGGCGGCCGAGCCGGCAGCCCGGGTGCTGCGCTTCGGCCGCCTCGAGATCGATCCCGGGGCGCGCACCGTCCGGCTCGATGGCGAAGCGCGCGCGCTGACCGCCTACCAGTTCGACCTGCTGGTCGCCCTGGCCGAACGGGCCGGCCGCGTGCTGTCGCGCGACCAGCTCCTCGAGGCGGTCAAGGGCCAAGCCACCGATCCCTTCGACCGTTCGATCGACGTCCACATCGGCCGCCTGCGCCTGGCGATCGAGGACGAGGTCAAGCAGCCGCGCCGCATCATCACCGTGCGCGGCGCCGGCTATGTGTTCGCGAAGGTGCACGATGCCTGAGGCCGTATCGCGAACGATCCCGCCCTGGCGCCGCCTGTATGTGCGTTTCTATCTTGCGCTGCTTACCAGCCTATTGTTGGCCGCCTTCCTGTTCGGCTTTGCACACTTGCACTTCGATCCGTCCCGTGCGGGCCTGGCGATCATCGGCCCGAACCGGCACGCGCTGGGCTTCGTCGTGCTGCTGGCCGTGATCGCCCTGACGGTGGCCCTGTGCGCCTATCCGGTCGTGCGCCGCCTGACCGGGCGCCTGGAGCGGCTGCAAGACAGCGTCGAAGCCTGGGGTTCGGGACGGCTCGCGACCCGCGTGGCCGTCGAAGGGAAGGATGAAGTAGCCGGCCTGGCGGCCAGCTTCAACGACTCGGCCGCGCGCATCGAGGCGCTGGTCGCATCGCAGAAATCCTTGCTGGCCAACGCCTCCCACGAACTGCGCTCGCCGCTGGCGCGCATCCGGATGGCGGTCGAACTGATGGCGGAGCAGGCGGCACCCGCCCTGCGCGCCGAATTGCAGCGCAACGTCGGCGAACTTGACGCGCTGATCGAGGAGATCCTGCTGGCCAGCCGCCTCGATGCGCCTGGCGCCGCCATGCCTTGTTTCGAAGAGGTCGACCTGACCGGCTTGCTGGCAGAAGAATGCGCCCGCACGAGCGCCGCACTGGACGCCGGCACGTTGACCGTCATGGGCGACGCGAAGCTGCTGCGCCGCATGGTGCGCAACCTGCTCGAGAATGCGGTCCGGTACGGGGCCGGTTCTCCCGTCACGGTGCGGCTCGCCGCAAGCGGCCCTGCGGAACTCCGGCTCGATGTCTGCGACGGCGGCCCCGGCATCCCCGAGCGCGAACGGGAGCGCATCTTCGAGCCCTTCTACCGCATTCCCGGTGCGAGCGAAGCGGCGGGCGGCGTCGGCCTGGGCCTCAGCCTGGTGCGCCAGATCGCGCGCCACCACGGCGGCGAGGCAGGCTGCATGCCGCGCGATGCCGGCAGCTGCCTGCGCGTGACGCTGCCGCTTAGTGCGCGCGCTCCCAGTTAGGCCCCACGCCGGTCTCGGCCACCAGCGGCACGTTCAGCGTGGCCACGCCCGCCATCAGCTCCGGCAGCTTCACGCGCACCAGTTCCAGCTCGGCTTCCGGCACCTCGAGCACCAGTTCGTCATGCACCTGCATGATCATGCGCGTGCCCAGCTTCCCGGTTTCCAGCCAGCCCTGCACCGCGATCATGGCGAGCTTGATCAGGTCGGCCGCCGTGCCCTGCATCGGCGCGTTGATCGCCGCGCGTTCGGCGCCCGCGCGGCGCGGGCCGTTCGGGGAGTTGATCTCGGGGAGCCACAGGCGGCGCCCGAACACGGTCTCGACGTAGCCGCGCGCCTTGGCCTGCAGGCGGGTCTCGTCCATGTACTGCTTGACGCCGGCGAAGCGGGCGAAATAGCGGTCGATGTAGCTGGCCGCCGCGCCGCGCTCGATGCCCAGGTTCTGGGCCAGGCCGAAGGCGCTCATGCCGTAGATCAGGCCGAAGTTGATCACCTTGGCATAGCGGCGCTGCTCGCTCTGCACCTCATCCGGGGCGATGCCGAAGATCTCGGCCGCGGTGGCGCGGTGGATGTCCTCGCCTTCGGCGAAGGCTTTCAGCATGGCCGGGTCGCCCGAGATATGCGCCATGATGCGCAGTTCGATCTGCGAATAGTCGGCCGACACGATCACGCTGCCCGGCGGCGCGATGAAGGCTTCGCGGATGCGGCGGCCTTCGGCGTTCCGCACCGGGATGTTCTGCAAATTCGGCTCGTTCGAGGACAAGCGGCCGGTGATCGCCACCGCCTGCGCATAATTCGTGTGCACGCGGCCCGTCGTCGGATTCACCATCTTCGGCAGCTTGTCGGTATAGGTCGATTTCAGCTTCGACATGCCGCGGTGCTCGAGCAGGATCTTCGGCAGCGGGTAATCCTCGGCCAGCTTCTGCAGCACCTCTTCGTCGGTGGACGGCGCGCCGGTGGCGGTCTTCTTGATCACCGGGAGGCCGAGCTTGCCGAAGAAGATCTCGCCGATCTGCTTCGGCGAACCGAGGTTGAAGGGGCCGCCGGCCAGCTCATAGGCCTGCTGCTCCAGCTCCAGCATGCGCGCACCCAGCTCGCCGGACTGCACGCCCAGCAGCTCGGCGTCGATCAGCACGCCGTTGCGCTCGATCTTCTGCAGCACTCCCATGGTCGGCATCTCGATGTTGCGGTAGATGTAAGTCAGGCCCTTGTCGGCTTCGACGTGGGACAGCATGGTCTGGTGCAGGCGCAGCGTGATGTCGGAATCCTCGCCGGCGTATTCGGTGGCGCGGCCCAGCTCGACCTGGTCGAAGCAGATCATGTTGGCGCCCTTGCCACACACGTCCACGAAAGGAATCGTGGTGTAGCCGAGGTGGCGCATCGCCATCGTATCCATGTCGTGCGGCTTGTGCGACTCGAACACGTAGGATTGCAGCAGGGTGTCGTGCACGATCCCCTTCAGCTTGACGCCGTGGTTCTCGAAGATGTGCATGTCGTACTTCAGGTTCTGGCCCAGCTTGGGCTTGGCCGGGTTCTCCAGCCAGGGGCGCATCCGCTCCAGCACGTGCTCGCGCGACAGCTGGTCGGGCGCGCCGGCATAGCGGTGGGCCACCGGGATGTAGGCGCCCTTGCCGGCCTCGGTCGACAGCGAGATGCCGACCATCTCGGCCGTCATCGGGTCCAGCGAGGTGGTTTCGGTATCGACCGAGGTCAGCGCGGCCGCGTCGATCAGGGCCAGCCACTTGTCGAGCTGCTCGTCGGTGAGCACGGTCTCGTACTCGCCCTTGATGATGGCCATGCCCGGCAGGGTGCCGGAGGCGCCCTCGGGGGAATTCAGCGGCGCCCCGCCCGGACCGGCGCCGCGCGCCGGCGCCACCGCGCCATCGGCACGCCCATTGCCGCCGCCCAGTTCACGCAGCATGGTCTTGAAGCCGTAGCGCTGGAAGAAGTCGCGCAGGGCTTCCGCGTTTTCCGGACGGCCGACCAGGGTTTCCTCGAACGAGACCACGTGGTTCACCAGGTCGCAGTCGGTCTTCACGGTGATCAGCTCGCGGCCCTTGGGCAGCCACTCGAGCGCGGCGCGCAGGTTCTCGCCGACCGCGCCGGTGATGCTGTGCGCGTTTTCGATGACGCCGTCGAGCGAACCGTGCAGGGTCAGCCACTTCACGGCCGTCTTCGGGCCGCACTTGTTCACGCCCGGGACGTTGTCGACGGTGTCGCCGATCAGGGTCAGGTAGTCGATGATGCGGTTGGGCGGCACGCCGAACTTGGCGATCACGCCGGCTTCGTCGAGCTTGTCGTTGGTCATGGTATTGATGAGCATGACCTTGTCGTTGACCAACTGGGCCAGGTCCTTGTCGCCGGTCGAGACGATCGTCTTCATGCCGCGCGCGGTCGCCTGCACCGCCAGGGTGCCGATCACGTCGTCGGCCTCGACGCCGTCGACCATCAGGATCGGCCAGCCCATGTAGCGCACCACTTCGTGGATCGGTTCGATCTGCTTGCCGAGGTCTTCCGGCATCGAGGCGCGGGTGGCCTTGTATTCCGGGTAGAGGTCGTCGCGGAAGGTCTTGCCCTTGGCGTCGAAGACGCAGGCGATGTAGGCCGCCGGATAGTCGGCGCGCAGGCGGCGCAGCATGTTGACCATCCCGTGCATGGCGCCGGTCGGGAAGCCGTCCGGGCTGCGCAGGTCGGGCAGCGCGTGGTAGGCGCGGTAGAGATAGCTGGAACCGTCAACGAGCAGCAGGGTATTTTCCATAGGGCGACAAAAAAGTGAGCCGGCGCGGCCGCGCCAAAAGTGTCCGGCATTATCGCAGAATCAGCTTGACCGACGCACAAGAGATGCCGGGCCCTGCGGTTCAAATACGCACACTTTTCACAGGGAAGCGTGTCGGTTTGTTACAATGAACCAAACGACACAAGGTGACCATCATGTTGCGCACATCTTCCCGCCTGAAACTCCTTTCGCTGTGCCTGATCGCGCACGCCGGCCTGGCCGCGGCGCAATCCCAGCAGCAGGCGCCCACGCAACAAGGTCCGGGCCAGACGCCGCCCCAGCTCGAGCGCATCGAGCCGGGCAGCGACGTGCCGGCCACCACCATCCCGCCGAAAGAACGTACCCGCATCACCGAAAAGCGGAACAACAGCGGACAGGTCACCGAAGTGGAAGTGCAAAGCGGCAAGAGCCGCTACATCATGAAACCCAACGTTGCACCAGGAAACGCCCAACCCGGCGATACCCAGAGCAGCGCGATCCGCGCCCCACAATGGCAGGTCATGGAATTCGACTTCGGTAATCCGAAAAAGCAGGCCGCCGATCCGGCGACTGCGGCCCCGTCGCCGGCGCCGGCCAAGCCGGGTGTGCCCCCGCGCGCCGATGCACCGCCTCCGCCACCACTGGAACCCGTCGAAAAAAAATAATCCCGACGCTGCCCTCCGCGGTGGCCGACCCTTACCTTTGTTGCTAGCTCATGGCAGTTTTCACCGCGGTCTCGCTGGACGACCTTTCCCAGTGGATCAAGCAGTTCCCCCTCGGCCGCGCCCTCGCGCTGCAGGGCATTTCCTCCGGCATCGACAATAGCAATTTCTTCCTCACGACAGAGCGTGGGGAATTCGTGCTGACCATTTTCGAGAACCTCGGCTTCGGGCAACTGCCCTTCTACGTGCAGCTGATGCGTCACCTGGCCGAGCGCGGCATCCCGGTGCCGGCGCCGGTGCCGAATGCGGACGGCGAACTGGTGGTCACCCTGCACGGCAAGCCGGCGATCATCGTCAGCCGCCTGAGCGGGGCCTCGCAGATGGATCCGCAGCCGCCGCACTGCGCCGAAGTCGGTACGATGCTGGCGCACATGCACCTGGCCGGGCGCGACTTTCCGCTGGTGCAGCCGAACCTGCGTGGCCTGGACTGGATCACGGCGACGGCGCCCACCGTACTGCCGCTGGTATCCAGGCCGGAAGCGGAGCTGCTGCACAACGAAGTGCGCTTCCAGACCGATTTTGCCGCCACCGCCACCTACGCCGCCCTCACCCGCGGCCCGGTGCACGCCGACCTGTTCCGTAATAACGTGATGTTCGAAGGCGAGCGCCTGAGCGGCTGCTTCGACTTCTATTTCGCCGGCGTCGACACCTGGCTGTTCGACGTCGCCGTGACCGTCAACGACTGGTGCGTCGATCTCGCCTCGGGCGTGCTCGATGAAGCGCGCGTGCAGGCCCTGCTCGCGGCCTATCACGCCGTGCGTCCGTTCACGCCCCAGGAACACGCCGCCTGGCTGCCGATGCTGCGCGCCGGCGCGCTGCGCTTCTGGCTGTCGCGCCTGTACGACCTCCATATTCCGCGTGCGGCAGAATTGCTGACGCCGCACGACCCCACCCATTTTGAACGTATCCTGCGCGCCCGCATCGAACGCGGCGCGCCCGAACTGCCTACATGAACTCTATCCCCGCAATCACCGGCTGGCACTGGCTCAAGCAAGGCGCCGGCCTGTTCCGCAAACAGCCGGCCGCCCTCACCACCCTGCTGTTCGCGAACATCCTGATCAGCATCGGCATCAGTGCCGTGCCCCTGCTCGGCCCGATGATCGCGGTGGTCTTGATTCCCTCGTTCTCGATGGCCTTCATGAAGGCCTGCCTGATGATCGAGAACGGCGAACGGGTGACCCCTGGCGTACTGCTGACAGGCTTCCGCCAGCCGGTGGTCAAGGATTTGTGCAAGGTCGGCCTGATCTACCTGGGCGTGTCGCTGCTGATGGCCCTGATCACCCGCTTCGCGGTCGATCCGGGCTTCTGGGAGCAAGTGGCGCGCCAGGGCCGCGAAGGCGGCCAGCCGCAGGTGGCGGGCTCGGACATCCTGGCGATGTTCATGATTTTCGGGCTGGACGTGGCGGCGCTGATGTCGCTGTGCTTCGCCGCCCCGCTGACCTACTGGCAGAAGATGGGGCCGGGCAAGGCGGTGTTCTACAGCTTCTTCGCGGTGCTGCGCAGCGCCCGCGTGTTCATCGTGCTGCTGCTGGCCTGGTTCGCGATCTTTTTCGGGATCTGCATGGTGATCACGCTGCTGCTGGGCGCCTCGAACATGACGCGGGTGGTGATCATGTGGCTGATCTTCCTGTTCATCCTGCTGCTGCAGTGTGCGATGTATGCGGGCTACCGGCAGATTTTCGGGAAGCCGGTGGACAGTACGCCGGCCGGGTCGGTCAATCTGGGCAAATAAGTTGTGCAAATAAGAAAGCGGGCATGGCCCGCTTTCTTCATGCGCGCCAGGTTCAGCGCCCCACCCGCTCCAGCTTCGCAATCGACAGGTCCAGCACCTTCATCCCCGCCGCGCCGAAGTTGATCTGGGCGCGCGCCGCGCCCGCCCCGCCTTCGATGTTCACGATCACGCCTTCGCCGAACTTGGCGTGCGCCACCGACTCGCCCACGCGCCAGCCGGAGCCGTTGCCCGACTTCTGCGTGATCTGCTGCGCGATCTTGTTGTCCGAGCCGTCGCGGAAGGCGGCGTCGTCCCAGGCCGTGGCCTGCTTGCGGCCGCCGAACCACTGGGTCTGCACCCGCGGCGACAGCCACTTGATCGATTCCTCCGGCAGCTCGTCAAAGAAGCGCGACTTCATGTTGAAGCGGGTCTGGCCGTGCAGCATGCGCTGCTGGGTAAAGCTCATGTACAGGCGCTTGCGCGCGCGCGTGATCGCCACGTACATCAGGCGCCGCTCTTCGTCGACGCCATCGAGTTCGCGCGCGCTGCTCTCGTGCGGGAACAGGCCTTCTTCCAGGCCGGTGATGAACACCGCGTCGAATTCCAGGCCCTTGGCCGAGTGCACCGTCATCAGTTGCAGGGCGTCCTGGCCGGCCTGGGCCTGGGCGTCGCCCGCTTCCAGCGAAGCGTGGG
This sequence comes from Telluria sp. ZB4P36, assembly GCF_059685865.1. Lineage (NCBI taxonomy): Bacteria > Pseudomonadati > Pseudomonadota > Betaproteobacteria > Burkholderiales > Oxalobacteraceae > Telluria > Telluria sp. ZB4P36. Next base: position 441,477 of record NZ_JCASIE010000003.1, read on the forward strand.
TGAGGAAGGCCGACAGCGGCGACATCACGCTGGCCAGCGGCGCATCGGAATCGAGGATCTCGATGCCGTCCTGGTTGACGATCGCTTCGCCCACCGAGGGCAGCGCCTGCGGGCCGAGGTGGGCCGGGGCGCCCTGGCCGAAGCCTTCTTCCTGCACGAACTGGGTGGCGGCGTTGACCATCTGCTCCAGGTTCTCGATGCGGTCGGCGCCCTCTTTCTCGTTCTGGTAGTGCTGCAGCAGGCCGCTGCGTTCCAGCACCACGCGCACCAGCTCCGGCAGCGGCAGCTGCTGGGTTTCGAAACGGGCCGACTCGACCAGCTTCACGAAAGCGCCCAGCGAGGTGCCGGCCTTGCCGGTCATGTAGGGCACCGCCGCGTACAGCGAGATGCCGTAGGAGTCGGCCGCCATCTGCAGCTGCTCGATCGAGCGCGCGCCGATGCCGCGGGTCGGGAAGTTCACCACGCGCAGGAAGGCCGAATCGTTGTGCGGATTGTCCATCAGCTGCAGGTAGGCGATCGCGTGCTTGACCTCGGCGCGCTGGAAGTAGCGCAGGCCGCCGTACACCGTGTAGGGCAGGCCGGCCGCGAACAGCGCGTGCTCGATCACCCGGCTTTGCGCGTTGGAGCGGTACAGGATCGCGATCTCGCTGCGCGGGAGGCCGTCGGCCATCAGGCTCTTGGCTTCCTCGATGATCCACTGGGCTTCTTCCAGGTCGGAAGCCGCCTCGTACACGCGCACCTGTTCGCCCTGCCCCGCATCGGTCCGCAGGTTCTTGCCGAGGCGCTTGGTGTTGTTCGCGATGAGGTAGTTGGCGCTGTCGAGGATGTGGCCGTAGGAGCGGTAGTTCTGCTCCAGCTTGATCAGGTTCTTGACGCGGAATTCGCGCTCGAAAGCCTGCATGTTGCCGACGTTGGCGCCGCGGAAGGCATAGATGCTCTGGTCGTCGTCGCCCACGGCAAAGATGGCGCCGCCGCCCTCTTCGTCATGCCCGGCCAGCAGCTTCAACAGGTTGTACTGCAGGTCGTTGGTATCCTGGAACTCGTCCACCAGGATGTGGCGGAAGCGCATCTGGTAGTGGTGGCGCAGCGGCCCGTTGCGCGCCAGCAGCTCGTACGATCGCAGCAGCAGCTCGGCGAAATCGACCACGCCCTCGCGCTGGCACTGGCCCTCGTACACCTCGTAGAGCTCGATCATGCGGCGCTCGATCGGGTCGTTCGGCTCGAGACGGTTCGCGCGCAGGCCCTGCTCCTTGGCGTTGTTGATGAAGTACATCAGCGCCTTGGCCGGGTACTTCTCGTCGTCGACATTGTGCGCCTTCAGCATGCGCTTGATCAGCGACAGCTGGTCCTGCGAATCGAGGATCTGGAAGACCTGGGGCAGCGCCGCATCTTTATAGTGGGTGCGCAGCAGGCGGTTGCACAGGCCGTGGAAGGTGCCGATCCACATGCCGCGGGTATTAATCGGCAGCATCGAGGACAGGCGGGTCAGCATCTCCTTCGCCGCCTTGTTGGTGAAGGTCACCGCCATGATGCCGGCGGGCGACACCTGCCCGGTCTGGATCAGCCAGGCGATGCGGGTCGTCAGCACGCGCGTCTTGCCGGAACCGGCGCCGGCCAGGATCAGCGCGCTCTGCGACGGCAGGGTGACGGCGGCGAGCTGTTCGGGATTGAGGTTATGGAGGAGATTCTGCATCCGGCCATTATAACGCCGGGATTACTGTATGCCCATCCAGCTTTGCAACAGTCATCGCACCTGTCCTTTACTTCCCCGCAGAGCGGGTGGTCGGGTACTCGGGCAGGCCGTCGTCCATCTTCATCCAGCCCAGGCGGCTGCGCACGAAGGTGTGGTCCCCCGGCGGCACCAGTTCCGGATCGTCGAGGCTGGCACTGGCGATGTCGAGTTCTTCCGGCCAGCGTGCATCCTCGAAGCTGAGCGTGGTGCCGCACTGCGGACAGAAACCGCGCAGCACCTGTTCGCTCGACGCGAAGCGCAGCGGCGCGCCTTGCGTGAAGCGAAAATCGGCGCGGCGGGCGCTGAACCAGGCCACTGCCGGTGCGCCGGAGCTCCTGCGGCAGTCGGTGCAATGGCATAGGGTGCTGTTGAATATGTCGCCCGTCACCTGATAGCGAACTGCACCGCAGAAACATCCTCCTTGCAAGTCCATTCGGTCTCCTTTCTGGCCGCCAACAACGAGCTCATCAGTATAAGCGGCCCATCCTTCCGCGCGCCGCCCGATTATCTTTTCGCTTATTTTAATGACAGATTCACGAGATGCTTGCGACACAATGCATGGCCCGCCGGACCAGTATTTATCGATTCATTGGCCTTCGCATGCCACGTTTCGGGCCAGATACATCGCGCATGCGACATGGCTGCTACCAAAGGAGAATTCTTATGCTGAACCGCGTAGTTACCGTTGCCGCGCTTGCCGTCGGCGGCATGATGCTGTCCAAAAAACTCAAAGCGAACCGTAGCGGCTCCGGCGCCAGCTCGTCGGTGTCGGAATCGATCGAGATCAACGTCCCGGTCAAGACGGCCTACAACCAGTGGACCCAGTTCGAAGACTTCCCGCAATTCATGAAGAGCGTGAAGGAAATTCGCCAGCTGGACGACAAGCACCTGCACTGGCGCGCCAACGTCGCCGGCGAAGAGAAAGAGTGGGATGTCGAGATCACCGAACAGATCCCCGACAAGCGCATCGCATGGCGCAGCGTCACCGGCGTGAAGAACGGCGGCGTCGCGACCTTCCACAAGATCTCGGACACCTGCTGCCGCGTCATGGTCCAGATGGACTATGAACCGGATGGCGCGCTGGAAGCCGTCGGCGACGCCCTGGGCGCCGTGCGCATGGAACTGCGCGGCAACCTGCATAACTTCAAGGAACTGCTGGAGAAGCGCGGTTCGGAAACCGGCGCATGGCGTGGCTCGATCGCGCAACACTGAGATCGCAGCCGCCGGTTTTTGACCAGGCGGTAAAAAACAACGGCCTGCCGCGTCAAGCGCCAGGCCGTTTTTTCTTGTTCAACCCGCTTGCGGCACCGGCTTCGCCAAGCCCTTCTCGCGCGCTTCGCGGATCAGGGCACGCACCGTCTGGTCGGCCGCCTTGCTCTCGCGCTCCATCTCCTTGCCGAGTGCGCCCATCTTCTTGCCGATCGCATCCATCGGCTTGCCGGCCTCGCTCATGCGGCGGCCGATCTCGTCCATCGACTTTTGCGCCTGGCGCATGCCCGGCTCATTGTGCACCCGACCCATTTCGCTGCCCGCGACCGACATCTGCTTGCCGAGTTCGCCCATGCGGTGCTGGATGCGCTCGCGCTCCTTGATGCTGTCGGTCGCAGCGAGCTGCTTGCCGAGCGTCTCCATCTCTACGCCCAGCGCCTTCATGCGGCCTTCGATGGCGCGCATCGTGGTCTCGTCCGGCTTGAAGCCGCGCGCCGCCACGTCCATTTCCTTGCCCAGCGCATCCATCTTCTTGCCGTGCACGTCCATCTCCCTGCCATGCACGTCCATCTGGGCGCCCAGCTTGTTCATCGGCGCCCAGGCCGCGTCGACCCTGGCCAGTACGCTCGGGTCCTGGATGTAATACGCCTGGCCGCCTTCGCGGAACCACAGGAAGTCGCCGCCGATGCGGCGCTTGGCTTCCTTGATCTCGTCCCAGTCGTCGCTGCTGCCGCTCATGCTCGTGTTCTTGTCGTTGGCGCGCACGACGGCATAGGGATTGTCCCTGCCGGCCTTGCGTACTACGCGGCGCTCGGCCGGCGCGTCGACACGGGGTTCCGGACGCGGTGCCGGCTCGGCACGCGGCGCCGGCGCAGGTGCAGGCTGCTCGGCGGCGGCCTGCACCGGCGTCGACCAGGAATAGAAGGCCGCGGCGGTGGCCAGGCCCAGGATCGGCACGGCCAGTACAGGCAGGGCGAGTTTCCAGTTCAATGGTTCGGCTTCGGGACGAACCAGGCGTTTGATACGGGACATGAGATTTCCTCCATGTGCTGCTGGGGCAAGTTGCGGGGTGAACTGGAACAGGTCCAGTTCGGACAATGCAAGTGCCAGGCGCCGCGGTTCGCCGAGCGTGCTTGCGGCTACATCATCTGCAATCTGTTCGCGCTCTTCGCGGATCCGGTTCGACAGCCACCACACGGCCGGGTGGTAGAACAGCAGGATCTCGATCGCGCTCTGGATCAAATTCACCAGGTAATCACAACGACGGACGTGGGCCAGCTCGTGGGCCAGCAGCGCTTCCAGCAGCTGGGGCGGCATGCCCGACACCAGAGCCGCCGGCACCAGCACCACCGGGCGCCACCAGCCGGCCGTCACCGGGCTGGTCAGATCGTCGACGATGCCGAGCGTGACGCTGCGGACGATGCCCATGGCCCGCGCCATGCCGTCGAGCCGCGCCTGCCACGTGGGATCCAGCCGGTATGCGCCCGGCCGGCTGCGCCGGCGCACCCAGGCCAGTCCGAACACCATGCGCAGGGCCAGAAAGCCTGCGCCGATTGCCCAGAACAGCACCACCAGCGGTAGGCGTTCCTGCAAGGCCGACTCCCAACCCGCAAGACGGCCGGCATCGATCACGACCACCGGCAGCGCCGACACGGCTGTTGCTACCGTGTCCGCCCCCAGAGGCAGCGCGCTGGTGGCCACGCCGGCATCCGCCGCGGCGATACGCTCGATCATGCCGGCCAGCGGCAGGGCCGCGCACAGCAGCAGCGCGGCGCAGGCGACCAGGTAGCGTGCCTGCGGCCGCGCCTTGCGCATCAGCGCCAGCAGCAGCGCGGCCGCCCACCCGACGAGCAGGCCTTGCCACAGAAAATCGATCAGTGCCCAGGCCAGGCTAGAGGCCACAGTGCCGACCAGTTCGTTCATCGGGTGCTCTCCCTCATCGTTGGCAACTAGATTAAAAGTTCTAGATAAATTTGTCTAGAACTTTTTTTCTACTTCTGGACGGATGCTACCGGCCAGCTTGGACTCTAGGCGTGCGGGGACTTGCCGGCCAGCCTGTTGCGACAGACGGCAACATTCGCGGTGCAGAATGGAAGACGCGGCCCGGAGGCCGCGCAAGAAACCCGGCTGCAGGCCATGCTGGCCTGCCGGCGGAATCAGTAGACGACGACGGAGCGGATCGACTCGCCCGACTTCATCAGGTCGAAGCCTTCGTTGATGCGCTCGAGCGGCAGGTGGTGGGTGATCAGGTCGTCGATGTTGATCTTGTTTTCCATGTACCAGTCGACGATCTTCGGCACGTCGGTACGGCCGCGCGCGCCGCCGAAGGCGGAGCCCTTCCACACCCGGCCCGTCACCAGCTGGAACGGACGGGTCGAGATTTCCTGGCCGGCCGCCGCCACGCCGATGATGATCGACTGGCCCCAGCCCTTGTGGCAGCACTCGAGCGCCTGGCGCATGGTGGTGACGTTGCCGACGCACTCGAAGCTGTAGTCGGTGCCGCCGTCGGTCAGCTGGACGATGGTATCGACCACGTTCTCGACCTTGGTCGGGTTGATGAAGTGGGTCATGCCGAACTTGCGCGCCATCGCTTCGCGTTCCGGGTTCAGGTCCACGCCGATGATCTTGTCGGCGCCGACCATCTTCGCCGCCTGGATCACGTTCAGGCCGATGCCGCCCAGGCCGAACACGACCACGTTGGCGCCCGCCTCCACCTTGGCGGTGAAGATCACGGCGCCGATGCCGGTGGTGACGCCGCAGCCGATGTAGCAGATCTTGTCGAAGGGCGCGTCCGAACGCACCTTGGCCAGCGCGATTTCCGGCACCACGATGTAGTTCGAGAAGGTCGAGGTCCCCATGTAGTGGTACAGCGGCTTGCCGTCCAGCGAGAAGCGGGAGGTCGCGTCGGGCATCAGGCCGCGGCCCTGGGTCGAGCGGATCGCCTGGCACAAGTTGGTTTTTTGCGATAGGCAGAACTTGCACTGGCGGCATTCCGGGGTGTACAGCGGGATGACGTGGTCGTCCTTGCGCAGGCTGGTGACGCCCGGGCCGACGTCCACCACCACACCCGCGCCCTCATGGCCGAGGATGGCCGGGAACAGGCCTTCCGGATCCGCGCCCGACAGCGTGTAGTAGTCGGTGTGGCAGATGCCGGTGGCCTTGACTTCGACCAGCACTTCGCCGGCCCTCGGGCCCTCGAGTTCGACTTCTTCGATCGTGAGCGGATGGCCCGCCTTCCATGCAACTGCAGCCTTGGTCTTCATGTGCTCCCTTCCTGAACCAGAATGTTGCGTAACGACAACGGATTTGCAACGCTGTAAAGCTTGGAATGATAGCAAGGAGTTGGCGCATGCGTGGCACGGGCCTGCTCTTCGAGGGAAGAGAAAGAGTCCGGAAACTCTGTTTACTGCAGACGTTTGGATTAAAAATAACACGCCGTAAAGACGCCGTGCATGGAGAATTGGTAGCGAACTGTGCTTGATCAAGTGTTTCCTGCGCACAGTTGCACTCCGTATGCATACGTAGATGTTTTTGAAATACACTAAATGTAACCGCGCACAACGCGGCTACAACAGCGCACGAGGCCTACAGAGCCAAGGCGTCATAACTTGTTTTTCAAACGGAGAAGATTAATGGTAGACAAAAACACTCGCGCAACCTCCCTTCGCGTTTGCCTGGCAGCCCTGGTCGCTGCCGGCGTCTTCGGCAACGCGCAGGCCGCAGCTCCCGACACCACCCGCGTCATCGTCGCCTTCAAGCCGGGCGCCGCTGCCAAGGTGAAGTCGAGCGTCGCCGCGGCCAAGGGCTCGGTCAAGCACGAAATCTTCGGCATGAACGCCATGGCCATCGAGGTCCCGGCAGTCGCGCTGAAAGGACTGGAGAACAACCCGAACGTCGAATACATCGAAGAAGACGTGGTCCGCAAGCCGTTCGCGCTGACCTCGCCGTCGACCGGCACCCCGTACGCCACCGGCCAGCTGGTCCCCTACGGCATCAAGCAGGTGCAGGCCGACCTGCTGTCGGACAGCGCCGCGGCCAACCGTAAGGTCTGCATCATCGACTCGGGCTACGACCGCAACCACGAAGACCTGTCGGCCAACGCCGTCACGGGCGAATACGACGCCGGCACCGGCTGGTGGTACACCGACGAGAACAGCCACGGCACCCACGTGGCCGGCACCATCGCCGCCATCAACAATGCCGGCACCGGCGTCGTCGGCGTGGCATCCAACAAGACGCTCAAGCTGCACATCGTGAAGGTGTTCGGCGCCAACGGCTGGGCCTATTCCTCGACCCTGGCCTCGGCTGCCAACAAGTGCGGCGCCGCCGGCGCCAACGTGATCAGCATGTCGCTGGGCGGCGGCGCGCGCAGCATGACCGAGCAGAAGGCCTTCGACAGCCTGTATTCCAAAGGCGTGCTGAGTCTCGCCGCTGCCGGCAACGACGGCAACACCGTGGTCTCCTACCCGGCCGGCTACACCAGCGTGGTCATGGTCGGCGCGGTCGACGAGAACAAGCAGTGGGCCACCTTCTCGCAGTACAACAGCAAGGTCGAACTGGCCGGCCCTGGGGTCAGCGTCCTGTCGACCGTCCCGATGGGCACCGGCCAGGAAGCCGTGCTGACCGTCGGCTCCAGCACCTATGCCCCGGGCGCGATGGAAGGCTCGCCGGTCCTGACCGCGACCGCACCGCTGGCCGACTTCGGCATCGGCGACACGGTCAACACCGCCGTCTCCGGCAAGGTCTGCCTGATCCAGCGCGGCACCGTCGACTTCGCGACCAAGGTCTCGAACTGCCAGAACAGCGGCGGCGTCGGCGCCGTGGTGTACAACAACGCGCCAGGCGCCTTCGGCGGCACGCTGGGCACCACCGTGACCACCATCCCGTCGGTCACCGCGACCGATACCGATGGCGCCGCGATGAAGCTGCAGCTGGGCCAGAACGCGACGGTCGGCATCAAGGCCAGCAACTACGCCTACTTCGACGGCACCTCGATGGCGACCCCGCACGTGTCGGCCGTGGCGGCACTGGTGTGGAGCTACTTCCCGACCTGTACCGCCGCACAGATGCGCGCCTCGCTCACCAAGAGCGCGCTCGACCTGGGCACCGCCGGCCGCGACACCAAGTACGGCTTCGGCCTGGTGCAGGCCAAGGCCGCACGCGACCGCATCGCTTCGCTGGGCTGCGGTAACTAAGCCTTGCGCTGCATGTAAGAAGGGACGCCTTCGGCGTCCCTTTTTTATGCTGCCGGCCCCAAGTGCAGGCGCATCGCGTATTCCATCCGCCCCGCCTCCCCCGCCATCGGATAGGCCTCGCCGAGGATGCTGAAGCCGGCGCGCCGGTACAGCGCGACCGCGGCGGCATTCGCGCAGTTCACACCCAGCCCCACGGTCCGTGCCCCGCGCGCCCGGGCCCAGTCGACGGCGCCGTCCAGCAGCGCGCGCGCCACGCCCTGTCCGCGGCACTCCGGCGTCACCCACATCTGGAACAGGTTGACCGTGTCCGGATCGGCCCCATCCACCTTGGCCCAGACCATCCCGAGCAGTTCGCCATCGCGTTCGGCGACCAGCGGGCAGTCGATGCCGGAGCGCGCCGCATTGTCCAGGCGCGCGCTCCAGCTCTCCAGCGGACGCGCCTCCTCTTCCGCCAGCGAACTGCAGAAGGCTTCCGGCGCATTGGCCAGGGCACGCAGCCGGATGGCGCGATAAGCCGCGCCTTCGTCCGGCCGCAGGCGCCGGATCACGAGGGTGTCCGTGCCCGCGTCGATCATGGCGCGGCCTGCAGCGAGCGTCCCTTGGCGGCATAGCCTGCCGCCTTCGGCGCGCTGGTCCAGACCGGGCGGGCGCTATCGTTCGCGATGTCGTACACGCCCTGCGCCAGCATGCGCGTCACGCGCGCCATGTTGTCGTAGTCCAGCTTGTCCCAGGTGTCGTCCTTGCCGTGGTAATCCGAGAAGCCGTAGGCCACCGACAGCGTGTGCGCCGGCACCCCGACGTCGGCCAGCGACTGGTTGTCGGCGCGCGAGAAGAACTGGTCGCTGAAGGCCGCATGCTTCCACAGGCGGACGCCGGTCTGCTCGGCGGATTTCTTCAGCATCTCGCCCACCGTCGAGAAATCGAAACCGGTCATCGCGACCGAATTGAGCTGCTTGCCTTCGCTGTCGTCGGTGCGGCCGGTCTGCTCGAGGTTGATGTTCACCACCGTGTCCTTCAGCGGGAACACCGGGTGGCGCGCATAGTATTTCGAACCGAGCATGCCGAGTTCTTCGCCGAAGAAGGTCATGAACACGATGCTGCGGCGCGGACGCTCCTTGCGCGCGGCCAGCATCTGCGCGGCCTCGATCACCGACACCACGCCGCTGGCATCGTCGTTGGCGCCGTTGTAGACCTCGCCGTCGCGGATGCCGACGTGGTCGTGGTGCGCCGTCATCAGGACGTAGCTGTTCTTCAGGGCCGGATCCGCGCCGCGCAGCACGCCGATCACGTTGCGCAGCTTGACCGGGCGCAGCGCGGCGGCGGCGACGCGCGCGCTCACGCTGGCGCCGCCCTTTTCCAGGGCCGCGGCGGCGTCCGGCGCATGCAAGACCAGCACGGGTGGCGCGCCTTTTACGGCAGCCTGCTCCGGATCGACCAGCCAGCCGCCGGTGCCGGCGCCGTGGCGCCGCTCACGGTCGATCATCACGACCAGGGCCGGCTTGCTCTTGAGTTTTTCCTGCAGGGTGCGCGCGGCGCGCGGCATCGGTGCGGCCGGCACCACCAGCACCTTGCCGTTGGCGGCTTCGCTGTTCTCCAGCGCGTCCTTCCAGGGCATGAACACGGCCGGCGTCGACGCCAGCGCGAGCGCATCGAGGAAGTTGCCGGTCGCGCCGCCGGCCGGCACCGTGATGGTGCTGCCGCCCGCGCTCACGCTCAGGGCCACGTCGTCCGCCTTGCGCTCGGCGTACTGCCAGGTCGCAGTCTGGTAGAAACCGTCGTCGCCGGCCGGTTCCAGGCCGGCCTTGCGGAACTGGGCCGCGATGTACTCGGTCGCCAGGTCCTGCCCGCGCGAGGGCGTGCCGCGGCCTTCCAGCTCGTCGGAAGACAGGTAGGCCACGTGCGTGCGCAGCACCTCGGGCGAGATGGCGGCATCCTGGGGGACTTGGGCGCAGCCGGCGCCGGCCAGGGCGAGAACGAGGGCGGAAACAAGGTGAGGAAACTGAGGACGCATGCGATAAGCTCGAGTGAAATGGCAAGAAAAGCAATATCGCATGCTGCGGCACACCCGGTCAATCCGCCGGGAACCCAATTTAATACATATGCCTGGCGCGGGCGCTCACTGGTCCATGCGCAGCCGGGCGTCCAGTTCCTTCTCGTCCGGAGGATTCGCGAACACCTGCTCCAGCGTCCAGCCCTTCTTGTCGAGCAGGTAGGCGACCTTCAGGTGGAATTCGCGGTACAGGCCGCTCTTGTCGCGATCCAGTGCGGCTGCACCGGCGCCGAACAGCGCGCGGTTCTCCTCGAAATCGAAGTCGCCGGCCTTGCCCACGTAGTCGGCATAGCCTTCCAGCAGCCACTCCGGATAGCGCAGCATGACCGTCCGCCCGAAACGGCGCGACACGTCGCTGTGGGTGATCTCGTGCGCGATGTAGTACGAGAGCGGGCGCTGCGCGGCGTCGGCCAAGGGCCCGCCGGTCGGCGTATGGATGCGGTTGGCGGCGATGTCGGAGGCGCGGATGAATACCTGCCGGGTCACCCAGACGTCGGCCGCGCCGCCCATCCGCGTACTGAAGCGCCGGCCGAAGAGCCACAGGCGCCAGGGCTCGTTGCAGAAGAAAATCTCGACCGGCGTGTCGCGGTCGTGCAGGCTCGAAGTGCGCAAGCGCCGCGTCACGTCGTCCAGCACATGGCTGATCTCGTCAGGGATGGGCCTGTCCGACCATACCTGGTAATTCTGGTAGTCGACACGGTAACCGAACATCGGCTTGGGAAAGGAGGCGGCGAGGACGTAGGCCAGCGCCAGCACCAGCAGGCCGGCGACGCCGGTTCTCAGGAAGGTGAAGACGCGGCGGCTTGCGCTGGTGCTGGTGGCGATCCGGATTGTCGGGTTCATGCTCGCGTGGGCTGAAGGCAGCGGTGGCGGAATGCCGGGGCTGCGAATGCGAGCAAGTTAATGCAGATCTCTTATTAAAGACTTAACCCCAGTATGCGCGAGCGCACTTTATCCGCCATGGATAGCCTCAGTCTTCTTCCCAGGGCTCGCGCGGCGAGTTCGGATGGCGCCGGTAAACCTTGCCCTGGGTGGTGAAGCCGATCAGGCGCGCCACCACGGCCGCCAGGTACATCACGCCGACCAGCATTTCGATGCTGCACAGGGCGCGCGCATGGACGGTGAGCGGAATCACGTCCCCGATCCCGGTGCTCGACAGCAGCGCGAAGCTCAGGTAATTCAGCTCGCTCCACGAGCGTGGCGCCTGCGTGTTGACGGCGGCGGCGAAGGTGCCCGGCTGCAGTTCCTGCACCATCAGGTACAGGTGCGTGAATCCCCAGGCCAGCAGCGTGAAGGTGGCGGCGGCGGCGAACAGTTCGTCGGTGGTCGCCTGGCGGTCTCCCATCATGTAGGAGATCAGGCTGGCGGCGGCGTAGAAGTAGAACAGCGCTTCCAGCCCGGACGACCAGGGCAGCAGCATGCTGCGCAGGTCGTAGAAGGTCTGCAGCGCCAGCAGGATCACGATCGGCACCGCCAGCGCCACGCTGATCCTGGTTTCCCCGGGTGTGCGCCGCACCATGCGGATGGTCAGCGACAGCACCAGCACGCCGAACACGTTGAGGGCCGTGTGCCCGGCCGTCGCATTCTCGATGAAGGGATACAGCAGCATGCCGAGCAGCTGCACCAGCAGCAGGATGGCCGACGGGTGGCGGCGGGTATGGATGAGCAGGCGCGGTGGTCGCATGGGCGGGGCGGCATGAGATGGATGACGCCGCTATTGTAGGATCAGGCGTGCCGGAACAGCGCGCAGAACTCGCGCACCGCGGCTTCCGGGTCCTCGGCCGCATACACGCTGGTGATCGCCGCCACCATCCCCGCCCCGCGCCGCACCAGCGGCGCGGCATTCGACGGCGTCATGCCGCCGATCACCACCATCGGCAGCGACACCCGGTCGCGCCAGACCTCGATCAGTTCCGGCGGCGTGACGAAGGTGTATTTCTTGACCGGCGAGGGATAGAAGCCGCCGAAGGCCACGTAGCTGGCGCCGGCCTGCTGGGCCGCCTCGGCCAGTTTCAGCTCGCCGTAGCACGATGCGCCGACGATCTTGTCCGGCCCGAGCACGGCGCGGGCCTGCGCCACAGGCACGTCGAGGCCGCCGACGTGGACGCCATCGGCATCGAGGTCGCGGCACAGGTCGATGTGGTCGTTGATCACCAGCGGCCGGCCATGGCTGCGGCACAGCGCCAGCAGGGCCGCGCCCTGCTCCGCCCGCAAGGCCGGGCCGGCGCTCTTGTGGCGGTACTGCACCATCGAGGCGCCGGCCATCAGGGCCAGGTCGGTGACCGTGAGCAGGCGTTCGGTATCGTCCCAGTCGGGTGTGACCAGGTACAGGCCGCGTAGGAAGTGCTTTTTCAAGGTGGTCCTTTCAGTGCGCTCAATGGGTATGGAGGATCCGGCGCGGGATACGCTGCCCCGGCCCGATCCAGAAGGCGTGCGCCAGCGCCTGATGGCAGTAGTCCTGGGCGTGTTCGAGCGCCTGCCCGACAGGATCGCCGAGGGCCAGGCGCGCCGCGATGGCGGCGGCCAGGGTGCAGCCGCTGCCATGGTAGCTGTGAGGCAGGCGCGGCAGGTGCCAGACGCGCTGCTCGACCCCGTCGCGCAGCCAGCGGTTGATGATGATGTCGCCATCGCCGTGGCCACCCGTGACCAGCACGTGCTCGCAGGGCACGGCGCCCAGCGCCCGCGCTTCCGGCAGGTTCGGCACCAGCACGGTGGCCAGCGGCAGCAGCCCGGCCAGCGCGGCGACGGCGTCGCCCTTGCCGAGCGCATCGCCATGGCCGCTGGCCAGCACCGGGTCGAGCACCACCGGCAGGCCCGGGTCGGCGGCGCGCAGCTGGCGCAGCAGCCGGGCGATGGCGGCCGCGTTCTCGCGGCTGCCGGGAATGCCGATCTTGACCGCATCGATGCTGAAGGAATCGATCAGGACATCGGCCTGGCGCACCATCAGGCCGGTGTCGACCGGCTGCACCTCGTGCACCCGGTTGTTGTCCTGCACGGTCAGCGCGGTCGCCACCGGCAGCGCATGGCCGCCGAGCGCGCCGATGGCGGCGATGTCCGCCGCCAGCCCGGCTCCCCCGCCCGGATCGAGCCCGGCGAACACGAGAACGGTCGGCACCATCAGGTGACGACACCCTCGTGAGGCGACGAAGGCGAAGCGGCGAAGCGCTTCGGCATGCGGCCGGCCAGGTGCGCTTCGCGGCCGGCGATGACGGCATGCCGCATCGCGCGCGCCATGCGCACCGGATCGCCCGCCGCGGCGATCGCGGTGTTCATCAGCACGCCGTCGCAGCCGAGCTCCATCGCGATGGCGGCATCCGAAGCCGTGCCGACGCCGGCATCGACCAGCACCGGCACGCTCGCGTTCTCGATGATGAGCTTCAGGTTCCAGGGATTGAGGATGCCCATGCCCGAGCCGATCAGCGAGGCCAGGGGCATCACGGCCACGCAGCCGATCTCCTGCAGGATGCGCGCCTGCACCGGGTCGTCGCTGCAATAGACCATGACGTCGAAGCCGTCGCGCACCAGGGTCTCGGCGGCCTTGATCGTCTCGGGCATCTGCGGGAACAGGGTCTTCTCGTCGCCCAGCACTTCCAGCTTGACGAGCTTGCGCCCGCCCAGCAGTTCGCGCGCCATCTGCAGGGTGTAGACCGCGTCCTTGGCCGTGTAGCAGCCGGCGGTATTCGGCAGGATGGTGAACTCGTCGGGCGGCAGCACATCCAGCAGGCTCGGGGCGTTCGGGTCCTGGCCGATGTTCACGCGCCGGATCGCCACCGTGACGATCTCGGCGCCCGCCGCCAGCGTCGCCTCGCGCGTCTGCGCCAGGTCGCGGTACTTGCCGCTGCCGACCAGCAGGCGCGAGCCGTACCGGCGGCCGGCGATGGTGAGGCAGTCTTGTTCAGTCGTTGCATTCATGTTCTGTCTCCTTCTTATCCGCCGCCGATGGCGCGCACGATGTCGACCCGGTCGCGGGCCTGCAAGCGGTGATGCGGCCACTGGGCACGCGGCACCACTTCGCGGTTGACCGCGACAGCCACCGCCTGTTCCGCGACGCCGAGCTGGCCGGTCAGGTCCTGCAGCGAGTGCCCGACCGGCAGGCAGTAGGGAGCGCCGTTCAGTTCAATCTCCGTCATCAGACCTCCCGGTACAGTTTCGCGCCGCCGCGCACGAACTCGATCGCCTTTTCCTGCATCCCCTGCGCCGCGTACTCGCGGACTTCCTGCGTGATCTTCATCGAGCAGAAGTGCGGGCCGCACATCGAGCAGAAATGGGCCACCTTGGCGGAATCCTTGGGCAGGGTCTCGTCGTGGAAGGAGCGCGCCTTGTCCGGGTCGAGGCCGAGGTTGAACTGGTCTTCCCAGCGGAACTCGAAGCGCGCTTTCGACAAGGCGTTGTCGCGCATCTGGGCGCCCGGATGGCCCTTGGCCAGGTCGGCCGCATGGGCGGCGATCTTGTAGGTGATGATGCCGTCCTTGACGTCCGCCTTGTCCGGCAGGCCCAGGTGCTCCTTGGGCGTGACGTAGCACAGCATGGCGGTGCCGTACCAGCCGATGGTGGCGGCGCCGATGCCCGAGGTGATGTGGTCGTAGCCCGGCGCGATGTCGGTGGTGAGCGGCCCCAGGGTATAGAACGGCGCTTCGCTGCACTGCTCCAGCTGCAGGTCCATGTTTTCCCTGATCAGGTGCAGCGGCACGTGGCCGGGCCCTTCGATCATGGTCTGCACGTCGTGCTTCCATGCGGTTTGCGTCAGTTCGCCGAGCGTCTTCAGCTCGGCCAGCTGGGCTTCGTCGTTGGCGTCGTAGATCGAGCCCGGGCGCAGGCCGTCGCCCAGGCTGAAGGACACGTCGTAGGCCTTCATGATCTCGCAGATGTCTTCGAAATGCGTGTACAGGAAGGATTCCTTGTGGTGGGCCAGGCACCACTTGGCCATGATGGAACCGCCGCGCGACACGATGCCCGTCAGGCGTTTGGCCGTCATCGGCACGTAGGCCAGGCGCACGCCGGCGTGGATGGTGAAGTAGTCGACGCCCTGCTCCGCCTGCTCGATCAGGGTATCGCGGTAGATCTCCCAAGTGAGTTCCTCGGCCTTGCCGCCGACCTTTTCCAGCGCCTGGTAGAGCGGCACCGTCCCGATCGGCACCGGCGAGTTCCGGATGATCCACTCGCGCGTCTCATGGATGTGCTTGCCGGTCGAGAGGTCCATCACGTTGTCGGCGCCCCAGCGGATCGCCCAGGTCATCTTCTCCACTTCCTCGCCGATTGACGAGGTCACGGCCGAGTTGCCGATGTTGGCATTGATCTTCACCAGGAAGTTGCGCCCGATGATCATCGGCTCGCTTTCCGGATGGTTGATGTTGGCCGGGATGATGGCACGGCCGCGGGCGATCTCTTCGCGCACGAATTCGGGCGTGATCTCGCAGGGGATGCTGGCGCCGAAGGACTGGCCCGGATGCTGGCGCGCCAGCAGGCCGGCCATGCGCTCGCCCACCGGGCCCGACTCGATGAGCGAGGCCAGGTATTCCTTGCGGCGCAGGTTTTCGCGCAGGGCGACGAATTCCATCTCGGGCGTGACGATGCCCTGGCGCGCATAGTGCATCTGGGTGACGTTGCGCCCGGCACGCGCGCGGCGCGGCGTGCGCTGCAGCTCGAAGCGCAGTGCCTCGAGCGCCGGATCGGCCAGGCGCGCCTTGCCATAGTCGGAGGTGGGGCCGGCCAGCTCCTCGGTATCGCCGCGCTCGACGATCCAGGGCAGGCGCGGCGTCGCCAGGCCGCGGCGCACGTCGATGCTGGCGGTCGGATCCGTGTACGGGCCCGAGGTGTCGTAGACGAACAGCGGTGGGTTCGGCTCGCCGCCGAAGCTGTCGGGCGTGGGCGACTGGCTGATTTCGCGCATCGGGACGCGGATGTCGGGCCGGCTGCCTTCGATGTAGACCTTGCGCGAGTTCGGGAAGGGTTCGATGGCGGCGCTGTCGACCATGGCGGTCGCGGCGTCGAATCGAAGTGATGCGTTCAGTGGTGCATTCATGTGGCTCCTTGTTGAGGAGCCAGCAAAGGAGGCGCAGACGGCAAGCGCGTGCGGACACGGCCGATGTCTTTGAAGCTTCCCTTCGCTGGCATTATCCAGATCAGGTTCAGAGGGTATTTCTCACCCGCCTGGCGCTTTGCGCGCCGGCAGGACCCCTAGCGTTTGCTGCCCGTCGGCAGCGAGCGGATTATAGCCCCATGTTTATTTATGTGTAAAGATTATCAATCCATAACCACAGCATATGGGCGAAGTCGGCTGACAGTGGGCCTGGCCGAACGCACCGGCTGACTCCTACTCTATAATGGTCGTTTTCGAACGTTAACTATCGACCAACGCCACTACATCATGGAATTAGCCAAGTCTTTCGAGCCTGCAGACATTGAACAATACTGGCGCACCGAATGGGAGCAGCGCGGTTACTTCACCGCCAGCATGGAAGACGGCAAGCCGTCGTTCAGCATCCAGCTGCCGCCGCCGAACGTGACGGGGACCCTGCACATGGGTCACGCCTTCAACCAGACCGTCATGGACGGCCTGACCCGCTATTACCGCATGCGCGGCTACAACACCGCCTGGATCCCGGGCACCGACCACGCCGGCATCGCCACCCAGATCGTGGTGGAGCGCCAGCTCGACGCCCAGAAGATCTCGCGCCACGACCTGGGCCGCGAAGCCTTCGTCGAGAAGGTCTGGGAGTGGAAGGAACAGTCGGGCAACACCATCACCGGCCAGATGCGCCGCATGGGTACCTCGCCCGACTGGCAGCGCGAGTACTTCACGATGGACGAGACCCGCTCCAAGGTCGTCTCGGAAGTCTTCGTGCGCCTGTTCGAACAGGGCCTGATCTACCGCGGCAAGCGCCTGGTCAACTGGGACCCGGTGCTGGGCACGGCGGTATCCGACCTGGAAGTCGACTCGCAGGAAGAAGACGGCTCGATGTGGTACATCAAGTACCCGCTGGCGGACGGCTCGGGCCACCTGACCGTCGCCACCACCCGTCCTGAAACCATGCTGGGCGACGTCGCCGTGGCGGTGGACCCGACCGACGAGCGCTACGCCCACCTGCACGGCAAGCTGCTCACCCTGCCCCTGACCGGCCGCCAGATCCCGGTCATCGCGGACAGCTACGTGGACAAGGAATTCGGCACCGGCTGCGTCAAGATCACCCCGGCCCACGACTTCAACGACTACGCGGTCGGCCAGCGCGCCAACCTAGCCCCGATCAATATCTTCACGCTCGACGCCAAGATCAACGAGAACGGCCCGAGCCCCTACCAGGGCCTGGACCGCTTCGCCGCGCGCAAGCAGATCGTCGCCGACCTCGACGCCCAGGGCCTGCTGGAGCAGGTCAAGCCGCACAAGCTGATGGTGCCGCGCGGCGACCGCACCGGCGTCGTCATCGAGCCGATGCTGACCGACCAGTGGTTCGTCGCCATGAGCAAGCCGGCGCCGGAAGGGACCTTCAATCCGGGCAAGTCGATCACCGACGTGGCCCTGGAAAAGGTCGCGAACGGCGAGATCAAGTTCGTGCCCGAGAACTGGACCACCACCTATAACCAGTGGCTGGGCAACATCCAGGACTGGTGCATCTCGCGCCAGCTGTGGTGGGGCCACCGCATCCCGGCCTGGTACGACGATGAAGGCCGCATCGTGGTCGCCCGCGATGAAGAAGAAGCGAAAGCCAAGGCCGCCGCGCAAGGCATCACGGGCGCGCTGCGCCGCGACGACGACGTGCTCGACACCTGGTTCTCGTCGGCCCTGGTGCCCTTCTCGACCATGGGCTGGCCGGAACAGACCAAAGACATGCAGCACTTCCTGCCGTCCTCGGTGCTGGTGACCGGCTTCGACATCATCTTCTTCTGGGTCGCCCGCATGGTGATGATGACGACCCACTTCACCGGCAAGGTGCCGTTCGAGACCGTGTACGTGCACGGCCTGGTGCGCGACTCGCAGGGCCAGAAGATGTCCAAGTCGAAGGGCAACACGCTCGACCCGATCGACCTGATCGACGGCATCGACATCGACTCGCTGGTCGCCAAGCGCACCACCGGCCTGATGGACCCGCGCGCCGCGGAAAAGATCGCCAAGGCCACCCGCAAGGAATTCCCGGAAGGGATCCCGGCCTTCGGCACCGACGCGGTGCGCTTCACGATGGCGAGCTATGCTTCGCTGGGCCGCAACATCAACTTCGACCTCGGCCGCTGCGAGGGCTACCGCAACTTCTGCAACAAGATGTGGAACGCCACCCGCTTCGTGATGATGAACACGGAGGGGAAAGACTGCAGCCAGCCGAACCCGGAAGACCTGTCGCCGGCCGACCGCTGGATCATCTCGCTGATGAACCGCGTCGAGCTCGAGATCGCCAAGGGCTTCGCCGACTACCGCTTCGACAACATCGCCAGCGCCATCTACAAGTTCGTCTGGGACGAGTATTGCGACTGGTACCTGGAGCTGGCCAAGGTCTCGGTCCAGCAGGGTACGGAAGCACAGCAGCGCGCCACCCGCCACACCCTGCTGCGCGTGCTGGAAGTGATCCTGCGCCTGGCGCACCCGATCATCCCGTTCGTGACCGAAGCGCTGTGGCAGAGCATCGCGCCGCTGGCCGGCAAGACCGGCGACTCGATCATGGTCCAGCCTTACCCGCTGGCCGACCTGTCCTTGGTGAGCGAAGAGGCGGAAACCTGGATGGAGCAGCTGAAGGCCCTGGTCGACGCCACCCGCAACCTGCGCGGCGAGATGTCGCTGTCGCCGTCGGTGCGCGTGCCGCTGATCGTCGAGCCGGGCAACGCCGAAGACCGCGCCCGCATGGCGGTGTTCGCTCCCTACATCCAGTCGCTGGGCAAGCTGGCCGAAGTCCAGGTCGTCGACGCGCTGCCGGAATCGCCGGCCGCCGTGTCGATCGTCGGCACCACCAAGCTGATGCTGAAGGTCGAGATCGACGTCGCCGCCGAGCGCGAGCGCCTGTCGAAGGAGATCGCGCGCCTGCAGGGCGAGATCGCCAAGGCCAGCGGCAAGCTGTCCAACGAAAGCTTCGTCGCCCGCGCCCCGGCCGCGGTGGTCGAGCAGGAAAAGGAACGCGTGGCGAACTTCTCGGCCACGCTGGCCAAGATGCAGGAGCAGTTGGCCAAGCTGCCGGCGGCCTAAGCTGCGGCACCCACGAACAACGCGGCTTCGGCCGCGTTTTTTGTTGCAAGCCGGACGATTCGAATACTTCCTCGGATTTCGATGACCCAGCCGTGAATACAGTTTGCTACACTGGTTCCGTCAGACCACAACAATGGAGACCTATATGCGACAACTGATGGGCGCAAGCCTGATGGCCATGATCCTGGCCGTACCGGCTGCCATGGCACAGAACACCTCGGCCGCCGGCACCTGGAAAACGATCGACGACGAAACCGGCAAGCCGAAGTCGCTGGTACGCATCACCGAGGACAACGGCATCCTGACCGGCAAGATCGAGAAGCTGTTCCGCCCGGCCGACCAGGACCAGAACCCGAAGTGCACCGCCTGCGAAGGCGCGCGCAAGGACCAGCCGCTCATCGGCATGACCATCCTCTCGGGCCTCAAGAAAGACGGCAACGAATACAAAGGCGGCGAGATCCTCGATCCGTCCAAGGGCAAGACCTACAAGAGCAAGGCCGAGCTGAAGGACAATGGCAGCAAGCTCGAGGTGCGCGGCTACATCGGCGCACCGATGTTCGGCCGTTCGCAGACCTGGGTCCGCGAGCAGTAAGCCTCCCGGCGGCCGGCACATGATCCGCGATCACCTGTACGTGCTGGCCGTCCCCGACCTCGAGCGCTCGGCGGCCTTCTACCGCGACGTGCTCGGCTTCGCCATCCACGAGATGGGCGATCCGGGCTGGCGCATGTTCATCCGCGACGGCTGCCGCATCATGGCGGGCGCCTGCCCGGACGCGATGCCGGCGGCGCAGACCGGCGAGCATTCCTATTTCGCCTACCTCGACGTCACCGACGTCGATGCCTGGCATGCGCGCGCCGTGGCGAACGGCGCCGAATTCGTCAAGCCGCTGCGCGACGAAGCCTGGGGCATGCGCGAATTCGGCCTGCGCACGGCCGACGGGCACCGCATCATGATCGGACAGGAACTGCCGGGCGCCTGAGACTGACCGTCCGGCAGCGTTCATTCGCGCGCCGCAATAATTGTAATTTGGATATCTTCTTCGTATTGAGGTTTGTCCCCAACGAACTGTTACGAGGAAATCCCGAATGCTCTTCTTGCGTTTTGCCTGCCTGATGGCCGGCATGCTGGTCCTGGTCGTGCCGCCGATGCTGCTATTCCCGAACGGCGCCGCGAGCTCCGAGCTGTCCCGCTCCGCCGCCCTGCTGGCGGCCCAGCTGCTGGCCACGTCCAGCTTCTTCTTCGTCGGCATGGCCGGACACCACATCAAGCGCTCGCCCCCGCTTGCCCGCCTGTGCGCCCTGGTGCTGCTCGCGCCCTTCGCTGCCGGCGCGGCGACGCTGTGGCGCGGCGCCGAGCCGACCACCCTGTGGCTGGGCGGCGCGCTGCTCGGTTTCACGCTGATCGTGGCGCTCGCACTGGCCCTCGTGATGCTGCAGGGACCGAGTGCGGGCCGCCTGCGCGCCCGCGAACGGCGCCAGCAACGGCTGCCGGCGCTGCGCCACGGCTGATCCTCCACACGCTGTCATTACAAAGCGCCAGATGACTGGAAGAACGGCGTTACAATATTGCTCCCAGTATCATCGAGAAGAACAATGAGCGAAAAAGCATCTGGAAGCAACGGCGTTGCAGCGCTGACGCTTGGCGCAATCGGTGTCGTCTATGGCGACATCGGCACCAGCCCGCTGTACACGATGAAGGAAGTGTTCGCGCCTGCCCATGGGATTGCGGCCACCCCGGCGAACATCCTCGGCGTCGTTTCGCTGATTCTCTGGTGCCTCATCATTATCATCTCACTCAAGTACGTCACGCTGGTCCTGAGGGCCGACAACGGCGGTGAAGGCGGCATCATGGCCCTGACGGCGCTCGCACTGAAGTCGGTGTCGAAGCACGCGCGCCTGTACTATCCCGTCATGTTGCTGGGCATGGTTGGCGCAGGGCTGTTTTTCGGTGACGGGGTGATTACGCCCGCAATTACGGTCCTGTCGTCGATCGAGGGGCTGGAAGTGGCAACCCCGGCCATGAAGCCTTATGTCGTTCCGCTTGCCCTGGTGGTGTTGACCGTGCTCTACCTTGCGCAGCGCCGCGGCACCGGCGGCATCGGGAAGTGGTTCGGACCGATCGTCCTCGTCTGGTTCGCGGCCCTGGCCGCCATGGGGGTCGTGAACATCCTGGAAAATCCCGGGATTCTCGCCGCACTGAACCCGCTTCATGCTGCCGATTACCTGTCCCGCAACGGTTGGTGGGCCTTTGTTTCCCTGGGCGCCATCGTGCTTGCCCTCACAGGTGCAGAAGCCCTGTATGCCGACATGGGCCACTTCGGCCGCAAGCCCGTCAGGCTGGCCTGGTTTTCGGTGGTATTCCCCGCCCTGATGCTGAATTATCTCGGCCAGGGAGCGATGCTGCTGTCGAACCCCGCAGCCGTGTCCAATCCCTTCTTCAACCAGCTCGGCGCGTGGAGCATCTACCCGCTGGTCGCCCTGTCGACCGTGGCCGCGATCGTGGCATCGCAGGCGACGATCTCCGGCGCCTTCTCGGTTGCACAGCAGGCCATCTCCCTTGGTTTTCTGCCACGCATGAAAATCGTCCAGACCTCCCACCAGGAGAAAGGGCAGATCTATATTCCACTCATCAATTGGCTGCAGTTCGCGGCGGTCGTGTTCGCCGTCGTCGCCTTCGGTTCGTCGACCAACCTGGCCTCCGCCTATGGCATCGCCGCCACCGCAACGATGCTGACGACCACCTTGCTGACCTTCTTCGTCGTGTATTACGGCTGGGGCTACCCGATCATGGCTGCTGTCGGCGCCACCGGATTCTTCCTGGTATTCGACGTGACCCTGTTTTCGTCCACCAGCCTGAAGATCGTCAGCGGCGGCTGGTTCACGCTGGCCATCAGCCTGGTACTGGTCACCTTGATGCTGACCTGGCGAAAGGGCAAGGAACTGGTCTTCGAGAACCTGCGGGCACATCTGATACCTCTCGAGGATTTCTTGCAGTCCTTGTTCCTCAGCCTGCCGCATCGCGTGCCCGGCACCGCCGTGTTCTTCCGGTCGGAAGGTGACGGGGTGCCGCATGCATTACTGCACAACCTGACGCACAACAAGGTCTTGCATGAGCGGGTGATCTTCCTGACTGTGCACGCGCTTGGCGTTCCGACGGTCTCCGCGGACCAGCGCGTCAAGATCTCGCCATTGGGTCATGACTGCTACCAGGTCGACCTGTCTTACGGATTTATCGAAGAGAGGAATGTCCCCGCCGACCTGCATGCCTGCGGCGCGCATGGCCTGGTATTCGAACCGATGGAAACCTCGTATTTCATCGCCAGGCAGACCATCATTTCCACGCCCGGCTCGGGCATGATGCCCTGGCGTGAAAGTGTCTACGCGTCGATGGCGAGGAATGCACGGGATGCTGCGGATTACTTCAAGCTTCCCTCCAACAGGGTCATCGAACTGGGCACCCAGGTGGAGATTTGACAGCCTGGGGCGCTACAGCCAGCCGGCGTCGCGCGCCATGCGGTAGGCCTCGACCCGGTTGGCCGCATTCAGCTTGCTGATCGCCTCGGACAGGTAGTTGCGCACCGTCCCTTCCGACAGGTGCACCTGGCGCGCGATGTCGCCGCTGCTGCGCCCCTCCCCCGCCAGGCGCAGTACCTGGCGTTCGCGCTCGGTCAACGGATCCGCGCCGCCGCTCCAGCTTTCCAGCGCCAGCTCGGGCGCGATCGCCCGTCCGCCGCCGTGCACCGCGCGGATCGCGGCCGCCAGGGCATCCACCGGCGCATCCTTGAGCAGGTAGCCGCGCACGCCGGCCTCCAGCGCACGCCGCAGGTAGCCGCTGCGCCCGAAGGTGGTCACCACGATGACTTTCGGCGGCAGGCGCCGTTCCTTCAGCTGGGCCGCCAGTTCCAGCCCGGTCATCAGGGGCATCTCGATGTCGGTCAGCACGATGTCGGGCGCCAGCTCTTCGCATAGCGCCAGGGCTTCCTTGCCGTTGGTGGCGGCGCCGACGACGTCGAAGTCGGGCTCGAGCCGCAGCAGCGCGGCCATGGCGCCGAGGACCAGGTTCTGGTCTTCGGCCAGCAGTATCCGAATCGTCATGAAGTGACTCCCGTGGGGACGCGCAGTTCGAGTTCGAGGCCGGCGCGCGCGCGTACCGCCAGCCTGCCGCCGACCGAGGCGGCGCGTTCACGCATGCCGCACAAGCCGTTGCCGTGCCGGATATCGGCCTCGCTGCGCGCCTGGCCGTCGTCGGCGATGCGCAGCACGGCCACGCCGTGTTCGAGCGCCAGCGAGACGCTGCAGCGCGTGGCGCCGGCATGGCGCACCACGTTGGTGACGGCCTCGCGCAGCGCCAGCGCCACCACGTTCTCGGCGGCCGGGGCCAGGTCGAAGCGCTCCACCTGTTCATCCAGCCTGACCTCGGCCGCGGCCAGGCTGGCGCGCGCGCTCGCCAGCGCATGGGCCAGGCCCTTCTCGCGATAGCCGGTCACGGCGGCGCGCACTTCGGCCAGGGCCTGGCGCGCGCTGGTCTCGATGTCGCCGACCTCGCGCGCGCAGGCCTCGGCATCGCGGTGCACCAGCTTGCGCGCCAGCTCCGCCTTCAGCGCGATCAGCGACAGCGAATGCCCGAGCAGGTCGTGCAGGTCGCGCGAGATGCGCTCGCGCTCGGCGATGGTGGCCATGTGCTCGACCTCTTCCTGCTTGCGCAGCAGCGCCTGGCGCGAGCGGCGCAGGCGCGCATCCATGACGGCACCGACGCCCACCGGCAGCGTGATGGTCAGGATCGGCATCAGGAACATCATGCGCATCTGCGGGTGGCCGACCTGGAGCGACGCCAGCAATCCAAGCAGGACCACGCCGGCGATCGCCAGCATGGCGTGCCGCGTCTGCCGGAACCCGGCGGCGGCGGCCGCGGCGAAGATGAAGAAGCTCGCCGCGCCCACGTTCCAGCGCACCCAGGCTGCGCCGAGCAGGCAGCTCGCCAGCATGCAGCCGACCGTGCGCCAGCCGCTCACCCAGTAACTGGCGCAGTACAGCGGCAGGAAGGCCGCCAGCGTCAAGGCCAGCATGGCCAGCTCCAGCGCGCCGGGCGCCACGTAGACGTACTTCCAGCCCAGGTAGCCGAGGCTGCCGAGCCAGAAGTACGGCATCTTGCCGTGCTCGGACGGGATCCACGGCCCGGCGAGCACTTGCCTGATCTTGTTCATCGCGATCGATCGTAAGGGTTAGCGGTCCAGCAGGCGTACGTCGGCGATCTCGAAGCGGTAGTCGCCCGGCTGCGGGCCGGCGTTGAATCCTAACATGACGATGGCCGCCGGATCGATGCCTTTCAGCTCGCTGAAGGGGATCGTCACCTCGGTCCACTCCGGCCCGGCGGTGAAGCTTTTCGCGCCCGGCATCTGCACGCCCTGCGACATGGCGATCATCTGGTAGGTCTTGCCGTCACCGCGCACCTTGAAGCGCACCAGCTTGGCGCCGCTCAGGTTGGCCGGTTGCATCGGCTGTGCACCCGGCATGAAGGCCACGCCGGACCAGGCAAACGGCAGTCCCGGTGCCACCTTGGCATCGATCGCCAGCGGCACCTGGCCGTCCGGCAGCGCCGGCTGCGGGGCCAGCTTCACGGTGGACTTGCCGCCGGCGAAGCTGTCGGTCGACGGTCCCCAGCCCATGCCGAAGGGACTGGCCAGGCGCTTCTCGCTGAAGTGGCTGATGCGGCCGTCGAGCGGCAAGGCCTGGACGCCGCCGCCCTTCTGCGCCTCGACCGCCGCCTTGGCCACCTGCAGGCGCTGCCCCTCACGCAGGCCATTGGCGCTCTCGCCATCCTTCCACACCTCGACGATGCGGCGGGTGGCGAGGATGTCGGCGGCAGGGTTGCCCTCGACCAGCAGCAGGTCGGCCTTGTAGCCCTTCTCGATGCGGCCGCGCTGCCCCAACCTGAAGGCCTTGGCCGGTGCGCTGGTGGCGGCCGTGAGCGCCTGCGATGGCGTGAGGCCGGCTTCGACCAGGGCCGCCAGTTCGCGGTGCATGCTGATGCCGTACTGGGTGCCCGGATTGCCGGCGTCGGTCCCGGCCAGCACCGGCACGCCCGCCTTGAGCATCGCGGCGGTCACCTGCTTCGGAGCGACCAGCATGGCCGGTTTCGCCTCGTTACCGTAGCGCGCCTTCAGCGGCGCCTGCCCATCCTTGTCGAGCAAGGCGGCGAAGGCCGGGTTGGCGAGCAAATCGTCGCCGCGGTAGGCGGCCATGCTCTCCAGGACCGCGAAGGTCGGGATCACGAAGGCGCCCCGGCCGGCGGCCAGCCTGGCGAGGCCCTCGGCATCGGCCGAGCCGCCCGGGAACAGGTGCACCAGGCCGTCGGCGCCGGCTTCGAGCACGGCGCGCGCATCCTTCTCGTTGCCGATGTGAACCACCGCCAGCTTGCCGCGCTTGTGCGCCGCGGCGATCACCGCTTTCGCGGTGGCCAGGTCGAGCGACTTGAAGCCATGGCCGCCTTCCATGACGATCTTGATGAAGTCCGAGCCTTCGGCGATGCGGGCGTCGACGAAGGCCTGCGCTTCTTCCGGTTTGGTGATGGTCGGGATGGCGATGCCGAACTGGGTGCCATGGCCGTTCGGCGCGGTGACCAGGGTGCCGGCCGAGAACAGGTCGGCGCGGCGGCTGTTGCCGCCATGCGCCATCTCGAGCTTCGCCTTCTTCATGGTCGGGACGTCGGTGAACATGTCGATCTGGGTGGTCACGCCGAACAGCACCGGCAGCTCATGGAAGCGGAAGGCATGGGTGTGGGCATCGATGAAGCCCGGCAGCAGGGTGCGTCCCTGCCCGCCGACCACGCGCGCACCCTGCGGCGGGGCGCCGCGGAAATCGGCGTCGACGATGACGCCCTGGTCGAACAGGACCGAACGGCGCTCGTGCACGCGCTCGCCGTCGAAGACGCGCACGTCCTGTACCAGGGTCGGTGCGGCATTGGCGGAAGCGGCCAGCAGCAGGATGGCGGCGGCGGACAGGACTTTCAGGGCGGTGGGCTTCATACGTTCCTCGCATGGGTTGGTGTGAAGCCAGTATCCGGAAACGACGATGGCGCCGCAAGAAGCAGGCGCCATCGGTTTGTCATGACAATTGTCACCTGACCGGTTTCAGCCCGGCGGCAGGTTGTCCCACAGGTCGCCGGTCGGGCTGATGCGCGGCGCGGTGACGCCGAAGTGCTGGTAGGCCAGCGGCGTGGCGATCCGTCCGCGCGGGGTGCGCTGCAGGTAGCCCTGCTGGATCAGGTAGGGTTCGAGCACGTCCTCGATGGTGTCGGCCGCTTCGCCGATCGCCGCCGCCAGGTTGCCGATGCCCACCGGGCCGCCATTGAACTTGAACAGCACCGCTTCCAGCAGCTTGCGGTCCATGACGTCGAAGCCGACCGTGTCGACGTCGAGCATCTTGAGGGCGCGGTCGGCCATCTCGATCGTGATCTCGCCGTTGCCCTTCACTTCCGCATAGTCGCGCACGCGGCGCAGCAGGCGGTTGGCGATACGCGGCGTGCCGCGCGCCCGCTTGGCCACCTCGCGCGCGCCCTCCTCCTTGATCGGCGCTTCGAGCAGCGCGGCGCTGCGGGTGACGATCTTGGTCAGTTCCTCGACGTTGTAGAACTCGAGGCGGGCGACGATGCCGAAGCGGTCGCGCAGCGGGTTGGTCAGCATGCCGGCGCGGGTGGTGGCGCCAACCAGCGTAAACGGCTGCAGGTCGAGTTTCACGGAGCGCGCGGCCGGGCCCTCGCCGATCATGATGTCGATCTGGTAGTCCTCGAGCGCCGGGTACAGGATCTCTTCGACCACCGGCGACAGGCGGTGGATCTCGTCGATGAACAGCACGTCGTTCGGCTCGAGGTTGGTCAAAAGAGCGGCGAGGTCGCCCGGACGCTCCAGCACCGGGCCGGAAGTCTGGCGCAGGTTGACACCCATCTCGCGCGCGATGATGTGGGCCAGCGTGGTCTTGCCGAGACCCGGCGGGCCGAACAGCAGCGTATGGTCGAGCGCTTCGCGGCGCTTGCGGGCGGCGTGGATGAAGATTTCGAGCTGGTCGCGGATCTTTTCCTGGCCGACGTACTCCTCCAGCTGCTTCGGCCGCAAGGCGCGTTCGATCGCCTCCTCGTTGGGCGAGGCCGGGGCCGCGTCGATCACGCGCTGCTCGGTGAAATTGTCGGTCTGGATGCTCATGCTTTGGACAGGGCCTTGAGTGCGAACTTGATGCCGTCGGAAACGCTGCTACCCGCCGGCATGTTCTTGATGGCGAGGAGCGCTTCCTTGTCAGAATACCCCAAAGCGACCAGCGCATTGAGCACGTCGACCTGGGCGTCGTCGCGCACGACGCCGCCGACCGCGCCGATGTCGGCGCCCAGCTTGCCCTTCAGTTCCAGCAGCAGGCGCTCGGCGGTCTTCTTGCCGATGCCGGGGATCTTCACCAGGCGGCCGGCTTCCTGCAGCGTGACCGCCTGCGACAGGTCGGCCACCGACATGCCCGACAGGATGGCCAGGGCCATGCGTGCGCCGATGCCGGTGATCTTGATCAGCTGGCGGAACAGCGCGCGCTCGGAGGCGTTGCCGAAGCCGAACAGCAGGTGCGCATCCTCGCGCACGATGAGGTGGGTGAACAGCACCACTTTTTCGCCCGTGTGCGGCAGGTTGTAGAAGGTGCTCATCGGCACGTCGACTTCATAGCCGACGCCATTGCAGTCCACCAGCACGTGCGGCGGCGCTTTTTCGAGCAGGATTCCGGAGAGACGACCGATCATCGTTGTTCCTTTTGTTCTTTAGACGAGGCGGCTGCGTTTCATGCGCAGTGTCGCAGTAGCCGGCGACAGCGCGCCGATCATCGACAGCGTATCGATGCTGTGGGCGTGGCAGATCGCCACGCCGAGGGCGTCGGCGGCGTCGGTGCCGGGCAGGCCCGGCAGCTTGAGCAGGCGCGCGACCATGTCCTGCACCTGGGCCTTGGCGGCCTTGCCGGTGCCGACCACGGCCTGCTTGACCTGCACCGCCGTATACTCGGCGACGTCGAGGTCGGCCCCGACCAGGGCCGTGATGGCCGCACCGCGCGCCTGGCCCAGCAGCAGCGTGGACTGTGGATTGACATTGACGAAGACTTTTTCGATGGCCGCGCAGCCGGGCTGGTAGGCGCTGACGATTTCGCCCACGCCCTTCAGGATGAGCTTGAGCCGCGGCGGCAGCGCGCCCTCGGTACCGGTCTTGATGGTGCCGGACGCGATGTAGCGCAGTTTCGTACCGTGTTTTTCAATGACGCCGAACCCCGTCGTACGCAGGCCCGGGTCGATGCCGAGAATAATCATTGTGGAATGATATACGGCTGGCGGGTGTTCGTGGGAAAAATACTGTGCAAAAACACAGTGATGTGGTGGAGCTCGCCGCGTCAGGTGGACGGCCTCGCCGTCCACCCTGCAACAATTAGTGACGGAAGTGACGGGTACCGGTGTACAGCATCACGACGCCACGCTCATCCGCCGCATCGATGACTTCCTGGTCGCGCATCGAGCCGCCCGGGTGGATGACGCAGGTCGCGCCCGCATCCACCACCACGTCCAGGCCGTCGCGGAAGGGGAAGAAGGCATCCGAGGCTACCGCCGAACCGCTCAGGGACAGGCCTGCATTCTGCGCCTTGATCGAGGCGATGCGGGCCGAGTCGATGCGGCTCATCTGGCCGGCGCCGACGCCCAGGGTCATGCCGTTGGCGCAGAACACGATGGCGTTCGACTTGACGAACTTGGCCACGCGCCAGGCGAACATCAGGTCCTGCAGTTGCTGCTGGGTCGGCTGCTTCTTGCTGACCACGCGCAGTTCGCCGAGGCCGACGTTCCTGGCGTCCGGCGCCTGCAGCAGTACGCCGCCGCCGACGCGCTTGAGGTCATACGCGTTCTGGCCTTCGCCCAGCGGAATCTCGAGCAGGCGCACGTTCTGCTTGGCCGACATGACCCGGCGTGCTTCTTCTGAAAACGACGGCGCGATCAGCACTTCCACGAACAGCTTGGCCACCGCTTCCGCGGCGCGGCCGTCGACCTCGACGTTGAAGGCGATGATGCCGCCGAAGGCCGAGGTCGGGTCGGTCTGCAGTGCGCGCGAGTAGGCGTCCAGCGCATCGACGCCGATCGCCACGCCGCAAGGGTTGGCGTGCTTGACGATCACGCAGCCGGCCGGCTGGCCCAGGCCGCCGAGCGACTTGACGCATTCCCAGGCCGCGTCGGCATCGGCGATGTTGTTGTACGAGAGTTCCTTGCCCTGCAGCTGGCGGTAGTTGGCCAGTGCGCCCGCGGTGGCGACCAGGTCGCGGTAGAAGGCGGCGCCCTGGTGCGGGTTCTCGCCGTAGCGCATGTCCTGGACCTTCTCGAAGCTCATGTTCAGGGTCTGCGGATAGCTCGAGCGGGTCGCGTGCAGGCGGTCTTCGCCCAGGCTGGTCAGGTAATTGGTGATCGCGCCATCGTACTGGGCGGTGTGGGCGAACACTTTCTTGGCGAGGCGGAACTTGGTCTCGTAGCTGACCGGGCCAGCCTGGGTACCGGTGCCCTTCATCTCCGCCAGCACCGGGCCGTAGTCGGCCGGGTCGCAGATCACCACCACGTCGCGGTGGTTCTTGGCAGCCGAGCGCAGCATGGTCGGGCCGCCGATGTCGATGTTCTCGATCGCGTCATCCAGCGAGCACTCGTCCTTGGCAACGGTCTGCTGGAAGGGGTAGAGGTTGACCACGACCATGTCGATCTGCGGAATGCCGTGCTCGTCGAGCTTGGCGACGTGCTCGGGCAGGTCGCGGCGCGCCAGGATGCCGCCGTGCACCTTCGGGTGCAGGGTCTTGACCCGGCCGTCGAGCATTTCCGGGAAACCGGTGTAGTCGGCGACTTCAGTAACCTGCACGCCATTTTCCTGCAGCAGTTTGGCGGTGCCGCCGGTGGACAGGATGTTGACGCCGAGGCCAGCCAGGGCCTTCGCGAAATCGAGGACGCCGGTTTTGTCGGAAACGGAAATCAGTGCTTGTTTGATCATGGTGAGGCCTGTGGTTGAGAATTCTGACGCCGGGCGCACGGACGGTGAACCGGCCGCGCCCAGACGCACGGCCACGCCATGCAAAGGAGCTTAGAGGAGCCCGTGCTCCTGGAGTTTCTTGCGCAAAGTATTCCGGTTGATGCCCAGCATCTGCGCCGCGTGCGACTGGTTGCCGTCGGCGCGCGTCATGACCACTTCAAGGACCGGCTTTTCCACCGTCAAGACCATCATGTCGTAGATGTTCGTCGGTTTCTGCTCGCCCAGATCGTTGAAATAGTCCTCGAGGCTTTTCTGGACGACTTCCTGGATACTTTCTTTGCTCATGTTCTCTGCTGCTTCATCCTGGTTAATGATTGCTCGCCGCGTTTTTGACGCGGCGTGTCCCCGTTTTATTCTGGTTCTTATGACTGCTTTTTATGGTGCTATTACTTGTGCTTATGCTGCCATCGCCTCATCGGCAGGATGAGCGGGCCGGTATTGTAACCGCTCGCCATGCCGGAGTTGTAATTTGAAAAAGGCGTCGACCGCAGCCAGTTGCTCGGCAGTCGATTCCAGCAGGTTCATGCGCTGGCGGAATTCTTCGCCTCCCGGCAAGTCCTGCACATACCAGCCGATGTGTTTACGGGCGGTACGCACGCCGACGTATTCGCCATAGAAGGCATAGTGCGCCGGCAGGTGTTCGTTCATCAGGCCGCGTACTTCGTCGACCAGCGGCGCCGGCAAATGCTCGCCCGTACGCAGGTAATGGTCGATCTCGCGGCAGATCCAGGGCCGGCCCTGGGCGGCGCGGCCGATCATGACGGCGTCGGCGCCGGTATAGTCGAGCACGAACTTCGCCTTTTCCGGCGTGGTGATGTCGCCGTTGGCGACCACCGGGATCCCGACCGCCGCCTTGACGGCGCGGATGGTGTCGTATTCGGCCTCGCCCTTGTAGCCGTCGGCGCGGGTGCGGCCGTGCAGGGTCAGCATGGCGATGCCGGCCTGCTCCGCCATGCGGGCGATGCGCAGCGCGTTCCTGTTTTGGCGATCCCAGCCGGTACGGAATTTCAGGGTGACGGGAACGTCGACCGCGTCCACCACGGCGTGCAGGATGCGCTCGACCAGGTCTTCATGCTGCAGCAGGGCCGAACCGCACCAGCTGTTGCAGACCTTCTTCACCGGGCAACCCATGTTGATGTCGATGATCTGGGCGCCACGCTCGACGTTGAACTTCGCGCAGTCGGCCAGGTCTTTCGGGTCGGCGCCGGCGATCTGCACCGCCTTCGGCTCCATTTCCCCGGTGTGGTCGGTGCGGCGCGAGGTCTTTTCGCTGGCCCACAGGCGCGGGTTCGAGGCCG
Organism: Telluria sp. ZB4P36; assembly: GCF_059685865.1. Lineage (NCBI taxonomy): Bacteria > Pseudomonadati > Pseudomonadota > Betaproteobacteria > Burkholderiales > Oxalobacteraceae > Telluria > Telluria sp. ZB4P36. Next base: position 473,196 of record NZ_JCASIE010000003.1, read on the forward strand.
CCATCTCGGACACCGCGTAACCGGCGCCCAGCTGCTTGCACAGCTGGCGGAACGGGCGGTCCGTCACCCCGGCCATGGGGGCGACGAAGACATTGTTACGCAGGATGTAAGGACCGATTTGCACAGCGGAAAAGTTCTAAAGTTTCTCGGGGAACCTAGTATTTTACCTCATTCGCTGCTCAAAATAGCGGCAGAATTTTTGGATATTGTTGCGTGTGTGATATTGGCAGGGGTGCCTGCCGGGGGTAGAGGCTCAGCTCAGATCATCCAGCACGGCCGGCTGAAGGTGCGCTACCTCTCCCCAGCTCAGCAGCCGCAATATCCCCTCCTCCACCACGAACCGGTTCACGCTCGCATTCGACACCTTGAAGTCGCGCGGCGTCTCCAGCGACAAGCCCAGCGCCTGGCGATAGGCGCATTCGAGCACCCCGCCGTGCGCCACCAGGGCGATGGTCTTGCCCGGATGCGCCGCCGCATGCGCCGCGATCGCGCCGGTGGTCCGCTCATAGAAGGCGCGGAAGCTCTCGCCGGCGTTCTTCCCCGGCGGCAGCACGGCATCGACGTCGCGTGCCTGCCAGGCCGCGAACTCGAGTGGGAAGCGGGCCGCGATCTCGCTGTACAGCAGGCCTTCGAAGCCGCCGTAGCAGCGTTCGCGCAAGGCAGGATCGGTGCCGACCTGGGCAGCGCGCGTGCGGGCGATGGCGTCGGCGGTCTGGCGCGCGCGTTGCAGGTCGCTGGAGACGATGTGGTCGATCCGCTCGGCGGCGAGCGCCGCGCCCAGCAGCGCGGCCTGGCGCTCGCCCTCGGCGTTGAGGGCGATGTCGAGATGCCCCTGGAGCCGCTTTTCGGCGTTCCAGGCGGTCTCGCCATGGCGGATCAACAGGATAGTCGTGGCAGTGTGTTCGTTTACAGGCATGAGGTTCGTCGCCCGAACCTCGGGGCGTCTAGGTTGACAGTGTGGATGCAACGTCGGGATTCAGCGAATACACCCCGAAGGTGCGCGCCTCGTCCAGGATATGGCCGCGGATCGCCAGGCGCAGTTCGGGGCCGGTGAAGCGGCCCACCAGCGGCAGGCGCGGGATGTCGAGCGCATACAGTGTAAACACATAGGTATGCACCCGTTCGTCGTTCCATGGCGGACAGGGGCCATCATACCCGTAATACTCGCCCGCCATGTCGGGGTCGCCCGCGAACCAGCCGGTGTAGTCGTTAATGCCCTGGCGCAGCTGGTACTCGGTACCGTTCTTGATGGTGAGCAGCGGGCCCGGCTTGCCGTGTGGCGTCACCATGTCGGAAAACACACCCTCGTCCAGGGATCTGAGCGCGACCGGGATGTCCATCAATGACCAGTGGAAAAAGTCCACCCGCGGCAGTGCGTCCGGCACGGTCTTGCCTTCCTGGTTGACGTCGTCGCCTACGGACGGCACGTCGGGGTCGTGGCAGATCAGCACCAGGGACTTGGTGCCCGTAGGCACATCGTCCCAGGCGATATGAGGATTGCGGTTGCTGGACAGCTTGACGTGGCTGCCGGGATCGATGACCGCAAACGCGCATTGCGGCGGGATCACCCCGCCTTCGGTAAATGAGTCGCTCCAGATTCGCATATGCCCTCCCAGCCTTCTAGCTATTGACCTGTTATGGCGGCGCGGGTTTCAACGCTGCGCAAGCACCATTGGGACAGGATCAACCTGCAGCCAGAAAGTGACAGGACCGTCGTTGACGAGCGAAACTTTCATGTCCGCGCCGAATTTGCCGGTCTCGACAATGCCATGCCGTTCGCGGGCTTGTCGCACGACATGGTCGAACAGGCGCCGCCCGTCTTCCGGCGCCGCCGCCGGCGAAAAGGACGGACGCGTGCCCGATTTCGTGTCCGCCGCCAGGGTGAACTGCGGCACCAGCAGCAGGCCGCCGCCCGTGTCCGTGATGCTGCGGTTCATCTTGCCGGCATCGTCGGAAAACACGCGGTAAGTCAGCAGCTTGGCCAGCAGGGCCTCGGCTTCGCGCTCGGTGTCGCCCTTTTCGGCGCACACCAGCACCATCAGGCCCGCTTGAATCGCGCCGACGGTCTCGCCGTCGACGCGCACGCTGGCCTCGCTGACGCGCTGCAACAGACCAATCATGCCAGGGTCACGCGCGCAAACTTACGCTTGCCCACCTGCATGACGAAGGTGCCGGCCTCGACCTGCAGACCCTTGGCGCTGACCACGGCGCCGTCGATGCGCACGCCGCCCTGGTCGACCATGCGCATGGCTTCCGAGGTCGAGGCACACAGGCCGGCCTGCTTCAACAGCTGGGCCACGCCCAGCGGTGCGCCGGACAGGCTGACTTCCGGCACTTCGTCCGGAATGCCGCCCTTGGAACGGTTGACGAAGTCGGCCAGCGCATCCTCGGCGGCCTGGACCGAGTGGAAGCGCGCGACGATTTCCTTGCCCAAGGCCACTTTCGCGTCACGGGGGTTGGCGCCGCCGGCGACCTCGGCCTTGACGTGGGCGATGTCGGCGATCGAGCGGAAGGACAGCAGATCGTAGTACTTCCACATCATGTCGTCCGAAATGCTCATCAGCTTGCCGAACATGGTGTTCGGGGCTTCGGTGATGCCGATGTAGTTGTTCTTCGATTTCGACATCTTCTCGACGCCGTCCAGGCCCTCGAGAAGGGGCATGGTCAGGATGCACTGCTGCTCCTGGCCATAATCTTTTTGTAGTTCACGCCCAACAAGGAGGTTGAATTTCTGGTCGGTGCCCCCAAGTTCCAGGTCTGCCTGTAAAGCGACCGAATCGTAGCCCTGCATCAAAGGGTACAGGAACTCATGCACCGCAATCGGTGTCCCACTCTTGTAGCGCTTGGTGAAATCATCACGCTCCATCATCCGGGCCACGGTGTAGCGCGAAGCGAGCTGAATCATGCCGCGCGCACCGAGCGGATCGCACCATTCCGAGTTGTAACGGATCTCCGTGCGCGCCGCGTCCAGCACCAAGGAAGCCTGGCGGAAGTACGTCATCGCGTTTTCCTCGACCTGCTCGCGAGTCAGCGGCGGACGCGTGGCATTACGGCCCGAAGGGTCGCCGATCATCGAGGTGAAATCACCGATCAGGAAAATCACCTGGTGGCCCAGGTCTTGCAGCTGGCGCATCTTGTTGAGCACCACGGTATGGCCAAGGTGCAGGTCGGGCGCGGTCGGGTCCAGGCCCAGCTTGATGCGCAGCGGCTTGCCCGACTGTTCCGAACGCGCCAGTTTCTGGGCGAATTCGCTTTCGATCAGCAGTTCATCGACACCGCGCTTGGTGATGGCCAGCGCCTCGAGCACCTTGTCCGTCAACGGCAGGGGAGCGGAAGATTTTACCGGAGCGCCGCTACCGGACGAAGCAATAGAAGTCATAAATTCTTGTAGGAAATTAGCCAAAGCGGTTGTAGGACCACTTCTTTTGGTATAATTCACGATCCATTTTAAGTTTCCCGCAGATAACTTTGCAGAAGCATAAGAAATGGAGTCCTGGAAGTTCAGCCGCAAATTTTAACTGATTGCATGAACCCTTTACAGAAAATCACCCGTCAAAACCTGCTTCAGCTGGTGCCCCGAACCCGCAAGGCGCGTATTCTCAGCGCCGGCGCTGCGTTCATGAGCATGTGCGCCTTTGGCGCCATCGGCGTGGCCCCGATCTCCCCTGATGTGGCAGACATGCCCGTCAAGTCGATCGAGCAAAACCTGGAACTGCCGAATCTCGCAGACCAGATCGCCGCCCTCCAGCAAGACGAGCAGCAATTCATCCACGAGGAGCGCATCCGCCCAGGCGATTCGCTCGGCTCCCTCTTCAACCGCCTTGGCGTCGACGACGCCGATGCCCAGAAGTTCGTCCGCACCGATAAAACCGCCCGCCGCCTGCTGTCGCTCAAGACCGGCAAGCGCATCCAGGCTGAAACCGATGAACATGGCCTGCTGCTGTCCCTGCGCGCCACGATCGTCGATGCCAAGGGTGGCGATGCACGCCAGGTGACGGTCGAGCGCCAGGGCGACAAGTTCGTCGCCCTGGACGCGCCGGCCAAGCTGGAACGCCGCGTCGAAATGCGTTCGCGCGAAATCCAGAGCTCGCTGTACTCGGCGACCGACTCCAACGTGGACGGCGGCAGCATGCCGGACTCGGTGGTCAGCCAGATGATCGAGATGTTCTCGACCAACATCGATTTCCGTTCGGACATCAAGCGTGGCGACCGGTTCAATGTTGTGTACGAAACCTTCTGGCTCGACGGCGAACTGGTCAAGACCGGCCGCATCCTGGCAGGCGAATTCGTCAACCGCGGCGTGGCCTACCAGTCGGTCTGGTACGAAGACCCGGTCACCAAGCAGGGCGGCTACTACAGCCTGGACGGCAAGGCGCTGAAGAAGGCCTTCCTCAAGTCGCCGCTGGAATTCTCGCGTATCTCCTCTGGCTTCTCGATGCGCGTGCACCCGCTGTCGGGCAAGTGGAAGGCGCACAAGGGCGTCGACTACGCCGCCACCACCGGCACCCCGATCCGCGCAGCTGCGGACGGCACCGTCGATTTCGCCGGCAACAGCGGCGGCTACGGCAACCAGGTGGTCCTGAAGCACTGGTCGGGCTACAGCACCGCCTACGCCCACATGAGCCGCTTCGCTCCGGGCATGCGCAAGGGCAGCAAGGTCAGCCAGGGCCAGGTGATCGGCTACGTCGGCTCGACCGGCTGGTCGACCGGCCCGCACCTGCACTATGAGTTCCGCGTTGCCGGCCAGGCCCAGAATCCGGAGAAGTTCAAGTCGCTGGCCCAGCAGCCGCTGAGCCAGGCTGAACTGGCCCGCTTCCGCATGGCCGCCGCCGAGATGAACCACCGCTTCTCGCTGCTCGCACCGAGCGGCAACGCGATGGCGGCACGCTAAGCGCTTCCGCCCCTTCAACGCCCCGCCGCATCTTGCATGCCGCGGGGCGTTTGCTTTTTTCTCTCCCCTTCACATATGCGGTAGAAATAATTTCTATCAAATAGCACTTTTTCTTCTATAAGACAGCATCTAGATTGCACTTCAATGCTAGAGTTAATGAACATTAACGCCACCCTAAGGAGGCAATCGTGCTCAGGTTCATCGCATTCGTCCTGTTCGTGCTCGTCGGCTTGCCTGCCTTCGCCCAGCAGGCCTTCCCTTTCTACAACGAGTCCGGCCCCTTGGCCATCGGTTTCCGCGTCGTGCAACAGCATGATGCGAGTCGCTCCTATCCCTCCACCGCGCAAGGCAAGCCGCGTCCGATCCAGACCGCCATCTGGTATCCGGCGCAACAAGGCGGACAGCCGATGCGCTACGACGATTACCTGCAACTACTGGGCTGGGACGACGATTTCAGCCGCACGCCGGCCGAGCGGACCAAGGTACTCGCGGACTGGCTGAAGATCGTCACCGAAGGCAGGTCCGCCGGGCAGGTCGCCGCAGAGCGCAAGGATGTGCGCTGGGCCGTGCGCGATGCGAAGGCGCTGCCGGGCAAGTATCCGGTAGTAATCTACTCGCCCAGCCTGAGCAGCAATGTCTTCGAGAATGCCGAGATGATGGAATTCCTTGCCAGTCACGGCTATATCGTGATCGCCAGCCCGGCGCTGGGCATCGACGGGCGTTGGCAGAAGGACGACCTGGCGCACGCCGAAGCCCAGGCGGCCGACATCCGTTTCCTGGTCGGCTACGCGCAGTCGCTGCCGCAGGCCGATACTTCCCGCCTGGCGGTCGCCGGTTTTTCCTGGGGCGGCATGGCGAACGTGCTGGCCGCGGCGCAGGACGAACGGATCAAGGCCCTGGTCTGCCTGGACGGCACGGTGCGCTACCGCCATGCCATGCTGGACAAGCTCCCCTACCTGAAGCCGGAACAGTTGCGCACGCCTCTGCTCTACCTGGCCCAGCGGCCGCAGCCTTTCGAGCGCGGCCTGAAGCACAAGCCGGATGTGTCCGGCAGCATCCTGCAGAAGATGAAGGGCGCCGACGTGTACCTGCTGACGATGTATGCGATGGAGCACGTGTATTTTGGCAGCAGCTACCTACGCCTCGATCCTCTCGACTTCGGCGACTACACCCGCGACGAAGTGGCGCAGTCCTATGGCCAGAGCGCGCGCTATGTCCTGCACTTCCTGGACGGTGCCCTGAAGGGCGACCGGGGCGGCTTCGACTACCTGCTGAAGAAGCCCGAACAGCTCGGCATGCCGCGCCACAGCGTCAGTAGCCAGTTTTTCGCGGCGCGTCCGTGAGCGCCATACGCATCGCCACCACGATAGAGAGGCCCGATGACACCCGTTCTCGCCACCGCTACGCTGTGCCTGGCCCTGTTCGCCGGCCTGCCGCCGCATGCCTTCGCGGAAAACCCGGTGGAAAGCGGCAGAAGATCGAAGCCGTGATCAAGGCCTTCGGCAAGGCCCTCGTCGACAAGGACAAGGAAGATTGCCGCGGTACCCTGGTCAGCAGAAGAAAATCCGGAGCCGCGGCCAAAGAAGTAGGCGCTGTCACCGTTATCTATGGATGACTCTGATTGCGATACGCAGCAATTGCTCAACAGAAGTAATCCGTCCGCCATCGAGTGCCCAGCGCCAGCCCAGGTAATTCGGTAAATAGCGCGAGGCCACGCCGTGAAAACGCGCAAGCCATTCGCGGAAGCGCTGGTGATAGGCATTCACATTTTGGACATGGATGGCGCCGGCGCTGCCGCGACGGACCCGCTCGCCCGCGCTCAAGTTCACTGCTTGATGGGCGATCGCGTGTTTGCGGGAAAAAGCACGGTAGGCGGCGTTCGCATCGCTGACCAGCAAGACTTGCCTGTCGAGCTTGGGCAAGAGGTGGCGCTCCAGCTGCGCCACCGTCAGGGCGCCGCGTCCGGCGAGCGCATCAATGGTCTGGCCGCTGCGGTCGCGCGCGACGAGAATGCAGTCGAGTTCGCGTGAGATCCCGCGCCTGCTTGCCCGTCCGCCTCGTTTGCGCGGCGGCCGTTCCAGTTTGCGCGCGCCTTTCTGCGACTCCAGCATGAACATTTCATCGGCCTCGACGACACCGCTCAGGCACCGTGGCCGGTTGTGCTTGACCCGATCCAGGAAGCGGTGACGCCAGCGAAAAGCGGTATTGCGGTGCACCTCCACCTGCTTGGCCGCCGCGCGCACCGGTTTCGAATCGAGCACTGCGGCAAGGTAATCGAGCCATTTTTCGCGCAGCCGCAGCCGCGCCAATGGCGTGCCGCTCAGGTCGTTGAAGGTGCGCCTGCATTCCCGGCAACGGTAGCGCTGCAAGCCGTTGGCCTGGCCATGCCGATAGTAGCGTTCGCATGCGCAGCGCGGACATTGGCGTTTAGCCGCGCCAATCTGCCCGATCAGGGCGATTACCTGGTCGAGCCCGGCGGCAGGATGCAGGGCTGCAAGCGTTTGCAGTCGTTGTGGCCCGTTCAGGGCGGGCAGCTGTGCAAACCATTTAGTGAAGCTGGGCGCTTTCATGGCCGGTTCCTGTCGATGCGGACAGGGCTTGGACCATGCGAGAGCTCAGCAGTTCAATCCTCATCCATAGCTAACAATGACAGCGCCAAGAAGTAAGACTGTCTAGCGCATGCAGTCGGGGAAAGCCAGCTTGCCGTTGCGCGCCTGGCATTGCCTGACCCCGGGCGGCATCCGGTCGAAGGTCTTCGATTCGCCCTCTTTCAAGCGGAATTCAGCGAACACCTCGTGGGTGCAGACCAGCGCGGGATAGCCGTTCCTGACGCCCGCTTCCTAGCAGTCGGAGGTGTACAGGAGGAAAGGACATTCGCCTCCCGGGCCGCTGCCGCAGCTGTAGGTGGCCGTGGTCCGGACGACCGCAGGCTGCTTGGCCGTCTGGGCGCCGGCGAAAGAGGCGCAGAGTGCCAGGGCGAGAAATACGTGGAATCTTGTCTTCATGATGATAGCGGCAATAATGAGGGCGCAAAGATAGCACGGCGTCCCGCTCCGAAAATTCACCAATTCCCGCATTCGGCGGCCAGACCCGTCGCTTCCGCTTTTTGCCCCGACCGTTTAGACTGCATTGTCCCATCCAGATCGAGAACACATGAGCGACACCTCTTCCCTGACCATCGGCCTGATGTCCGGCACCAGCCTTGACGGCGTGGACGGCGTGCTGGCCGACTTTACCGGCGGCAGCATCCGCACCGTCGCGGCCGCCTTCACGCCCTTCCCCGCCGAACTACGCAGCGAGCTGATGGCGCTGCAGGCCGCCAGCGAGAACGAACTCGAGCGCGAGGCCCTGGCCGCGAACGGCCTGGCCCTGTGCTATGCCGACTGCGTGCGCCAGCTGCTGCCCGCCGCCGGCAGGCCGGTCGCGGCGGTGGCCGTGCACGGCCAGACCATCCGTCACCGCCCGGAACTCGGCTTCACGCGCCAGACCAACAACCCTGCCCTGCTGGCCGAACTGACCGGGATCGACGTCATCGCCGACTTCCGCAGCCGCGACATCGCCGCCGGCGGCCAGGGTGCGCCGCTGGTGCCGGCCTTCCACGAGGCCGCCTTCGGCAAGCCGGGCACGGCGCGCGTGGTCGTCAACATCGGCGGAATCGGCAACATCAGCGTATTGCATGGCGATGGCCGCGTCACCGGTTTCGACACCGGTCCGGGCAATGTGCTGATGGATTTGTGGATCGGCCGCCATCTGGGCAAGCCCTATGACGAGGATGGCGCCTGGGCCGCCGGCGGCAGCGTGCACGGGCCGCTGCTGGATGCGCTGCTGGACGAGCCCTATTTCCGCCAGCCGGCACCCAAGAGCACCGGCCGCGACCTGTTCCACGATGCATGGCTGGACGCCAAGCTGCAGGGATTCGGCGCGCTGGCACCGGCCGATGTCATGGCGACCTTGACCCGCCTGACGGGCGTGACGATCGCGCAAGCGATCCGCGCCGAACATGCGGGCGTGGATGCGGTGTACGTGTGCGGCGGCGGCGCCTACAACGCCACCCTGCTGGGCGAGATCGGCGCGGCGCTGGGCGGCGCGCGGGTGGAATCGACGGCGGCGCTCGGCATCGCGCCGAACCGGGTCGAGGCGCTGGCCTTTGCCTGGCTGGGCTACCGCTTCCTGCAACGCCAGCCCGGCAACCTGCCGGCCGTCACTGGCGCACGCGGCCCGCGCATCCTGGGCGCACTCTACCCTGCGTAAACGACAACGGGTCCGGAAACCGGACCCATCAAAGGAACGGCCCGGATCACCGGGCTGCCTGGGGAGGTCAGGCGGAGAACGAGGAACCGCAACCGCAGGTCGAGGTGGCGTTCGGGTTCTTGATCACGAATTGGGCGCCTTCGAGGTCGTCCTTGTAGTCGATCTCGGCGCCGACCAGGTACTGGTAGCTCATCGAGTCGATCAGCAGCTGGACGCCGTTCTTTTCCATCGTGGTGTCGTCTTCGTTGACGATTTCGTCAAAGGTGAAGCCGTACTGGAAGCCGGAGCAGCCGCCGCCCTGCACGAAGACGCGCAGCTTGAGGTCGGGATTGCCCTCTTCCTCGATCAGCTGGGCAACTTTCTGTGCGGCGCTGTCGGTGAAGTTGATCGGAACTGGGATCGTGTCGTGCTCTTGCACTTCGGCGACTGCGGTCATGAAACACTCCTGGTGAAATACGTGAATTACGCTATGGTGTCCATTATAGACCCTTGGCGCAACTCATGCTGCCGAGCCGACCTCGGCGTCGGATAGATGAAACACCGGCTCGCCCGCGGGTTCGTGGGTCAGTTTCCCCGTCACGAGGGCGCCGCCGTGCATCTCGAGCAAACGGTAATGGACATCACCATGTATGCGGCCTTTCGGCTGTAATTCAAGGAGTTCCGACGAATACACCGATCCGGCGATGTAACCGTTGACCACCAGGCTGGCGCAGCGCACCTCGCCCTCGATCCGCGCGTGCTCGGACACGATCAGCATGCTCTCGGCGCCGTCCGCCGCCACCACATTGCCGTGCACCTCGCCGTCGATGCGCAGGCCGCCGGTGAAGCACAGGTCGCCCTCGATCCGGGCCGAGATGCCGACCAGGCTGTCAATCTCGCTTTTTACTTGTCGACCGAACATGTTTCACCTCTCCTTAGGGCGCTAAAAATCAACCTGTGCATCGGTCAATTTACCGTGCTCAACAAGAGCGGCCTTGATCTAGATCGGGTGAGTCGAACGGGGAGCGCGCGGGCATGGCGCCCGCGCGGGAGATGAAGAGGATTACGGCAACAGGGCGATCTGCTTCAGCCCGGTCGCTTCGTCGAGGCCGAACATCAGGTTCATGCACTGCACGGCCTGGCCGGATGCACCCTTGACCAGGTTGTCCTGCACCACCAGGATGACCACGGTGTTGCCGCCTTCCGGACGGTGCAGGGCCAGGCGCAGCATGTTCGAGCCGCGGGTCGAGCGGGTTTCCGGGTGCGAGCCGAAAGGCATCACGTCGACGAACTGGCTGTCCTTGTATTCGTTCTCGAACAGGGCCTGCAGGGCCGCGTCGTCGATGTCCCTGGTCAGGCGCGCGTACAGGGTCGCGTGCATGCCGCGGATCATCGGCACCAGGTGGGGCGTGAAGATCAGGCCGACCTTCTGGTCGGTATAGCGCGCCAGCTGGGCCGAGGTTTCCGGCGTGTGGCGGTGGCCGTGCACGCCGTAGGCCTTGAAGTTGTCGCTGGATTCCGAGAACAGCGTGCCGATCTCGGCCTTGCGGCCGGCGCCGGACACGCCCGACTTGCAGTCGGCGATCAGGTTGCCGGCGTCGATGATGCCGGCCTTCAGCAGCGGGTAGAAGCCGAGCTGCATGGTGGTCGGGTAGCAGCCAGGAGTGGCGACCAGGCGCGCCTTCCTGATGTCTTCGCGGTTCAGTTCCGGCAGGCCGTACACGGCTTCCTCGATCAGCTCGGGAGCGGTGTGCGGGATCTTGTACCACTGTTCAAACGTCGCCCGGTCCTTCAGGCGGAAGTCGGCCGCCAGGTCGATGACCTTGACGCCGGCCGCCAGCAGCGCCGGGGCCTGGGCCATGGCGACGCCGTGCGGGGTGGCGAAGAACACCACGTCGCACTGGCTCAGGTCGGCCTTGTCCGGGCTCGAGAAGGCGAGGTCGACGACGCCGCGCAGCGAGGGGAACATGTCGGCCACCGGCAGGCCGTCTTCCTTGCGCGAAGTGATCGCGGTCAGCTGCACGTCGGGATGCACGGCCAACAGCCGCAGCAATTCCACGCCCGTGTATCCGGTTCCGCCAACGATGCCAACTTTGATCATGTTCTGTTCCTTCGTGATGTAATAATGACCTTTTCAGGACGAGGCTGCATTTTAACAGCCGTGAAAAATGCGTGTGCCGGCAAGGCCGGCGACGGAATGCAGACTTGTTTCACCACCTTCAAACGGAGACCCCATGCGCACCACCGCCCTGTTCTGCCTTGCCGTCCTGTCGATCGGCGCCACGCCCGCCCTTGCCGCCGAGCGCTTCTCCTGCGGCGGCGCGGACGCCGGGATCGAGGTGCTGGCCCGCGACAGCCGCGTGCCTGAAGAGCGCGCGGAAGGCGTGGTGACCGTTTCCCGCAACGGGCTCGAGACCATCCTGCGTTACCGGGGCATCGACTTCATCGGCGGCCGGTGCGTGAGCGCGGGCGACGGCCGGCCGCTGGTGGTGTTCCAGGCCTTTTGCGGCGGCTCGGGCTGCCACGATGGCGCGAACTGGGGCGTGATCGATCCCGCGACGGTGCGGGTGCTGGCAGTGCCGACGGACACCAATCGCAAAGAAACGCAACAGCTGCTCGGCGGCCGCCTGCCGGCCCTGAAGATGATCAGTGTGGAGCGCGAGGCACTCAGGCAGGGCGTCGCGCTCTACTGAGGTCTACTCGCCCGAGCCGGGCGTGATCGACTTGCTGACCTTGCCCTGCTCGTCCAGCATCTGGATCTCGGCCTTGCCGTCCGCCGAGACCAGCAGCATCATGCGGGTCCGTCCCTTCGCATCCTTCAGCTGGAGGGCCGATCCCTTGCTGGCGGTATTGCCGAGCCAGATGCGGTTCTGGCTCAGGCGGCCTTCCTCCTCCAGCTTCTTCCAGTAAGCCTGCTGTTCCGTCCGCGGCAGCTTGCCGCTCTCCTCGCGGAAGCGATTGATGTCGCCCATCGAGGTGACGCCGTAGTAGGGGACATCGTTGATCTTCAGGGCGGTCATCTGGTGGGTGGCGCTGTCGTTGTTGATCAGCTGCAGGGCCTGGTCCTGGCGGAAGCGGTCGAAGGTGAGCGACAGGCCGGAGACGATCTTGCCGTCCGCGCCGATGCTGCCCTTCTGGATCAGGCCGCCGTTTTCCGTGCCTTCCTCGTTGACGAACAACATGCCGGCGAAGCTGCGGCGGTCCGGACGCGCGCCCTCCTTCCCCTGCTGGAAGTCGCCCGGGAACTGGGCCCTGTTGGAGATGATGATGCGCTTGGTGCCGTCCGGTTCGACGATGTTGATGCGGCCGACGGTGATCTCGTCGAAACTGGCGCGGCGTGCCGGATCGGCAGCGCCGCTCAGGGTCATGACGGCGGCGAGGGCGGCGGCCATGGTGGTGGCGCCGGCGAGGAAGGTGCGGATCTGCGACATGGGGTCTCCTTGGTGATTAACGTGGTTTGTTTTTGAGGCGGCGCAGGCGCCATTCGATGAACAGGATGATGAAGCCGGACACCAGCACGATGGCGCCGAGGTATTGCAGGACGCGGTTGCCGGGCGCCTGGATATGCCTGGTATCGATCAGTTCGAAACGGCGGCGGCCGTTTTCGGCCTGTTCGTAGTACACCGTGCCGCGGCTGTCCGCCCGTTCCACCGTCGTCGGCGCGAGGCGGGTGGCGTAGAACTCCGCCAGCTCCTTCGACATCTCTTCGAGCGTGATGACCCTGGCGGCCATCCTGAGCTGCAGGATCTCCCTGCGCGTGTCGAACACGTTCTCGGGCTCGCCGGCGCGGATCACCCCGGGCGAGGTGTATTTGTACAGCTTGTTCGGGAAAAAGATGCCGTCGTTTGCCGCCAGCATCATGGCGAAGCCGAGCAGCCAGGCCGCGGCCGCGCCGAACAGCCAGTGCCTGGTCTGCCGGACCCGGACCACGGCCGCACCCTGGCTGAACTGCGCGACCGCGGGGATGTGGCGCAGCGTGGTGTCCAGCACGTCCTGGTCCACGTCTTTCAGGAAGCTCGCCTGGTCCATGCCGAGGCCGGACAGGATGGTGGAAAACATCTCGGCCGATGGCACCGACTTGTCGTTTTCCAGCTTGGACAGATAGGACTGCTCGATACCGGCCATCTGTGCGAACTGGGGCTGGGTCAGCCCTTTCTCAGTCCGGAGTTGCTTGAGTCGTTCGCCAAAATTCATGACGGGCTTTCCTGAAGTGATTGGGAAAGCCGTATTCTTTGCTATTCATGCACGACTTGGAAGATGAATATCGGCGAATAATGATGAATTCGACAAGAATATGCAGCAGGATTACCCAGATCGAATAGAGGAAGCCTGAAAAGCAAAAAACCGCCCACCTTGCGGAGGACGGCTTTCGCAGCCAGCGCCCGGAGGCGCTGGTAGCAGCAGAAACGAATTAACGCTTCGAGAACTGCTTTGCGCGGCGTGCTTTACGCAGGCCGACTTTCTTACGCTCGACTTCACGGGCATCACGGGTGACGAAACCGGCGCGTGCCAGGTCGCCCTTGAGGCCTGCGTCGTAGTCGATCAGGGCGCGGGTGATGCCGTGGCGGACGGCGCCTGCCTGGCCCGACTCACCACCACCGTGCACGTTGACCTTGATGTCGAAACGTTCGACGTTGCCGGTCAGTTCCAGCGGCTGGCGGATGACCATCAGGCCGGTTTCGCGCGAGAAGTATTCGTTCGCAGGCTTGCCGTTCACGACGATCAGGCCGGTGCCGGCTTTGATGAACACGCGAGCGACTGCACTCTTGCGACGGCCAGTGCCGTAGTTGTAGTTACCGATCATGTCAGTTCCTTAGAGGGTCAGTGCTTGTGGTTGCTGTGCTGCGTGCGGGTGCGAACCTTCCGCGTACACTTTCAGCTTCTTGATCATTGCATAGCCCAGCGGGCCCTTCGGCAGCATGCCTTTGACAGCCTTTTCCAGGGCGCGGCCCGGGAAGCGCTGTTGCATCTTCAGGAAGTTGGTTTCGTAGATACCGCCCGGGTAGCCCGAGTGACGGTAGTAGGTCTTCTGGGTGGCCTTGGTGCCGGTCACGCGCAGCTTGCCTGCATTGACGACGATGATGTAGTCGCCGGTATCGACGTGCGGAGTGAACTCCGGCTTGTGCTTGCCGCGCAGTCGGAGTGCCACTTCGCTGGCAACACGTCCGAGGACCAAGTCCGTCGCGTCAATCACCAACCAGTCGCGCTGGACTTCATGGCCCTTAGCGGAAAAAGTTTTCATGATGACTTCCAAATAGGTTAAATGCTCACTGTGGTGGTTCCGCCCTTGCTGCAGCGGACTCTGCCTTATTGTCTTCCCCGAGCAAAGGGAAAGCCCACGATGATAGCCGAACAAAGGCTAGCCCGTCAATGCGGGTGACGGAGGCTGTCGCATTTTCCCCGTTCGCATAAATTGGTGCGATCGTGCAACTATGCATTGACCATCAAAACGATGCCAATCTACTATGCGTGCATCCTTTGAGGAGATTGTGTGAAGACAAGATCGTTACTTCCAGTTGCCGCCCTGTGGCTGGCCGCAGTTACCACAAGCGCGGCGGCAAGCGCAGCGGCACCCGCCAATGCCACTGCCGGCCCCAAGCCGGCCGCCACCCGCGGCTGCCACCTCCCCGGCGTCGTCGACGCCCTGCGCTGCGTCAGCCTCGACGTCCCGCTGGACCATGCCAAACCAGACGGCGCCAAGCTGAAACTCCATGTGACCGTCGCCCCGGCGCACCGCGCCGGCACCCGCGGCGATCCGCTGTTCGTGCTGGCCGGCGGTCCCGGCGAGGCCGGCAGCGACGTGGTGGGTCTGCTGTCGACCGCCTTCACCCGGGTGCGTGCCACCCGCGACATCGTGTTCATCGACCAGCGCGGCACCGGCCGCTCCGGCAAGCTCGACTGCAAGAGCAAGCCGGAACACGAGCGCATGACCGAGACGCAGCTGGAAGCGGAGCTGCATGCCTGCATCACCGCCACCAAGGCCCCATTCGCCGCCTACACCACCGAGGCCGCCGCCCGCGACACCGAACTGGTGCGCCGCGCGCTCGGCTATGGCCCCGTCAACGTCTTCGGCGGCTCCTACGGCACCCGCCTGGGCCAGGCCTACGCCCGCCTGTATCCGGCCAGCGTGCGCAGCCTCGTGCTGGACGGCGTGGCCGCGCCCGACCAGGTGATTCCGGCCGGCGCCCGCGACGGCCAGGCCGCGCTCGACAAGATGTTCGAGCAATGCGCCAAAGACGCTTCCTGCAACAAGGCCTTCCCGAAGCTGCGCGCCGAATTCGAGGGCCTGGTCGCGAAGCTCGAAGCGGGCGGCATCAAGCTGTCGCTGCCCGACCCGCGCACCGCGCAGCCGGTCGAGTTCACCATGACGGCATCGCGCTTCCTGGGCACCGTGCACGGCATCCTGTATTCGCCGGCCGACGCCCGCCGCCTGCCCTTCCTGATCCACAATGCCGCGCAGGGACGCTGGCAGCCCTTCGTCGCGCGCCAGAACCTGGCCGGCGACTTCGGCACCCAGGGCCACATCGCCATCCTGCTGCACCTCGCGGTGGTCTGCGCCGAGGACGTGCCGCGCATGACGCCGGCGCTGCTGCAGTCCGACGCCGGCATGCTGACCAAGAACCTGGCCGACCAGATGCCCGCCCTGTGCAAGGTGATGAACGTGCCGGCCATTCCGTACAAGGAACCGGCCCGCATCGAGACCCCGGCCCTGCTGCTGTCCGGCGCGCTCGATCCGGTCACGCCGCCGCACCGCGCCGCCACCGCCGCCAAATACATGGCGCGCGCCCAGCACGTGGTGGTCGACAACGTCGGCCACGGCGTCTCGCAGCTCGGCTGCGCGCCGCGCCTGCTGCGCAGCTTCCTCGACAAGCCGCAGGACCAGCTGGACGCCGCCTGCCTGAAAGAGATTCCGCCCCCGACCTTCCAGCTCGGCAGCGCCGGCCCGCAACCATAAGGCAAAGAACATGATTGAAGTCCACGATGTACGCAAGAAGTTCGGCGCCGTCCAGGCGCTGGGCGGCGTCAGCTTCACCGCGCGCGACGGCCAGATCACCGCGCTGCTCGGCCCCAACGGCGCCGGCAAGACCACCCTGCTGCGCACCCTGGTCGGGCTGCTCAAGCGCGACCACGGCAGCATCTCGATCGACGGCATCGATCCGGAGAAGGATCCGATGGCGGTGCGCCGCAGCATCGGCTTCTTGACGGACCAGTTCGGGCTGTACGAGCGCCTCAGCACGCGCGAATACCTCAGCTACTTCGGTGAACTGAACGGCATGGAGCGCGCCGCGATCGGCAAGCGCATCGACGAGGTGTCCGAGCTGCTCGGCATGGAAGACATCCTGAACCGCCGCAGCAAGGGCTTCTCCCAGGGCCAGCGCATCAAGGTGGCGCTGGCGCGCACCCTGCTGCACCGCCCGCGCCACCTGCTGCTGGACGAACCGAGCCGCGGCCTGGACGTCATGAGCACGCGCGCGCTGCGCACCGCCCTGAGCGCGCTGCGCGCCGACGGCTGCTGCGTGATCATGGCGACCCACGTGATGCAGGAAGTGACCGCGCTGTGCGAAGACGTGATCGTCATCGCCGGCGGCCACACCGTGGCCCAGGGCTCGCCCGAAGAACTGTGCCGGCGCACCGGCATCGCCAACCTGGAAGACGCCTTCGTCAGCCTGGTGGGCACCGAGGAAGGAATCGCATGAAATCCAAGCTGATGATCGTCCTGCGCAAGGAATTGCGCGAGACGCTGCGCGAGAAGCGCACCCTGGCCCTGCTCGCCCTGTTCACCCTGCTCTACCCCGTCATGATCGGCTTCATGCTGCACCAGCTGGTCGACAAGAGCACCAAGACCGAGCGCGAAGGCATCGAGCTGGCCGTGATCGGCGGCGCCAAGGCCCCGACCCTGATGGCGCAGCTGGGCCAGAAGAACATCACGGTCAAGGAAACCGCGCCGATGGAAGAAGACGCCATCGGCGAGCTGCTGCGCACCAAGAAGGCGGTGGCGGTGCTGCGCCTGCCGGACGATTTCACCGAGAGCTACTACGCGATGCGCCCGGCCCGGCTCGAGGTCTGGTTCGACTCCGCCACCGAAAGCAATGCCCAGCGGCGTGATGTGGAAGACGTGCTGGAAGCCTATGGCGCCAACATCGCCAGCGCGCGCCTGCTGGCCCATGGCGTATCGCCCGCGGCGCTGACGCCGATCCAGCTCCAGCGCTACGACACCGGCACCAATGCCTCGCGCTCGGCCATGCTAATCGGCAGCATCATCGGCATCCTGTTTTTCCCGGCCTTCATGCTGAGCATGTCGGCCGCGGTGGACAGCACCGCCGGCGAGCGCGAACGCCGCTCGCTCGAGGTGCTGATGGCGCAGCCGGCGCGCACCTGGGAACTGGTGGGCGGCAAATGGCTGGCCGCGAGCATCCTGGCGATCGTCGGCGTGACCTTCGAGCTGGTGCTGGCCCACCTGATCCTCAAGTGGCTGCCGCTGGAGGAAATCGGCATGTCCTGGAGCCTGGGCTGGGGCCAGCTGGCGCTGGTATGCCTGGTGACGGTGCCGCTGTCGCTGCTGGCCGGTGCGCTCTACGTGGCCCTGGCGATGAACGCCAAGACCTTCAAGGAAGCGCAGACGGTCCTGAGCTTCGTGATGATCGCCCCGCTGGTGCCGGGACTGGTCGTGTCCATGCTCGACCTCAAGACCGCGCAGTGGATGTACCTGGTGCCGATGCTGTCCAACCAGACCCTCGTGAAGGAATTGTCGAAGGGCGGCGACATCGGCGTGCTGCCCTTCGCCATGACCTTCCTGTGCTCGGCGATTCCGGCGCTGGTCGTCGTAGCCATCGCCAGCTGGCGCATGAAGAGCGAACGCTACGTGCTCGCTGTGTAAGCCTGTCGAATCCCGGGGCGCCGGCAAAGGCGCCCCGCCTGCCTTACAATGCTCCGCAGTCAATCCTCAGCGGAGAAATCGAATGGAAGTGAAAGTCAGCTGGAACGGCCCCTCGGGCATGAGTTTTCGCGCCGAAACCGGCAGCGGCCACATGGTGGCGATGGACGGCGCGCCCGAAGGCGGCGGCCATAACCTGGCGCCGCGCCCGATGGAGATGGTCCTGGTCGGCACCGGCGGCTGCACCGCCTACGACGTGGTGCTGATCCTCAAGCGCGGCCGCGAGGACGTGCGCGGCTGCGACGTGACGCTGCAGGCCGAGCGCGCGGACAGCGATCCGAAGGTCTTCACCAAGATCAACTTCCACTTCACGGTCACCGGGCGCAACCTGAAACCGGCGGCGGTGGAGCGCGCGGTCAGCCTGTCGCACGACAAGTACTGCTCGGCCTCGATCATGCTGGCCAAGACGGCCGAGATCACCCACTCGGTGGAGATCGTCGAAGTGTAACTGGCAGGTCAGATGTGATAGGCGGTGGTCGTCATCACCTTCGACATCGCCGTCATCAGCATCTTGACCGGCGCCGGCATATCGGCCGCCCCCAGTGCCTGCGCCGAAGCGCCGTGCGCGATTTCATCGACCCGCATCTGCTCCACGATCGCGCGCGACTTCGCGTCCTGCGGCGGCAGGTCGTCGAGGTGGCGGTTCAGGTGGGCCTCGACCTGGCGCTCGGTCTCGACCACGAAACCGAGGCTGTGCGGATCGCCCAGCTTGGCGGCGATGCTGCCCAGGACATACGAGCCGGCATACCACAGCGGATTGAGCAGGCTGGGCTGCGATCCCAGCTCGGACAGGCGCTCCGCCGTCCAGGCCAGGTGGTCTTCTTCCTCGCGCGCCGACTTCGCGAACTGGGTGCGGATCGTCGGGCTCTTGCCGAAACGCGCCTGCGCATCGTACAGCGCCTGCGCGCACACTTCACCGACGTGGTTCACGCGCATCAGGCCCGCGCTGTGGCGGCGCTCGTCGTCGCTCAGTTCGCAGTCGGTGGCGTGCGCGCCCGGATTCGGGCGCGCAGAGGCGGCGACGCCGCCGACCACGCGCAGGGCCTTGTCGAAGCCGGTGATCAACTGGTCGAGGGGGGAACTGGAACGGTAGGCGCTCATGATGTGATCAATGCAAATCCGAAAACATCATTATAGGCCCTGCGCCGGACCTCAGGCGCCCGCTGCCCCCGCCTCGGCTTTCCGGCGCGCGATCCAGTCGGCCAGCGGGCCGCTGGGTTCCAGCCCGGAGATGTTCTTCGCCACCCCCAGGTTCAGCTCGAGCAGGAAGGGGATCGACGCGGCCGGCACTTCCGGGCAGTGGCGCCGGAAAGCCTCCATGAAGCGCCCGCATTCGACGGTCGGCATCACCTTCTGGCCGCTCATGAACTGCAGCACGCTGGTGATGGTGTGGCCCTTGCCCAGCGTGTGATAAATGAAGCGGTTGAACTCGCGGTCGACCTTCTTGAAGTCGATCGTCTCTTCCGTCATCAACGCCGCCAGGTAGAACAATCCCAGCGCCACCCGGAACCAGTCGGTCGACTCGGTGCGGTCGCGTCCCTCGCGCATCAGCGCCAACAGCTTGTCCTGGATGGCCTTGTTCATGCTGTCATTATCCACATTTCCGTCGAGTACGGGAGCAATGTTTTCTTGCGGAAATATTAAGTGCGCCCTGACATGCGTTCTGTCATCAAATTATGCAGCCTGGGCGGCCGAAGCGACCGCGCGTCGCAGAGTTACCACAAAACCCAAGACAATTTTATACAATGCAAGTGTTGAAAAAGGTTTATATGCACGCTTGGGGGCATTGATGGAATTGAAAATCCGCAATTTGTCGAAGACTTACGCGAATGGCGTGGTTGCGCTCGACCGTGTCACCCTGAACATTCCGGCCGGAATGTTCGGGTTGCTCGGTCCGAACGGCGCCGGCAAATCGACGTTGATGCGGATCCTGGCCACCCTGCAGGAATGCGATTCGGGTTCGGTGTTCCTGGATGATATCGACGTGCTGGACGAAAAGGACGAGGTGCGCCGCATGCTCGGCTACCTGCCGCAGGATTTCGGCGTCTACCCGAAAGTAACCGCTTACGAACTGCTCGACCATTTCGCCCAGCTCAAGGGCCTGTCGCACAAGCACCGTCGGCGCGAAGTGGTCGACGGCCTGCTCCAGCAAACCAACCTCTGGGAAGTGCGCAACCAGCGCCTCGGCGGCTTTTCGGGCGGCATGCGCCAGCGCTTCGGCATCGCCCAGGCCCTGCTGGGCGACCCGCGCCTGATCATCGTCGACGAACCCACCGCCGGCCTGGACCCGCAGGAGCGGGTGCGCTTCCACAACCTGCTGTCCGAGATCGGCGAGGACAAGACCGTCATCCTGTCCACCCACATCGTGTCCGACGTGGCCGACCTGTGCGCCAACATGGCGATCATCCACAAGGGCCACGTGCTGCTGTGCGGCGACCCGCAGGATCTCACCTACGAAATCGAAGACTATATCTGGGCGCGCTTCGTCACCAAGCAGGAGCTGCCGGTATTCCAGAAGCGCCACCAGGTCATCTCCACCCGCCTGCTCACCGGTCGCACCCTGATCCACGTGTATGCCGAGAGCGACCCGGGCGACGGCTTCGAGCCGGCCCGCGCCAGCCTGGAAGACGTGTACTTCGCCACCATCGCCGGAAAATTCAACGCCGCCGCGGGGAATTGTTAAGCAATGTGGTCCTTGTTCGCCATCGCCCGCTTCGAAGCGCGCCAGCGGCTGCGGCTGCTGTCCACCTGGATCTACTTCGGCATGTTCCTGGCGCTGGCGATGCTGTGGATGGCGGCGGCGGGCGGCGCCTTCCGCGACGCCATCGTCACCTTCGGCGGCCGGGTCCTGATCAATGCGCCGCGCCAGATCGCGCTGACCGCCTCCTTCCTCGGCTGCTTCGGCGTGATCGTGGTGGCGGCCGTGATGGGCCGTTCGGTGCAGCAGGACTTCGAATACGAGATGCAGCATTTCTTCTTCAGCGCGCCGATCCGCAAGGCGGATTACGTGCTGGGACGCTTCCTCGGGGCCTTCGTCACGCTGGCGGTGATCCTGTCGAGCATCGTGCTGGGCGCCTGGCTCGGCAGCTACATCCCCGGCATCGAGCCCGACCGCCTGGGGCCGAACGGGGTGGCGGCCTACCTGCTGCCCTGGCTGCTCACCCTGCTGCCGAATACCTTCATCTTCGGCGCCCTGTTCTTCGTGCTGGCCGCGCTGTCGCGCCGCATGCTGCCGGTCTACGTGGCCAGCATCGTCATGATGATCGGCTACATCGTCGCGCCCTCGCTGGCGCGTGACCTCGACTACAAGACCCTCGCCGCGCTGATCGATCCCTTCGGCACCACGGCCCTGATCCGCCTCACCGAATACTGGCCGATCGCCGAGCGCAACACGCGCCCGGTGACCCTGGAAGGCGTCTACCTGGTGAACCGCCTGATCTGGGTCGGGTTCGGGCTGGTGGTCCTGCTGCTCGGCTACTGGCGCTTCCACACCACCGGCAACCTCGACCCGCGCCACAAGAAGGGCCAGCAGCTGGCGGATGCACCTGCGCCGGCGCCGCTGTCCCAGGCCGCCGTCGACACCCGCGAAGCGCCCGACTTCGAACGCCGCAGCCTGGCTTTCCTGCTGGGGAAGTCGGTCTGGTACAACCTGCGCGAGTCGAGCAAGAACGTGTATTTCCTGGCCCTCGCGGTCGCCGGCGCCCTGATCCTGGCCGCCAGCTCGCTCGACCTGGGCTCGATCTACGGCACCAATACCCTGCCCGTCACCTACATGGTGCTGGACCTGATCCGCGACGTGTTCGAGCTGTACATGCTGGTGGTGACCACCCTGTTCGCCGGCGAGATGGTATGGCGCGAACGCGAGGCCCGCATGTCGCAGATGCTCGACGCCATGCCCGCGCCGACCTGGCTGCCGCTCGCCGGCAAGACCCTGGCCCTGGTCGGCCTGCAGGCCCTGCTGCTGGTGATGGCGATGCTGGTCGGGATGCTGATCCAGCTGTTCAAGGGCTACTTCGGGCTGGAGCCCGGCCTCTACCTGCGCTTCCTGTTCACGGTGCTGCTGCCGCACTACGCGCTGCTGGCGGTGGCGGCGGTTGCGATGCAGGTGGTCGTCAACAACCGCTACCTGGCCTACTTCATCCTGATCGCCCTCTATCTGGTCGCCGGCACCGCGCGCGGCTTCGGCTTCGACCATCCGATGCTGGTCTACGGGGCCACCCCGTCCTTCAGCTATTCGGCGATGAACGGCTTCGGCCACTACCTGCCGCGCGAGTACCTGTTCCAGCTCTACTGGAGCGGCCTGGCGCTGATGCTGATGGTGGCCGCGCGGGTGCTGTGGGCGCGCGGCGTCGACACCGGCTGGCGCGAGCGCCTGCGCCTGGCGCGCCGCAACCTCTCGCGGCCGGTGCTGGCCGGCTTCGGCGCCGGCCTGCTGGTCTTCGCCGGCACCGGCGCGCTGCTGGCCTATGAGCTGCATGCGGGCGGCTACCAGACCAGCGCCCGCCAGGAACGTGCGCGCGCCGACTACGAACTGCGCTACCGCCGCTTCGCCAGACTGCCGCAGCCGCGCATCACCGACGTCAACCTGGAGGTCGACATCCGGCCGCGCACGCGCGCCCTGTTCGTCAAAGGCTACTATCAGCTGGAGAACCGCAGCAGCGGCCCGATCCAGGACATCGTCCTGTACCAGCAGCGCGGGGCCGAGCTGTCGGCGCGCTTCTCGCAGGCGGCGCGCCAGGTGGCGGCCGACCCGGAGCTCGGCTTCTACCGCTACCGCCTGGCCCAGCCGCTGGCGCCGGGGGCGCGCATGGCGCTCGCATTCCACCTCAAGTACGCTCCGGGCGGCTGGCTGGGGCTGGGCCGCGACACCCCGGTCGTCGGCAACGGCAGCTTCTTCACCAACGAGGTCATGCCGCGCATCGGCTACCAGCCCTCGGTGGAGCTGCAGGATGACCGCGACCGCAAGCGCCGCGGCCTGCCGCCGAAAGACCCGATGGCCGCGCGCGAGGACCTGGCTGCGCGCGCCAACAACGGCGTCGGCGTGGACGCCGACTGGATCAATTTCGATGCGGTGGTCAGCACCAGCCCGGACCAGGTGGCGATCGCGCCCGGCACGCTGGAGAAGGAATGGATGCACGGCGGCAGGCGTTACTTCCACTACCGGATGGACAAGCCCATCCTCAACTTCTATGCCTTCCAGTCGGCGCGCTACGAAGTGCGGCACGACCGCTGGCAGGACGTGACCATCGACGTGTTCTACCACCCCGGCCACGAGGTCAACGTCGAGCGCATGATCGGCGGCGCCCAGGCCGGCCTCGACTACGCCTCGCGCCGTTTCGGGCCCTACCAGTTCAACGCGCTGCGCATCGTCGAGTTCCCGCGCTACGCGAGCTACGCCCAGGCTTTCCCGGGCACCATCCCGTTCTCGGAAAGCATGGGTTTCATCGCCCGCATCGACGAGGATTCGCCGAAGGACATCGATTATCCGTTCTACGTCAGCGCCCACGAGGCGGCGCACCAGTGGTGGGGCCACCAGCTGGTGGGCGCCGATACCCGCGGTTCCACCGTGCTGTCGGAGAGCCTGTCCGAGTACACCGCGCTGATGGTCATGAAGCGCAGCAACGGCGGCCAGAAGATGCGCCGCTTCCTGCGCTACAACCTGGACGCCTACCTGATGGGCCGCGCCATGGAGCGCCGCAAGGAACTTCCGCTGGCGCAAAACGAACACCAGGACTACGTCCACTACCGCAAGGGCAGCCTGGCGCTGTACCTGCTGGCCGACCTGCTGGGCGAAGACACCGTCAACGGCGTGCTGCGCGGCCTGCTGAAGGAACACGGATCGAAGGGTGCGCCCTACCCGACCGTGCTGGCGCTGGTCGACGGGCTGCGCGCGGTGGCGCCCCCCGACAAGGCTTACCTGATCGAGGACCTGTTCGAGCACATCGTCCTGTACGAGAACCGTGCCGACAGCGCCACCGTGCGGCGGCGCCCGGACGGCAAGTTCGAGGTGACGATCAAGGCGCATGCCGGCAAGGTGCGCGCGGGCGAGCTGGGCGACGAGAAGCCGGCGCCGCTGAAGGACTACATCGAATTCGGCGTCGACGACCGCAACGGCAACCCGCTGGCGCGCGAGCGGCGCCTGGTCGACCGGGCCAGCCAGACGGTCACGCTGGTGGTCGGTGCACGCCCGGCGCGGGCCGGAATCGACCCCGATAACAAGCTGATCGACAGAAAACCGACGGATAACATGGTTGCAGTCGACAACCCCTGAAACTA
Source organism: Telluria sp. ZB4P36 (assembly GCF_059685865.1). NCBI lineage: Bacteria > Pseudomonadati > Pseudomonadota > Betaproteobacteria > Burkholderiales > Oxalobacteraceae > Telluria > Telluria sp. ZB4P36. The sequence goes on from NZ_JCASIE010000003.1 coordinate 497,528, forward strand.
CAGGTAATATTTCAGAAATATTATCCGAAGGAACATCATGTCGAATCTGGTTGCCGAGATCGCCGAAAAGATCCAGCTGCTGAGCGCAGATGACAAGCACGCCCTGTTGCGCATGCTCCTCCAGGATATCGATGGTCCCGACGAGGATGCCGACGAGGCCTGGCGCAACGAAGTCGTGCGCCGCGTGAAAGCGATCCGCAATGGCGAGGCGGCCATCAGCGCGCTGAAGGAATGGCAGGAGTAAGATTCATCCGGCGCCCAGTACGCCCACCAGGAAAAACCGCGGTCAGACCGCGGTTTTTTGTTTTTCACCCCTGAGCGCCATCCTCGGCGGCCTGTACTTGCCTGAGCAACTCCATCGTCTCGGCCGGCACGTTCTCGATATAGCGCTTCATCACGATGTCGGGGCGGTCCGGGCCGACGCAGGTGAGGGTCTGTCCCGGGGCCTCGTAGCGGCAGGTGATCGTCATCGCTTCCGGCGCCGGCAGCTTGTCGCCAGGGCGCACGACCGAGCGCGGGATGAAGGGCTGTAGCTTCAGGACCTCGCCGTCGACCGCCGCCCGCAACGGCAGGCCCATGATGACGCGCCCCGGCGCCGGCTTGCCCTTGTCCGGGCCGCTGGTAATCGTCATTGGCGGTGTCGAACCGGTGAATGAGCCGAAGCCATCGGGCAGCAACAGCAGTTCGTATTGGGCAACCGTACCGGCATGTAAGGACTCGGCAGTGCCCCACACCCCGGCCAGGTGCGCCGGCACGGGGTCGGCGGCATGCGCGGATACCTGGCATGACGCGAACAGAAGGACATGACGCAGGATCTGGTTGACTGGCATGAGGCTCCTTGTGATTGCTTGGTCTACCTCGCCCATCGCAGCGAGGGAATGTAGTCGGCACTCTCGGAAATCGAATTATGCCCGGTCCCGTCGATGACGCGCAGCTGCGCCACGCCCGCGGGGAAGTGCGACAGCAGCCGGCGGGCGCTGTCCGCCGGGATGAATTCGTCCTGCCCGGCCGCGACCAGCAGCGTGGGCGCCGTCACGCGCGGCGCATGCTGCGCGGACGCATACTGGTCGCGCAAGAGCCAGCGTACCGGAAAATACGGAAACTGGCGGGCGGCGAGTCCGGCCAGGCTGTCGAAGGGCGTCACCAGGACCAGCCGGCTGACCGGCCGCCGGCTGGCCAACTGCACCGCCACGCCGCTGCCGAGGCTGCGCCCGATCACGACGATGTCCTTGTGCTCGCGCGCGACCCGGTCGAACAGCGCCAGCGCATCGCCCACCAGCGCCTCCTCGGACGGGCTGCCGGTGCTGCCGGTGTAGCCCCGGTAATGCAGCAAATACAGCGCGCGCTCCGGGAAGGCGCGGTCCAGCAGGGGCAGGCTGGCCGTCACGTCCTCGGCGTTCCCGCCCAGGTAAATCAGGGCCCGTTCCCCCGCCAGCGGCCGTTCGGACACCTTCACGGAGGCGCCGGCCACCTCGAGGATCGAGGTCTGCGGCGCAGTGTAGGCGGCAACCGCCGGCGGAAAATAGATCAGCGAGCGCTGCATGAAAAACAGCGCCAGGCAGGCAGCCGCATAGACGCCCATGGCGAGCAGCAGGGTGACGGTCAAGGTCTTCTGCATGCTCCGGGGATCGGGCGGAAATGGCGACACATCCGGGATGCTTATTCCACCTCGGCTGTATCCGCTACCTGCGGGCGCGCCTTGGCGGCACGCGGCAGTGCCGGACGGACCGGTGGACGCGGCCGGTGCTGGACGGCCGCTTGTGCCGACACCTGGGCCTGCTCCACCAGCTGGAAGGTATCCACCAGTTGCGCCAGCCCGCCGGCCTGCTCGCGCATCGCGGCCGCCGCCGCGGCGGCCTGCTCGACCAGGGCGGCGTTCTGTTGCGTCACCTCGTCCATTTGCGCGATCGCGCCGTTCACCTGCTCGATGCCGTCGCGCTGCTCTTCGCTGGCGGCCGCGATCTCGCCGATGATGTCGGACACGCGCTTCACGCTGGACACCACTTCGTCCATCGTGCGGCCGGCCTGGTCCACCAGGCGCGAACCGGCTTCCACCCGCGACACCGAGTCGCCGATCAGGCCCTTGATCTCTTTCGCCGCCGCGGCCGAGCGCTGCGCCAGATTGCGCACCTCGCCAGCCACCACCGCGAAGCCGCGGCCCTGCTCGCCGGCGCGTGCCGCCTCGACTGCCGCGTTCAGCGCCAGGATATTGGTCTGGAAGGCGATGCCGTCGATGACGGTGATGATGTCGGCGATCTTGCGCGAGGCTTCGTTGATCGAGCCCATCGTCACCACCACCTCGCCGCCGCGCGCGGCGGTGTCGGCGGCGCTGGCGGCCAGCTGGGTGGCCTGGCGCGCGTTGTCGGCGTTCTGCTTGACGGTCGAGGTCAGCTCTTCCATCGAGGACGCGGTTTCCTCCAGCGAGCTGGCTTGCTGCTCGGTGCGGCTCGACAGGTCCTGGTTGCCGGCCGAAATCTCGCCGGCCGCGGTCGCGATGGCGCCGGTACCGGCGCGCACCTTCGACACGATCGATACCAAGGAGGCGTTCATGTCCTTCAGCGCCGCCATCAGTTCGCCGGCTTCGTCGTTGGTGCGGACCTTGACGTCGCTGGTCAGGTCGCCTTGCGCCACTTTGCTGGCCAGGCTGACCGCGCGGCGCAGCGGGATGCTGATGTTGCGGCCCAGCTGGTAGGCCATGAAGACCGCCAGGATGCCGGCGATCAGGCCGCCGCCGACGAGCGTGCGGCGCATGGCCGAGCGGGCCTCGACGATATTCGTCGCGCGCTGCGCCAGCAGTTCCTCCTCCGCCGCCCTCACCTGCGACACCACCGCGCGCATGGCGTCCATGCCGGCCTTGCCCTTGCCGGCCTGGACCGTTGCAACGACCTGCGACAGGTCGCCGTCGACAGCGGCGCGACGCTGGGCGATCACCGGATCGATTGCCTGCGCCAGCCAGTTTCGCTGATGCTGCGCGAGCAGTGTCAGGCGCCCCTGCTGTGCCGCGTTGTCGGTGGTGAGCGCAAGCGCCCGCTCGAGGTGCTGCTGGAAGTCCTGCTTGCCGGCCGTGTAAGGCTGCAGCGAGGCCTCCTGGCCGGTCAGGGCATAGCCACGTTCGCCGGTTTCGATATTCACCAGCGCTTCCATGGCGCCATCGACTTCGGCCAGCACCCGGTAGGTGTGGACGTTGGCGTCGTTGGCGGAGTCGAGCGCGGTGACCTTGGCGTAGGCGATGGCGACCACGATGCCGGTAATGCCGATGAGGACGCCGTAGCCGAGGTACAGGCGGGTCGCAATTTTCAGGTCGGAGAGCTTCATGGGTTCAGACGGGTCTCGATATCGTTGTAAGTGTTGTGCCTGTTTGCAGGCGGACCGAATGATGAAACTTAATGCTTGAATTACTTGTTCGATTATTACCGGAACAAGTGCTTAATGAAAAGCAAATTTTTTAGTGCCGGGAACGGGATGCCGGACGAGGTGATTGCCGGGGACTGCGTGCTGGTTCGCGCGCTGTTGGCGGCCCTGGTCTCGGAGCCACGGCTGGACGCGTCCATCGGCAAGGCGCGTGCATTGATGGAAGGCCGCTGAACGCAGCGGTAAGTACCCGGCGGAGACGGTCAGGCAACGGTTCCAGGCCCTGTCGACGCCTTGGTTCCATGGTGTGCATGCGCGCCATCGCCCGCGTCCGGCGCGTTGAGCTGGGCAACTTCACGGTCGAGTTGCGCGAGCATGCGGCGCAGCTGAAGGTGGGCCAGACCTATGCCTGGCGTTTTCGCGGCGAAGTGCTGATGCGCTGGTACCCTGCCCCGGCTGTTCGCCTGCAGGCAGCGTCAGCGGATGACCTTGCTCACACCTTGACCGATGTCGCCGCCGACGAGACCAGCGTTGCGCCACACGAGGTCTTGTGTCCTTCGAAGGCCACCGGGACGCCGTCGAGAAGCACCGCTGGATCGCCTTCGGCAATCACGCATGGCGAATGCCCTTTGATTGGGCACATGCACGCGTCTCCCTGCCGGGCCACCGTGATGCCGTGCACACGTGCCATACCGGAAGCGGCGACAACCTTGCCGCCATGGCTGGTAGCGTCGCCGAGTCGGATCACGCCTTTCACGGTCTTCCTCCGGGGTAATTTACTGGCGCTTGGGTGAACGAAGGGATACGCGCGCACCAATCGGTGACTTCCAAGTGCAGGTTTCGCATACGTTCTCTCTGGATGTCGAGTGAGTAGTTTCGGTTCAGCGATCCCTGAGCCAACGCCAGATGGTCAATCCATAGGCAGAGCCAAGACTGCCCATAGGCTCATCCAATCCATAGAACCGTTCCGATGCGTTCACATCCTGCGTCTGCCAAACCCCTGCCTTCGGACAGGGCTGACCTGCTTTCGCAAGCAATTCAGAATTCTGCTCATGCTGACGTGTGGACGGAATAAGGGGATGCCACGTAGTGGCAACGGCAATTGTTTCGGCACTAGGTAGGTAAGCCCCTTCGGCTTCGAGCTCTTCCTCGGTTTTTACAATATGGAATGCCGGTTGCATCCGTAACCCTTTGATGGCAAAAGTCAGACTGTGCCTTTCCAGTCCCGTGTCGGGATACCACACGCCGGTCCAAGGCACTTCGTCTCCCGTCTTGCATGTGACTGATCTGTCAACGGAATATTCCGGCAGCGGGTCTGGCAGATCCCAGGATGGAAGTGGCTGATACTGATTGAGGTTGAAGTTGTACGTTTTAATAATCTCTTCCGCCGGAAATCCATCATCGTCGTTTGCTCTTTCAGGACAATTCGGATCTGGATCGAAAAAGCTCTCTCCTTTTATCATTGCGTTGTTAAGTGCATTGGAAATCTGCCTAGCAAAAGTCATCAATAGACCTATCCTTTGATCATTAAACTCATGATACTCAGCCTTGGTCATCCAGCCATGAAGCGGCTGCTCCATCATTCCGCGAACATCTCCTCTGAAGCAACGTGCTGTCTCCCATATAAACTTGTAATCTCCAAGTTCCGCCATTTCGGCACCGCGATAGAAATCACGAGCAAGCGCCTTGAACGTATCAAAAATCTGATTATTTCGGCCAAAATTCGAAACTTCTTTAGATACAGCTAGTGTTCCAAACCATTCGATAGTTTGTTCACATTCCTGGGCTGCAGCTTTAAAGAAGCTGTTCGAAGTGAATAAATACCAGATAGCAGCTTCCAAGTTTAAATCTCTCATACACCTCTCCAGTTAGTCAACCTTATCTCAATGCTGGCACAGTCAAAAGGATTCTTTTGGCCTCCTGATGAGTATAATCCGTAGCTCCCCAACCAGTTTCAATCGGGCCTTTAATATGCGGATCTGTAATTTTTGCCCGTAGCTTCGCTGGTGCCGTCTCACCTGCCAAGTCTATATATTCCACTCTACGATCTAGGTTGCCACGATGATCTACGATCACCTCGCCATTCTCTCGATTAATTCTAGGCAAAGCTTCAACCATTTCATCGCGCTTGCCGGGAAAGAACACTATCTGTTCTCCTCCACCTTCCAAGCAATAGTCGGTACCTTTGAGGTACTCTGATTTTTTCGGACACTCTTGTTTGGTAAAGTTCACCAACAGGAGCTTTTATGATGACATTGAAGAAGACGTACACCCCGGAACTCAAGGAAGAAGCCGTGAAGCTG